>JAGWAG010000028.1:44846-63230 GCA_021296535.1 Acidobacteriota bacterium | reverse complement strand
GCGAAAGCTGCCGGACAACAGCTACCCCCAAACGTCTAACGCCACCGCGCCAGTCGTCGACTCTACTCACTCGCTCCGGGTTGGCGTCGGCTTGTGTGCTGTCGTCGGGCGTCGCTCGTTCAGAGGCACCTGGGAGCCGATCCCTCCCGACCCGACTTGGCTGGACGTCGGTGCCGAGGGGCCTGACGCGGAAGGCTGAGCACGACGGGTCTCTGGGTGATCCTCTAGTTCGTAACGCTCGCAGCGTCGTCGTGTCATGTGCATGTAGAGAACTCCGCCACACCGGGGGCGGTTCTCTGGGTGCGCGGACCTGCCATCCGTGCGCCCGCTGACGGGCGCACGGACTGGTTCGCGGGTGACGCGGGTCGCGCCACCCGGGTTCTGGTCCGCATCCGCCGAAGGCGGAATCCGGGTCAGCCCCGCTACTCAGCCCACTCCTCTTCAACCTCTTCCTCGCGGCGCTTGCGTCGGCGCTGGACCAGCGCCGAAGCGCCGACGCCGAGCAGGTAGAGCAGCAGGGTCGGGCCGGCGACGATCGTCATGTTCACGACGTCGGGCGTCGGCGTGATCGCGGCAGAGAGGATGATGATGATGAGCACCGCCCAGCGGAAATGCCGCATCAGGAACTGCGGTGTGACGACACCGAGTTGCGAGAGCATGAAGATGATGATCGGGAGCTGGAACATGACCGCGAGCCCGAGCAGAACGTTGACCGCGAAGCTCAAGTAGCGCTCGATCCGGATGTCGGCGTCCCAGTTGGCGTTGAGGCCCATGTTGACCAGGAACTCGACCGCGAAGGGCAGGGCGACGAAATAGCCGAAGGCGCCACCGCCGAGGAAGAAGAAGGAGCCGAAGAAGATGAAGGGGATCGCGTAGCGCTTCTCGCGGCGGTAGAGGCCGGGCGAGACGAAGCCCCAGAGCTGGGCGACGAGATAGGGGGCTGTGACGAAGACGGAGGCCAGCAGCGCGACCTTCACGTAGACGATGAACGGATCCGCGACACCGTCGAAGGCGAGCTGATCGACGTGAGGCGCGATCGGTTTCGCCAACAGCGTGTAGATCTCCTCGGCGAACGCGAAGCAGCCGAAGAACGTGACCACCACGACGATCAGCGTGCGGAGGATGCGGCGGCGCAGCTCGTCGAGGTGCTCGAGCAGCGTCATCCGCGGGAGTTCTTCTTCGTCCTCCTCGGGCTTCATGCGAGCAGGCTGCGTTGGTGGCAGCCGCTTCGGTTCCGACTCTTCGGCCGGTGGCTCCTCTTCTGACTCTTCGGCGGGCGGCTCCTCTTCCGACTCTTCGGCGGGCGGCTCCTCTTCCGTCTCTTCGGCCGGTGGCTCCTCGTCCGACTCCTCGGCCGGCTGACCCTGTTCGGGCTCCTCGGCCGGCTGCCCCTGTTCGGGCTCTTCAGGCGGCGGGATCACTCGGCGTCCGGGCGCCCGATTCGCCCGCCTTCTTCGCGTCGGCCGAGCCCGCAGGCTTCGTTGAACCGGTCGAACCCGCGGTCCTTTTCGTCTTGTCGATCCGGCGAGCAGGCGGTGGGCGCTTATCTTCGTCGAGCTCGACGTCGATCGAGCGCTTCAGGTCGCTCGTGGCGCGCCGGAACTCGGCCATCCCCCGTCCGAGCGTGCGGCCCAGTTCAGGCAGCTTCCTTGGGCCGAAGATGAGGAGAGCAGCCGCCATGATGAACAGCATCTCCTGCATGCCAATTGGGCCGAACATGGGGCGGCATGATACGCCAACCACGTCCGTCTGCGGGCGCCGGCCAGTGCTCTTGACCCGGATTCCGCCTCCGGCGGATGTGAGACAGGTCGGTGCTCTGCCTTCCGCGTCAGGCCCCTCGGCACCGCCGTCCAGCCCAGTCGGGTCAGGAGGGGTCGGCTCCCAGGTGCCTCTGAACGAGCGACGCCCGACGACATTGCGCTCACCACCGTCCAACCGAAGCGAGTGAAGCGGAGTGAGCGCCACCCCCTCCCATCTCCTCTCAAGCGCGAACGTCACCTGGGAGCCGACCCCTCCTGACCCAAGACGGGCGGGTGCGTCCTCCGCCTCCGCCTCCGCGCCGCGCCGCGCCGCGCCTCCGCCTCTGCGGCCGGAGCCGCGCCGTCGCCGTCGCCGTGGCTGGTACAATCCGCCGATTCGCGCCGCTCGCCGTGCCGGGCGGCTGACTGACGGCCGCGGTTTACCGCGGGAGATCATGGCGGGAGACTCGTGAAGAAACCCTGGCGCAACCTCGCACTCGTCCTCTTTCTCGCGGCCGTTCTCGTCGGCGGCGTCGCCGGCGGCAACCTGCTGGCGGTGGGCAGCGGCGAGTTCGCTCCCATTCGCGAGTACACCGACCTGGTCGAGGCGGCGCACGCGCACTACGCCGTGCCCGATGTCGCCTACCGCGACCTGATCTACGCCTCGATCGGCGGCATGCTGCGCAGCCTCGACCCGCACACCAGCTTCCTGCCGCCGGTCGCCTACGACTCCATGCGGGAGCGGCAGCAGAGTTCCTTCTACGGGCTCGGCATCTACGTCGGCACGCGCAACGGCCGTCTGACCGTCATCTCGCCGATCGAGGGCACGCCGGGCTACAAGAAGGGCATCCGCGCCGGCGACATCATCCATCTGATCGATGGCGAGCCGACCGAGGACATGAGCCCGAACGAGGCGATCCGGAATCTCAAGGGCCCTAAGGGAACCGACGTCACCGTCACCCTGCTGCGTCCCGGTTTCGAGGAGCCCCTGGTGGTCACCGTGACGCGCGCCGAGATTCCGCAGGAAACCGTGCGGCACGCGCACATGCTGAAGCCGGGGATCGGCTACGTGCTGATCTCCGACTTCTCGCGCTCCACTGGCGGCGAGCTCGCCCGCGCCCTGGACGATCTCCGGGAACAGGGCATGAAGCGGCTGGTTCTCGACCTTCGGGAGAACGGCGGCGGCCTGCTCGATCAGGCGATCGAAGTCTCCGACCAGTTCGTGCCCAGCGGCAGCACGATCGTCGAGACGCGCGGCCGCATCCCGAGTTCCCATCAGACCTATAGCTCCACCGGCCGACACGAGCCGCTCGGTCTGCCCCTCGTCGTGCTCGTCAACCGCGGCTCCGCATCTGCCTCCGAGATCGTCTCGGGGGCGATCCAGGACCACGACGTCGGTCTCGTCGTCGGCGTGTCGACCTGGGGCAAGGGGCTCGTGCAGACCGTCTACGAGCTGTCCTACGGCGCCGGTCTGGCACTGACGACGGCCCGCTACTACACGCCGGCCGGAAGGTTGATCCAGCGGGACTACTCCTCGTACTGGGACTACTACACCGAGTACGACGTGAACGGCAGCAACGGGGACGGTGGGGAGTTGGCAGAGGAGGCCCTGCGCGATGCCCTGGAAGCGGACGGGAGTGGCCCCCCCTTCGTCGACTTCAAGCCGCCTGCCGCGGAGGAGCGACCCGTCTTCCACACTGACCTCGGCCGCGAGGTCTTCGGCGGCGGCGGTGTGACACCGGACTATGTCATCGAGCAGGACCAGCCGCCCGCGCTCATCTGGCGCCTGCAGGCGCGGAGCGTCTTCCACCGCTTCCCGTTCGAGGCCGGCCAGGGAGAAGCCGTCGAATCGACCGACTGGCAGGTGTCCGACGAGTACCTGGCGCGATTCTGGGAATGGGTCGTCGAAGAGGAGCTCGCCACCGCGGAGGAAGTCGAGGAAGCCCTGGAGGACCCGGAAGTGGACCGCTACGCCCGGGTCCGCCTCCGATACGAGATCTTCAACACTGCGTTCGGCCTGACCGCGGGGTACAGGGCCGGGGCGGAACTCGACAACCAGCTCTCCCGGGCGCTGGAGCTGCTAGACGAGGCGGAAGACCTCCTCGAGCAGCGCCTGGACCTCGACGAGGACGGTCGAAGCCGCACTCGCAGCACCGGCCTGGTCGACACTGGGTGCGACTGGGTGCGCCGGCCTTCCGGCCGGCAACCGCCGCGCAGCGGCGGCCTCCGGATCGAGAAGTCGCCGCCCGACGACTCGTGCGCGCCGCTTCGCGGCAAGCGCACCTGATGCCGGCCAGAAGGCCGGCGCACCCAGTATCTTGCTACCGCATCTTCTCTTCGACGAACTCGACGTGTCGCCGGACCCTCGGGTCGTACTTCTTGAGCTTCAGCTTCTCGCGGCTGAGCTTTTTGTTCTTCGTCGTCGTGTAGAAGTACCCGGTACCAGCGCTTGATACGAGCTTGATCTTTTCTCTCACGTGGTCACCTCTGATGCCGCGTTTCCGATGCTGTGTTTCTGACGAAGGGGTGGCGCGGGGGAAGGTGGAGCGGAATGGCGGGGCCGACGGGACTCGAACCCGCGACCTCCGGCGTGACAGGCCGGCATTCTAACCAGCTGAACTACGACCCCGTTGGTGTCCGTTTCCTTGCTTCGCGCGTACTGCTGAACCTCCGTGGTGGGAGGTGAGGGATTCGAACCCGCGACCCCCTGCGTGTAAAGCAGGTGCTCTTCCCCTGAGCTAACCTCCCCGGCGCCGGCCCTCCGGACGCCCGGCGGACATCGCAGGCCGCGCGATCTTAGGGCAGGCGCGAGCCATCGTCAACGAGGAACACGGCCGGGTCACTCCGTGTCACAATCGCCTCGCCGAATCACCCTACTCACAGGCACCTTTCTCACAGGAGTTACGACGATCATGCACGAAGTTCCGGATCTGGCATACCCGTTCGACGCCCTCGAGCCCCACATCGACGCGCGGACGATGGAGATACACCACGACAAGCACCACGCCGCCTATGTGACGAACCTGAACGCGGCGCTGGACGGCCACCCCGACCTCGCGGCGAGGAGCGTCGAGAACCTGCTCCGGAACATCGACGAGGTGCCGGGCTCGATCCGCGGCGCGGTCCGCAACCACGGCGGCGGCCACGCGAACCACTCGCTCTTCTGGTCGACCATGGGCCCGGGCGGCGGCGGCGCGCCGAGCGGCGACCTGGCAACCGCGATCGACATCCGTTTCGGCGGCTTCGACCAGTTCCGGGAGCGCTTCAAGGGCGCCGCGATGGGCCAGTTCGGCAGCGGCTGGGGTTGGCTCGTGAGCGGGGACGACGGCCTCGCCGTGATCGCGCGACCCAACCAGGATTCGCCGCTGATGGAGGGGCTGACCCCCCTGCTCGGCGTCGACGTGTGGGAGCACGCCTACTACCTGAACTACCAGAACCGGCGGCCCGACTATCTCGACGCCTTCTGGAACGTCGTCGACTGGGACGCCGTCTCAGCCCGCTTCAGAGGCTAGAGACCGGGTGCGCCGGCCATCTGGCCGGCAACCGCCGCGTAGCGGCGGCTCCGGTCTGGAAATTCCCACACCCCAAACCCCCCATCGGGCCGTCGAGAGTGCTACTCTCGTCGGCCCTTTCCAGCTCGCTGACGAGGCCCTTCCGGCCCCGATCGCCAGGATCCCCGGACCGTTCCACGGGCACCTCCGCTCCTTCTCTTTTGGAGCGGAACATGAACCCAAAGACCGAGGAACAGCAGGTCGAGGAGTCGCAGGAGTTTCAAGCCATCTGGCACAGGTGCACGGCGAGTGAGGGCGACTGGGCGCCCCTGATCCAGCGAGTCGAACCGGCGCTGCGCTGCGCGCTCGCCGGGTTGGGGCGCACTTACGGCCTCCGCTTGACCCGCGACCTCGTGGACGAGGTCCTTCAGGAGACCTACGTCCGCCTGCTGCAGAACAACCGCCGTGTGCTGCGCGGATGCAAGGGGCGCACGGAATCGACGATCATGGCCTACCTGCGCAGCGTCGCGCGCAGCGCCCTTGTCGACTGGCTGCGCGCCCGGCGGGCGCTCAAGCGCGACCCCGCCTCCGAGCTGAGCCTCGATTTCCACGACCTGCTGGCGGACGAAGGCGACGGGCTGGAGCTGCCCAGGGCGGCGGCGAACCCCTTCAACGACATCTACGTTCGGGAGCTCCGGTACCGATTCCGGCGGGAATGCTGGTGCGTCGTGGGTGAGCGGGCGACAGGCCTCCGCGACACCTGGATCACCGAACGGATGGTGGTCGACGGCTGGAGTTCGCACGAAGCCGCCGGCGTGGTCGAACTGGCGCCGGCGACTGTCGCGATGGTGCTCAGCCGGATGCGGCGCGAACTGCGGCGCAGGGGGCTCGAGGTTCCCGGGAGGCTCAACTCACGGGCCTGAGATTGGCCCTCCTCAGTCCCCCCGATCGGCGCATCGGACACGTTTCCGCGAGACGTGGCGCCCAACTTATGTCATAATGGGCAACTGTTCATTAGCCCCTTTGGTCGTTGGGTCCTGTGGCCCACCTCCATGCCGGACCTTCCCGGATCAGGGAAGGGCGGAGCCAGGCAAGCATCGAACTTCTGGAGATCTGAGACCGTGGACAACAGCACAGAGCCTCGACCCGTACGTCTCGGTGGTTCGCTGAGCGGACTCGAACCCCGGCACCGTCGCTCCCGGAGAATGACCAAGGTCTTCAAGGCCCTGTCGGACTCGACACGGCAGGAGATACTGCGCCTGCTCGAAGACGAGCAGCGTTGCGTCGGCGACATCGTCGGTGAGTTCGAGCTTTCCCAGCCGACGATTTCCAGGCACCTTTCTGTGCTCAAGGAGGCCGACCTGGTGATCGACCAGCGGCGCGGCCAGAACGTGATCTACCGGTTGAACGACGAGGCACTCTCCGAGTCGATGCGCAGTTTCTTCGGCCAGTTTCGGAGCTGCCAGAACTCGCTGCGCAAACCGTCACTCTGAGCGGGCGTCGTTCACCGGTCGGGCGCGTTCGGGGGCTCCGTCGCGGTCCCGAAACCGGGGCGGATTCCGGTAGGGTGCGGCACGAATCGGGCGGTGTAGCTCAGCCGGTTAGAGCAAGCGGCTCATATCCGCTGTGTCGGGGGTTCGAGTCCCTCCACCGCCACCATCCCTTGCCTTCGCACACGATCGAGCGGGCGGTTGCCGGGTTCTTCGCCCGGCGTCCCGAACTGGTCCGTGCGAACCGCGGTGCCGCACTAGTCGTCGCCTTCTCCGGAGGGGCGGATTCGTCCGCGCTGCTGGCCGCTCTCCGCGACTGCGCTTCCCGGTTCGGTTTCAGCCCCCGCGCCGTCCACGTCGACCATCGGCTGGACGAGGGGTCCGGCCGGCGAGCCCTTGCGGCGCGGCGGATTGCCCGGGAACTCGGGGTCGCCTTCGAGCTCCTGGCGGCGCGACCGTTGCCGCCGGGCAGGAGCATCGAGGAGTGGGCGCGCGTCGAGCGCTACCGCCTCCTGACCGTCGCCGCGCGGTCCGTGGACGCCGCGGCGGTCGCCACCGCCCATCACCGGCTGGACCAGGCCGAAACCGTCCTGTTGCGCATGCTCTTCGGCAGCGGCGCGGCAGGTCTCGCCGCGATGCGCCCGGTGTCGAACCGTCTCGGGCTGCCGCTGCTCCGTCCCCTGCTCGATGTCGGACGCGGGGACCTCCGCCGCTACGTGACCGACTTGGGGGTCTGCCCGGTCGACGACCCGACGAACCGCGCGCCGGAGCCGCGACGCAACTTCGTGCGTCACCGTCTGCTGCCGCTGCTGACGGCGGGGACGCCGGACCTCGTCGCGCGGCTGAACCGCGTGGCTCAGGCCGCCCAGGGCGCCGAGTCGACGATCAGCCGCCTGCTCGACGAGGCTCTCGAGCCGCGGCCGGGCCGGCAGTGCTGTGAGATCGAGACGGCTGCGTTGACGCGCCTCCCGGCGACGCTATGGCCGGCCGCGCTCGCCCGCCTCCACCGTCTCGCCGGCGCCCCCTATCCGCCGACGCGGGCCGCCCGGGGCGAACTCCGGCGGCAGCTCGAGCGGCGTCGCGAGACGGGCGCCTCGGTCGGCTGCGACTGCGGCGACGGCTGGCGCTGGGAGCAGCGCCGGGACCGTCTGCGGGTCCTGCGGCGCTCGTCGTTCGCCGTGGATCAAAGAATTGAATCGCTTGAAGAACCGCGGACACAGTGACAGGCTTGCCGCAGCCACTGGGTGCGCCGGCCTTTCGGCCGGCCTCCGCAGTCCGGCTGCCTGCGGGGCAGGAATCCCGTGGGCCGGATCGTGGTTGTCTCTCCGCGATGCGGGAAACCGAACGCGGAGGGGCCAGGACCGAAACGTGGACCGGCAGACCGAAGATGGATGAGCAGGCCTGGAAGTAGATGAACGCGACACTCAAGAACCTCCTGCTCTGGGCGGCCATCTTCGTGATGGTGATCCTCCTCTACAACCTGTTCAGCCAGGGCGCCGCGAAGCGGGGGGAGATCAGCTTCAGCGAGTTCATCGAGGACGTCAAGAAGGACCGGATCGAGGAGGTGACGGTCACCGGCGACCGGGTCGAGGGCACCTACAAGAACGCCCCCCGCGACAGCGTCGGCGACGGCAGCTTCAGCACCCAGCTCATGCCCTATCCCGGCCTGGCCGAGCTGCTGCTCGAGCACGAAGTCCGGATCGACGCGGAGGAGGAGCGGGAGAACACGCTCTCCATGGTGTTGATGACCTGGGGTCCGCTGCTCCTGATCATCGGTCTCTGGGTGTTCTTCATGCGCCAGATGCAGAGCGGCGGCAACCGGGCGCTCTCCTTCGGCAAGAGCAAGGCCAAGCTGCTGAACTCCAGCGGCAAGAAGGTGACGTTCAAGGATGTGGCCGGGATCGAGGAAGCGAAGGAGGAGCTTTCGGAGATCGTCGAGTTCCTCAAGGAGCCGCAGAAGTTCCAGAAGCTCGGCGGCCGGATTCCCAAGGGCGTGCTGTTGATGGGCCCGCCGGGCACCGGCAAGACGCTGCTGGCGCGGGCGATCGCGGGCGAGGCGAGCGTGCCCTTCTTCTCCATCTCGGGGTCCGACTTCGTCGAGATGTTCGTCGGCGTCGGCGCCAGCCGGGTGCGCGACCTGTTTGAGCAGGGCAAGAAGAACGCCCCCTGCATCGTCTTCATCGACGAGATCGACGCGGTCGGCCGTCATCGCGGCGCCGGCCTCGGCGGCGGGCACGACGAGCGCGAGCAGACCCTGAACCAGTTGCTGGTCGAGATGGACGGCTTCGAGACGAACGAGGGCGTGATCCTGATCGCCGCGACGAACCGTCCCGACGTGCTCGACCCGGCGCTTCTGCGGCCGGGCCGTTTCGACCGCCGCGTCGTCGTCGACCGTCCGGACATCGCCGGGCGCCTCGGCATCCTCCAGGTCCACAGCCGCAACATTCCGCTCGATCCCGACGTCGATCTCCAGGTGCTGGCGCGCGGCACGCCCGGCTTCTCCGGTGCCGACCTCGCGAACCTGGTCAACGAGGCGGCCCTGATCGCGGCCCGGCGCAACCACAAGAAGGTCGACATGGCCTCCTTCGAGTTCGCCAAGGACAAGGTGATCATGGGCGCCGAGCGCAAGTCGATGATGCTCACCGAGGAGGAGAAGGAGGTGACCGCCTACCACGAGGCCGGTCACGCCCTGGTCGCCGCGTTCATGCCCGAGGCCGATCCGCTGCACAAGATCACGATCATCCCGCGGGGCCGCGCCCTGGGGTTGACGATGCAGTTGCCGACGGAGGACAAGCACACCTACCGCCGGAAGTACGTCGACACCCAGATCGCGATCCTGATGGGCGGGAGGGTCGCCGAGGAACTCTCCCAGGACGACATCACGACCGGCGCCGGCAACGACATCGAACGCGCCACGGATATGGCGCGCCAGATGGTCTGCGAGTGGGGCATGTCCGACCTGGGACCGCTGAACTACGGCGAGAAGAGCGAGCCGGTGTTCCTCGGCCGCGACTTCTCGCAGCGCTCCGACTACTCCGACAGCACCGCGCAGTCGATCGACAGCCAGATTCACGCGATCGTGGACCGCGGCTACGAGAAAGCCCGGGAGATCCTCTCCGAGCGCCGAAGCCTGCTCGAGCAGTTGGCGAAGGAGTTGCTCGAATACGAGTCGATCGAGGGCGCCCGGGTTTACGAGATGATCCACGAGGCGACGGGCCTCGATGTGGCCCCGGTGCACAAGCCGACTCCCATCCCCGACCTCGAGCCGCCCGACGAGGGTGCGCCGGCCCCCGCCGCCGAAGAGTCGCCGGTAGCCGATGTACCTGGAACGCCGGAGCCGGCGACGATCGCCGAGCGGCAGGAACCCGAGGGGGTGCCGCTCCCGTTGCCGAAGCCGGAGCGTTAGAGACTTGCGGGCGACGAAGCCATTCTGATTCCCGGCCAACGCGGGTAACAAGCGACCCAGGGGCGTTTCGGAGCGATGGACTTGGCACAGCCGCTCGGCCTTCTGGGTTGGAGGGATCTGGTCGACCTGCTGGTCGTCGGCCTGGTCGTCTACAACGTGCTGCTGGTCATCCGGGGCACCGGGGGCATGCGGATCGTGGCGGGCATCCTGGTGCTGCTCGGCACTTCCTGGATCGCGGCGACCCTGAGGCTGCGCACCCTGGAGGCCTCGCTGAACTACCTGCTGCCCGTGCTGCCGGTGGTCATCGTCGTCCTGTTCCAGAACCAGATCCGAAGCGCTCTCGCCCGGGTCGGACGCAACCCGCTGGTGCGCCTGATGAGCGATCAGACGCCAGAGTCCGGGATTCTCGAGATCGTGCTCGCCGCGCAGGCGCTGTCCCTGCGCCGGCTGGGCGCCCTGATCGTCATCGAGCGGGTCGACGGCCTGCGAGACTACGTGGAGAACGGCATCGTCCTCGACGCCTCGATCTCCTACGATCTGCTCCTGACGATCTTCGCCCGCGACACACCCCTGCATGACGGCGCCGTGATCGTGCAGAAGGACCGGGTCGCCGCCGCGGCCTGCTTCCTGCCCCTGACGACCAGCGCGAGCGTTTCGATCGAGCATGGCACGCGGCATCGGGCGGCGATCGGCATGACCGAACTGACCGACGCGGTCGTCGTCGTCGTCTCGGAGGAGACGGGCAAGATCTCGACCGCGCGTGAGGGTCGCCTGACCGGAGATCTGACGATGCGGGAACTGCGCAACCAGCTCTTCGAGTTGCTGCTGACCGGGGAGGCTTCGTCGTGAGCGAGAGCGGCAACCGCTGGGCCTTTCGAACCCTCGCCGCCCTGATTGCGGTCGGGGTCTGGCTGCCGGCATCGTTCTGTCCGCGCGTGCGGGAGATGACCGAGCCGCCGGTCGAGGAGAGCGTGCGGGCGCGCGTGACGACGGAGGATCACGACCAGATGGTCGTTTTGGGTTCGCCGATCCTCGGCACGCCCGAGGATCCCAAGGAGGAACTCTCCGTTCTGATCCGCGGCAGCGAGGACGCGATCGAATCCCTGAACCGGGATCAGATCCGGGTCCAGGTGCCGCTCGGAGAGAACCTCTTCGGCGGTACGACGTACGGCGGCCCGCGGCAGGTCGCGATCATCCTGAGCACGGAGAACGTCGTGCTCCCCGAGGACGCCGAGGGCATCGCGGTCGTGTCGCTCACGCCGGAGCAGTTGACTCTGACGCTCGACGAGGAGATCTCGGCTCAGGTGCCGGTGCAGGTCGCGTGGGCAGGCGAACCGATCGGCGGCTTCAGCGTCGACCACGACAACGTTCGGATCGAGCCGCCCCAGGCCACGGTCCAGGGGTCGCGCTCCGAGATCAACAGGTTGGGGTATGCACTGGCCGGCCCGATCGACACGGACGGCCGCGGCGTCGACTTCGTCGTGGAACAGGCGCGCGTGCGCTTCGAGAGCGACGACGTCGTCGTCGAGTTCCCGACCTTCGTTCGCGTGGAGGTGCCGATGATCGAGGCGCCCCAGCCGCAGGGCGACGCGGGTTCTTGAGCCTCTTCGGGACGGACGGCATGCGTGCCGCGTTCGGCACGCCGCCGCTGGATCGGTCGACGGTCCAGGCGGTCGGCTACTGGTTCGCCCGCCTCAGCATGCTTGCGGACCCGCCCGCGGACGTGCCGGCGGGCGCGCGACCGCTGGTGGTCCTGGGCGGCGACACCCGGGACAGCCGGGAGGAGATCACGGGCTGGCTCGCCGCCGCGGTCCATTCCGCGGGCGCGGAAGTGCGCTCGGCCGGCGTCGTGCCCACGCCCGCGGTCGCTTTCCTCGTCACCGAACTCAGCGCGATGGGCGGCATCGTCATCTCCGCCAGCCACAATCCCTGGACGGACAACGGCGTCAAGTTGATCGGCCCCGACGGCTTCAAGGTCGATCCCTCCGTCGAGCAGGCGATCGAAGACCGCGTCGGTGCTCCGCCACTGGGTGCGCCGCCGTCCGATGCTCCGCCACCGGGTGCGCCCGCGTCCGGTACTCCGCCACTGGGTGCGCCGGCCTTCTGGCCGGCATCCGGCGCCGACGGACTGAGGGAGGAGTCGGCGCTCGCCGACCGCTACCTGGAACACCTTCGGGCCTCACTGGGTGCGCCGGCCCTCTGGTCGGCATCCGGCGCCTCGTCGCCGACCGCCCTCCCCCTCGACGGCCTTCGCGTCGCCATCGACGCCGCGAACGGCGCCGCGTCGCCCCACGCCGCCCGCCTCTTCCGATCGCTCGGGGCGGACTGCCGCGTCACCTGCGACCGTCCCGACGGCCGCAACATCAACCGCGATTGCGGCTCCACCTGCACCGACCGGATCGTCGCCTTCACCCGCGAGACCGGCAGCGACCTGGGCGCGGCCCTCGACGGCGACGCGGACCGGGCCATCCTCTGCGATCACCGGGGCCGCATCTGCGACGGCGACGTTCTGCTCTACGTCTGGGCATCGCACCTCGCGGCCCGGGACCTCCTCCCGGGAAGGCGGATCGTCGCCACGACGATGTCGAACATGGGCCTCGAGCGCGCGCTGGAGCGGCGCGGCATCGAGGTCCTGCGCTGCGGCATCGGCGACCGGGAGGTCGCCGGCACGATGCGCCGCGAGGGCGTCCGGCTCGGCGGCGAGCAATCGGGCCACCTGCTCGACCTGGACCTTGCGACGACCGGCGACGGCCTGCTCACCGCTGCCGCCATTGCCGGGATCGTCGCCGCGTCCGGCCGCTCACTGGCCGATCTGGCGTCCGGCTTCCGGCGCTTCCCGCAGGTCCTGCGGAACGTCACCGTGCGGGAGAAGCTGCCGCTCGAGACGGTGCCCGGTCTGTCCGACGCGGTGGCCTCGGCGGAACGCGAACTCGGGTCCTCCGGCCGGGTCCTCCTGCGCTACAGCGGCACCGAGCCGCTCGCCCGCGTGATGATCGAGGGCCCCGACCAGCAGCAGATCGAAGCGCTATGCGACCGAATCACCGAGGTCCTCGAAACCGAACTCGGCTGAAGACCGGGTGCGCCGGCCTCCTGCCACTGGGTGCGCCGGCCTTCTGGCCGGCTTTCCGGAACACACGCCGGCGCGCAGCGCCGACCACAACCCTCACCCGTCCTCCATCGCCTCCAGCATTTCCTCAACCGCCGCCCGCATCCCGATCAACACCGCCCGCGACACGATCGAGTGCCCGATGTTCAGCTCGCTCACACCCGGCAGCGCCGCCACCAAACCGACGTTGGCCACGGTCAGGCCGTGCCCGGCGTACGCCTCCCGGCCTGCCGCCAGCCCACTCTCCGCGGCGGCCTGGATCTTCTCGAACTCCGCCGTCGCTCCGGCGCCCGACGCTCGCGTGTAGGCGTCCGTGTTCAACTCGAAGCCGGTCACGTCGTCCTGGTCGTCCAGCGCCGCGATCTGGCTCAGGTCGGGATCGACGAAGACGGAGACCCGGATGCCGGCGGCGACGAGGCGCCTGGCCGCGGCCCGCACCTGGTCGCCGCGCCCGACCAGGTCGAGGCCGCCCTCGGTCGTGACCTCGTCCGGCCGCTCGGGCACCAGGGTGACCTGCTCGGGGCCGACCCGCTCGGCGAACGCGAGCATCGGTTCGTCGGACGCGATCTCGAGGTTGAGCCGGCCGCTGACGACCCGCCGCAGCTCGACGACGTCGTGGTCCTGGATGTGGCGGCGGTCCTGCCGGAGATGGACCGTGATGCCGAACGCTCCCGCCTCCTCGGCGAGCCGCGCCGCCTCGACCGGGTCCGGATAGCCCACCAGGCGCGCCTGCCGCACGGTGGCGACGTGGTCGATGTTCACCGAGAGGGCGGTCACGTCTCGCCGTCCTCGAGCAACCCCTGCTCGCGATAGTCCTTCAGCTTCCGCTGCAGGGTGCGCACGCCGATGCCGAGCGCCCGGGCCGCCTGCGCTCGCTTGCCGCCGGTCCTTCCCAGGGTCTCGAGGATCGCCTGGCGTTCGATCTCGGCCATCGTCCGGGGCTCGCCGAAGGCGTTCTGGACCCGGCTCTCGAGGGTCGCGTCGCCGCCGCCACGGACATCGTCCGGCAGATCGCCGACTCCGATCCTGCCGCCGTCGTGGAAGACCGCGACCGTCTCGAGCACGTTCCGCAGCTCGCGCACGTTGCCCTGCCAGCGATGCTCCGACAGACACTTGAGAGCCCTGCCGGAGAGCTGCATCTCCGGCTTGCCCTCCCGCGCCGCGAACTCGCGCAGGAAGTGGTTCGCCAGCAGCGGCAGGTCGTCCAGCCGCTCCCGTAGCGGCGGAATCGCCAGGGTGACCACCTTGAGCCGGTAGTAGAGATCCTCCCGGAAGGCGCCCTTCGCCACCGCCTCCTCGAGGTTGCGGTTGGTTGCCGCCAGCAACCGGAAGTCGACGTCGATCATGCGGCTGCCGCCGACCCGCATGACCTGGCGTTCCTCGAGCACGCGCAGCAGCTTCACCTGGAGCTCCGGGACGAGCTCGCTGATCTCGTCCAGGAACAGGGTGCCGCGGGCGGCGAGCTCCAGCTTGCCGATCTTGCGTCCGACGGCGCCGGTGAAGGACCCCTTCTCGTGGCCGAACAGTTCGCTCTCCAGGATCTCGTTCGGGATCGCGCCGCAGTTCAGGGCCAGGAAGCGCTCCTGCCGGCGGGGGCTGGCCTGGTGCAGGGCCTTGGCGACGAGTTCCTTGCCCGTGCCGCTCTCGCCCAGGATGAGCACCGAAGCGCGGCTCGGCGCGACCTGGCGCATCTGCTGGAACAGGTGCTCCATCGCCGCCGACTGGCCCACGATCGCGTCGAAGCCGAAACGCTCGTCGAGCATCTCGCGCAGGTTCGTCACCTCGTCACGCAACTGCCAGTTCTCGATCAGCTTGAGCACTCGGCTCCTGAGTTCGTAGAGGTCGACCGGCTTGGTCAGATAGTCGTCGGCGCCGACGCGCATCGCCTCGACCGCCGACTCGATCGTGCCGAAGCCGGTGACCAGGATCACCGCCAGGTCGAGCTCCTGGGCCCGCACCCGGTTCAGGAACGCGAGCCCGTCCATGCCCGGCATCCGCAGGTCGCACACCGCCAGGCGCACCCGCGACTCCCGCTCGACGAACGCGAGAGCCGGCTCCGCGTCGTCGAACACGCGCACGCCGAGCCCGGCCCGTTCGAGCGCGATCGCCATCGATTGGCGCGACCCGGCCTCGTCATCGATCACGATGACCCATGGGGCGGCTGACATGCCGCGCATCCTAACGCCGCAAACACTGGGTGCGCCGCCTGCCATCGGTGCGCCCGCAGACGGGCGCACCGACTGGTTCACGGGTGGCGCGGATCGCGCCACCCGGGTTCTGGCCGGCATCCGGGCACCGTCGCGCAGCGGCGTGCGCAATTCAGTCTTGCGACGTGGCCCACGGAGCGGCGCCGGCCAGAAGGCCGGCGCACCCAGTGGCGAACCCGCCCACGTGTTGACTGCCTGGATCCCATCTGGATACCATGCGGATGCATGAGCAAGATCCGAATACGAACCGTCAGCGAGCCGTTTGATGACCGCCGATCGCTGCCCCTCGGGGTGCAGGTACTCACCCGAGCGGAAGCGATGGGGATTCTGGGTAAGGGAGCCATCGACAGGCTGGACGCGTCGGTCTGGGTGAACGTGCTGGCCCGGATACGGCGTGCCGGCGTGGGTCGGCACCTGCCCGAAGTCGTTCCGCCGGCCGCCGGTGGACGGGAGGGGTTCGTACGACAACTCAAGCAACTGAACGACGCACTGGAGGCCTCGCCGGTTCCGGCATCGGAGGGACCGCGGCTCGACAAGCTGCTGGGGCGTGAACTTCTTGCCAGATTGCTGCGGGTTTCAGTTGTGAGCCTGCGTCGCTACCTGGCGGGCCAACGCACGGTGCCGGACTCCGTTGCGGCGCGTTTGCACTTCCTGGCGCTGGTCGCGGGCGACCTTGCAGGGGCCTACAACGACATCGGCGTGCGGCGCTGGTTCGATCGGCCGCGTACGCTGCTGGGCGGCCGGAGCCCGGCGGAGCTGCTGGAACCTGAATGGCAGCCAGAGGATCCGGGCCCGCGGCGGGTGCGCGACCTGGCCAGGGCCCTGGTCTGGTCGCCTGCGACATGATCGCCTACCGCAACGCGGACCCCCGCTTTCCGTTTCTATGGGAGGAGGGCCAGGGCGCACAGCCGGGCGCCCGGTGGCATGCGGACGGTGAAGGGCCGGTGCAGTGTCTGAGCGATACGCCAGACGGCGCGTGGGCCGAGTTCCTGCGGCACGAGGACATTCGGGACCCGGAAGACCTGGTCCATGTGCGCCGGTCGCTGTGGGCGGTCGACATTGGTTCGGAAGAGCTGGCCAGCCCCGAGTTGCCTGCGGGAACCCTGACCGGCGACGCCGGGTCGTACCCTGCCTGCAGGGAGGAGGCGCGTCGTCTACGGTCGGCGGGGTCCCCGGGCCTCAGGGCGCGATCTGCCGCGCTGACGCCGGGCACCGCCGGAGGATGGCGCGTCGAGGCCGGCCTGCGGCCGGGCCCTGAACGGGACGGCCAGACGATCGTCCTGTTCGGCGAAAGGCCGGATTTGACCGGGTGGCGGGCGGTGTTCGAAGGCCGACCGAACGAGACGCTTCTGGCTGCCGTTCACTATCTGAGCTACTAGGGCTTCCGCACTGGGTGCATCGGCCGGTTACTGGGTGCGCCGGCCTGCCATCGGTGCGCCCGCTGACGGGCGCACCGCCTGGTTCGCGGGTGGCGCGGATCGCGCCCGGGTTCTGGCCGGCATCCGGGCGCCGCCGCGCCGCGGCGTGCGCGAGTCTCGAGATCAGAGCCCGGCCAGCAACTCCTCGAATTCGGCCTGGTTCAGCACTTTGACTCCCAGTTGCTCCGCCTTCCTGAGCTTCGAACCCGCCTTCTCGCCGGCGACCAGGAAGTCCGTCCGGCCGCTGACGGAGCCGGTGACCTTGCCGCCGAGCGCCTCGATCCGGGCCGCCGCTTCGTTGCGGGTCATCCCGTCCAGCGAGCCGGTGAGGACGAAGACCTTGCCCTCGAGCGGCCGGTCGCCATCATCCTCCCCGGTCGACTCCTCCTCGAACTGAAGGCCCTGCTCGCGCAGACGGTCCAGGAGCCGCCGGTTCTGTTCCGAGTCGAAGAACGCCCGGACCGACTCGGCGATCCGGTCGCCGATCTCGTCGACCTCCTCGAGTTCCTCGACGGTCGCGGCGAGGAGACCGTCGACGTTGCCGAAGCGGCGGGCGAGCAGCGAGGCCGTGCTGTCGCCGACGAAGCGGATGCCCAGGGCGTAGATCAGCCGGCTGAGGGAACGCTGCTTCGACTCCTCCAGACTGGCAACTGTCCGGGCCGCCGCCTTCTCGCCCAGCCGGGCGTCGTTCGTCTTCTTCAGATCCGCGAGCTTCTCCACCGTCAGGCCGTAGAGGTCGGCCGGATCGGCAACCAGGTCGCCCTCGACCAGCGCGCCGACCAGCCAGTCGCCCAGCCCCAGGATGTCCATCGCGTTGCGGGACGCGAAGTGGCGGATCCTCTCGCGGACGACGGCGGGGCAGGCGGCGTTGACGCAGCGAAGCAACGCCTCCTCCTCCGGCTGGTACAGCTTCTCGCCGCACACCGGGCAATGCCCGGGCGGCTCGAACGGCTTCGACTCCGGGCCACGCCGCTCCTGGATCACCGTCACTACCTTGGGGATGATGTCACCGCCCTTTTCGATCACGACCGCGTCGCCGACCCGCACGTCCTTGCGGGCCAGGTCCTCGTAGTTGTGGAGCGTGGCGCGCTTGACCGTGGTGCCGGCGACCAGCACCGGCTCGAGTTCGGCGACCGGAGTCACGGCGCCGGTGCGGCCGACCTGGGCGTTGATCTCCCGCACGACCGTCTCGGCCTGCTCGGCCTCGAACTTGAACGCCACTGCCCAGCGCGGCGCCTTGGCGGTGGCGCCGAGCCGGTCGCGGAGTTCTGGGTCATCGACCTTGACGACGACGCCGTCGATCTCGAAGTCCAGCTCGCCGCGCTTCTTCTGCCACTCGTCGCAGTAGGCGACGACCTCCTTCAGGCTGGCGCAGCGCCGCCACGAATCGGCGACCGGCAGGCCAAGGTCGGCCAGGGCGGCGAGACTCTCGCCGTGTGAGCGGCGCCCCTCGCCATCGGCGCCGGCGGGCGGAACCCACTCGTAGCAGGCCAGATCCAGCCGCCTCCGCGCGACATCCCGGCTGTC
>JAGWAG010000028.1:44412-44835 GCA_021296535.1 Acidobacteriota bacterium | reverse complement strand
GATTCGCGTAGAGCTCCTGGCCGGCCGCGGCGCGCTCCTCGTTGAGAGCGGCGAACGCGCTACGGCGCATGTAGGTCTCCGCCCGCACCAGCAGCCGGGCGGGCGCTTCCGCCGGCAGCCGCAACGGCAGCGAGCGGATCGTGCGCGCGTTCACCGTCACAAGATCCCCGATCCGGCCGTTGCCCCGGGTCGCGGCCTGGGTCAGCACGCCGTCCTCGTAGAGCAGCGACAGCGACACGCCGTCGACCTTGAGTTCGCACACGAACTCGATGTCCGTCGCGGGCCGGCTGCCGGCATCTGGCTCGCTGCCGGTATCGGGCTCGATGGCGCGATCGGGCAGCAGCCGGGTCAGTCGCCCGAACCACTCCTCGAGTTCCTCGTGGTCGTACGTGTTGTCGAGCGACAGCATCGGCGGCGTGTGCT
>JAGWAG010000028.1:39353-44351 GCA_021296535.1 Acidobacteriota bacterium | reverse complement strand
CCCCCGACCCGCTGGGTCGGACTGTCGGCCGTCCGGAGCTCCGGGTGCTCCTCCTCGATCGCCGCAAGCTCCGCCATCAGCCGGTCGAACTCCCGATCGCTGATCTCGGGCTTCGCGTCCCGGTAGTAGAGCCGCTCGTGGCGATGGAGTTCCTCGCGCAGGAACGCGGCCCGTGCTGTGGGGTCGGGCGATTCCGTCATCGACGACATTCTGCCGGATGCGACACTGGATGCGCCGGCCCTCCGGCACTGGGTGCGTCGGCCCTCTGGCCGGCTGCCGCCGCAGGCGGCCAGATAAAGCGCCGGCCGCAGGCCGGCACCGCCTCTCCGGCACCCCCCACCTCCGCCGCAGTATGCTGCCATTCCATGGAGTTGGTCGGCTTCTTCCTCCCCTACGTCCGCCGATACATCCACTGGGGACTGCTGGCCCTGGCGGGGATCGTGATCTTCGGCGTCGCGACCCTGGCCTTCGTCGGGCTGATCAACCCGATGTTCGAGGAAGTCCTCCTCGCCACGGAGGACGAAATCCAGGACGTCCGGATCGGCGGTCTTGGCGGCGACAGCGACGAAGAGGACGGCGGGGCGGTGGCGCGCCTGTTTGAGCCCGTGGAGAGCTTCACCGCGGGCCTGAGAGCGGCAGCGGCCGGCCTCTACGACGCTTCGAAGCGGTGGGCGGGTATCGAGGGCCGCAGCGAGGTGTTCTTCGCCCCGGCTCTCATGGTGCTCGTCCTGCTGCTGCGCAGCCTGATGGCCTTCCTCTCGGGCTACTCGTTCCAGCGCGCCGGGCTCGGCATCACGACGGATATCCGCAACGACCTCTACCGCCACATCATCCACCAGTCGAGCCGGTTCCATCAGCGCTACACCTCGGGCGAGCTCTACAGCCGGGTGGTCAGCGACGTCGCCAAGCTCCAGAACGCGGTTGCGGCGCGGCTCTTCGACATCTTCATGTCGATCGTGATGCTCCTGTTCTTCGGCGTGACGTTGCTCACGATTCACTTCACCCTGGCGGTCGTTTCGCTGTTCGCGGTGCCGCTGTTCGGCTACCTGCTGCTCCGCTTCGGCAAGGGGATGCGGAAGGTCACCTACCGCAGCCAGGAGCGGATGGCCGACCTCTCCGGCCTCCTGACGGAGGGCATCCGCGGCAACCGGGTGGTCAAGGCGTTCGGCATGGAGGAGTTCGAGTGCGGCCGGTTCGAGCGGGCCACTCGCGGCCACCTGCTCGCCAACCTGCGGGCGCAGTTCCTGTCGACCCTCTCGAGCCCCGTGATCGAGTCGACCGCGGCGTTCGGCGGCGCCGTCCTGGTCGTCGCCGCCGGCCTGATGATCCGGGACGGACGCCTGACGTTCCAGGGATTCATGCAGTTCCTCGTCGTGCTCCTGATGATGTACGACCCGATCCGGAAGCTGAACAAGGTCAACCTGGTGCTGCAGGAGGCGGTGGCGTGCAGCCACCGGATTCACGGACTGATGCAGGTCGAGAGCGAGATCGTCGACAGGCCCTCCGCGCCGCCGGTCTCAGGCCTCGAACGGGGAGTTCGCTTCGACAAGGTCTCCTTCGACTACGAAGAGACGGGGCACGGCAAGTCCGTCCTCACCGGCATCGACCTCGACCTGCGTCGCGGCGAGGTGGTCGCGCTCGTCGGCCCCTCCGGTGCCGGCAAGTCGACCCTGGTCAACCTGCTGCCCCGCTTCTTCGATCCCGTCTCCGGCGGGGTGCTGATCGACGACACGGACATCCGCGACCTGCCGCTTGAGAACCTGCGCTCCCTGATCGGCATCGTGACCCAGGAAACGGTGCTGTTCAACGACTCCGTGCGCAACAACATCGCCTACGGCCGCGACGATCTGCCCATGGAGCGGGTGCGGATGGCGGCCGCTGCCGCCTACGCGGACGACTTCATCATGGCGATGCCCGAGGGCTACGACACGGTGATCGGCGAAGGTGGGCAGAACCTCTCCGGCGGCCAGCGTCAGAGACTCGCGATCGCCCGGGCGTTGCTCAAGAACGCCCCCATCCTGATCCTCGACGAGGCGACCTCCCACCTCGACACGGAGTCGGAGGTCGTCGTGCAGCGGGCGATCTACAACCTGATGGAGGGGCGCACCGCGCTCGTCATCGCCCACCGGCTGTCCACCGTCGTGCGCGCCGACCGGATCGTCGTCCTCGACCGCGGCGCCGTCGTCGAGGAAGGCACTCACGAACAACTGCTCGAGTTGGGCGGCGCCTACAAGCGCCTCTACGACCTGCAGTTCCATGGCTGACCCAGACGCCGGCAACCCCGAGCACCACCCCGAGACCCTGCTGGAGGCCCTGCGACGCGCGGCCTCGGTGTGGCCGCAGCGCGGCATCACGCTGATCGACAGCCGCGGCCGGGTGGAGGGGCGCCGGACCTGGCCGTTCCTGCTGGACGAAATCGAGGCCGCCGCGGGCCGCCTGGTCACCCTCGGCGTTCGCCCCGGCGACCGCGTCCTGGTGTGCCTGCCCACCTCGTGGCCCTGGTTCGAGGTCTGGTTCGGCGCGGTGCGCCTCGGCGCGCTGCCGGCGGCGGTCGGCTCGCCCCGCAACCAGATCGAGAAGGCGCTGGCGGTGAACGAGCTGCTCGATGCCCGCTACATGGTGTGTACGGACGCCGTCAGCGACCAGGTCCAGGAGATCGCTTCCGCCGGGCCCGCGGGAGGCCCGCGCCCTAACCTCCTGTCCCAGTCCGCCCTGGCCGCGACGAGTCCGTCGCCCGTGCCGGCCACGCGGCCGCCGCGCGGCGACGATCCGGCCTTCCTGCAGATGACGAGCGGCTCCACCGGTCACCAGAGGGCGGTGGTCGTGGGCCACGCGGCGGCGACCTGGAGCGCCCGGGCCAGCATGGAAGCGGTCGCGATTCCGCGCGGCGGACAGCTCATGGACGCCCTCGTCGGGTGGCTGCCGCTCTACCACGACATGGGGCTGGGCGGCTGCCTGCTCGGTTCCCTGCTCACCGGAGCGGACCTGATCATGCTCAACCCGCGCGCCTTCCTGGCCCGGCCCTGGGTGTGGCTCGAGCAGTTCAGGCGCACGAAGACGGCGATGTCGGCGGCCCCGAACTTCTCCTTCCGCCAGTGCGTCGAACGGGTCGGCGCCGACCGCCTCGAGACGCTCGACCTGAGCGGCTGGCGCGACGTGTGCAGCGGTTCCGAGCTGGTCCGGCAAGAGACGATGTCGGAGTTCAGCCGGCACTTCGAGCGCGCGGGCCTCGATCCGGGCGCGCTGCGCGCCGCCTACGGCATGGCCGAGAACACCCTGCTCATCTCGATCAGCCAGACCGTGGACGGCCTGCACACCGCGGCGCCGTCCGGCGGCGGCCCCGAGGTCACGTCGAACGGCCCGCCGATGGACCGCACCGAGATCGAGATCGCGGCACCCGACGGGCGCGCCCTGCCGGCGGGCGAAGTCGGCGAGATCCGGCTGCGGTCGCCCTCGACCATGCTGGGCTACTGGAACGACCCCGGAGCGACCGCCGAGGTGCTGCGCGACGGCTGGCTCTACACCGGCGACCTGGGCTTTCTGAGCCCTGCCGGCGAGGTCCACATCACCGGCCGCACGAAGGAGCTGCTCATCCTGGGCGGCTCGAACGTGATGCCGCACGAGATCGAGTGGGTGGCCGAGTCGGTCCTCGGCGCCGGCGGCAGGGAGCGCGCCGCCGCCTTCTCCGTCGACGCGCCGCACGGCGAGCGGGCGGTCCTGGTCATGGAGACGGGTGGCCGCGGGGACGGCGCCGCCCTGCTGCGCAGCGAAGTCGGCCGCAGCGTCGGCCGCGCCCTGGGCATCCAGCTCGCCGATCTGCTCCTCGTGCGACGCGGTAGGATTCCGCGCACCAGCAGCGGCAAGGTCCGGCGACGTTCGCTCCGCGAGCAGTACCTTCGAGGCGACCTCGCGGCCGACTTCTGACCTGGGCCCCGCTGGACCCGGCAGCCCCCGGATGGGCACAGGAACCGAAGAGCAGTGGACTTACGTGCAGCAGCGAGCAAGGTACTCGCCCGCGCCAGCGGCCGCAGCGAAGGCGACCTGCGCCCCGAACTCGACCTCGTGGCCGACCTCGGCATCGACTCGCCCAAGCAGCTCGAACTGCTGATCGAACTCGAGGAGGCCCTGAACGTCGAGATCAGCGACGAAGACGCCGCCGCGTTGGAGACCGTCGGCGATGTCCTCGACTACGCCGCCGGTGTCGGTTGAAAGTCCGCGGCGCCGCCCTTCCGGCCGCGGCCGTGGCGGTCCGCCTCCTCTCCGGGACTCTCACGGCCTCCTACCGCCTGCACCGCCTCGAGGGCGCCGCGTACCTCGACCGCGTCCTCGAGCCGCCCGCGATGCTGGCCTGCTGGCACGAGCAGGCGGCCCTGTCGCTGTTGCTCGTGCGCCGGCGCCTGCTGCCGGCAGGCGGCCCGGTGTCCATCCTCGCCAGCCACTCCGCCGACGGTGAACTCGCGGCGCGGGTGGCCAGGGCCTGGGGCATCCGGGTCACCCGCGGCTCGACCTCCCGGGGTGGCCGGGAGGCGGCGCTCAACCTCTACCGCGAGCTGGTCAAGTACCGGTCGACCCTGTTGCTCATGCCCGACGGTCCGCGCGGACCGGCGCGCAAGCCGAAGGCCGGGAGCATCGTCCTGGCGGCCATGTCCGGCGCGCCGATCGTCCCCGCCGGGCTCGCCGCGGACCGCGGCCTGCGTCTGAGGAGCTGGGACCGGATGATCGTCGGCGCCCCGTTCACCCGGGTGGCGGTCGCGGTCGGGGAACCGATCGTGCTCGATCGCGGGTCGACCGACGCCGAGCGGGAAGAGGCCCGGCTCGAACTCGGCGCCCGGCTCGACGACCTGACCGCACGAGCCCGCTGTCTGCTCTCCTAAAGAGGCGGATCCGGAATGCCGGCCGGAAGGCCGGCGCACCCAGTAGGGTCCGGACGCCACGCCACTGGGTGTGCCCCACTGGGTGCGCCGGCCTGCCATCCGTGCGCCCGATGACGGGCGCACG
>JAGWAG010000028.1:13048-39165 GCA_021296535.1 Acidobacteriota bacterium | reverse complement strand
CTATGTCCAGGCATCGTCTAATCGCCATGTCTCTCCGCTCCGCGCTCACTCGGTGCGCCGGCCTGCCATCCGTTGCGCCAGTGCTCGCCGCGCTGCTCATCGCGGCCGTTCTGATCCCGGCGCCCGCGGAGGCGATCGTCTACGTAACGCCGACCGACGAGTCCCTCGTGGACCGGTCGCCGGTGATCGTCTTCGGCGAGGTTCTGGCCGCGGAGCCGGCGCCGGTCGACGGACTGCTCTCGACCGACTTCCTGTTCCAGGTCGAAGACGTGCTGAAGGGCTTCGTCCCGGGCAGCATCATCGTCGTTCGCCAGCCGGGCGGCCGCGGGCCGGACGGACTGGTGGGTGCGATCGTGGGCCTGCCGGCACTCGCCGAGGGCGACCGCGTGCTCCTCTTCCTCGATCCGGCGAACGCCGTGTACCGGACGGTCGAGTTGTCTCTCGGCATGTTCTTCGAGGTGCCGGTGCAGGGCGGCACGGTGCTGTTGCGCGAAGCGTCGCTGGTCGAAGACATGTCTTTGCCCGGCAGCTCGGCAGCGCAGCGGCAGTCCAACCAGCCGCGCGAGGCGGAGCCGTTCCGGCGCTGGATCGCCGACCGCGCCGGCGGGCTCGAACGGTCGGCGGACTACTTCGCGCCTGAACTGGGCGAGAACCCGGCGGCGATCGCCGAGGCGTTCCGGCTCACCGTGTCGCCGGGCCAGTGCGACTCCGCTGGCGGGAGTTCGACCGCAACCGCGGCGTCGGTCTGGTGGTCCAGGCCGGAGGTCAGCCCGGTGTGCCCGGCGGCGGCATGGCCCAGGTGCTTGCCGCCATGCGGGCCTGGAACGACGATCCGCGGAGTCGCACCAGATTGATCAGCCTGGGCAGGTCGAACGAGGACTTCCCGCTCAGTGCCGACGAGCAGAACTCGATCAGCTTCGAGGATCCCCACGACGAGATCCCGGGTTCCTACGTTCCGCAGCTCGGCGGCGTTCTGGCGATCAACTGGACGTTCTTCTTTTGCGGCCAAGCGGTGGAACCGCACCGGATCCCTGGAGGCGGATCAAGGCAGGCTCTTGAGATCGTCGAGTCGAACATCACGACCCAGGACGGGTTCGAGGACTGGCTGGCCACCAAGGCGAACCCCCGCCGCGACTTCGAGGAGATCATCGCCCACGAACTCGGCCATGCGCTGGGGATCGCTCATGCCTGCAGTCCCACCGAGGGCGCCGCCTGCGACGGAGTGACGAACGAGGCCCTGATGCGCGCGACCGCCCACGGCGACGGTCGCGGCGCGAGGCTCAACGCGGACGACCGGAATGCCGTGCGCGCCCTCTACCCGGAGATCGGCCCGGTGGGGCCGGTCGTGCCCGCGGCGGCGACCGACCTGACGGTCACGGCGATCAGCCAGACCGAGCTCGAGCTCCGCTGGCGGGACCGCTCCAACAACGAGAACGCCTTCGACGTCTACGAGCGGATGGTCGACAGCGAATTCGAACTCCTCACAACCCTGGACCGGAACAGCACCTCGCTCGTGATCCAGAACATCCCGCCCGAGACCTACCGCGCCTACCAGGTCGTCGCGCGGAACAACCGCGGCAGCTCCGACCCGACGCCCGAGGCGGGCGCCACGACCCTCGCGGAGGTCGCCGCTTGCCTGGAGGACGACGACACGCTGTGCCTGAACGACGGCCGCTTCCGGGTCGAGGTGCGGTGGGAGACCGCCGACAGGCGCTGACCAACGACACCGGCGACTTCTGGTTCTTCTCGCCCGACAACATCGAACTCGTCGTCAAGGTCCTCGACGGATGTTCCTTTAACGAACGGTACTGGGTGTACTTCGGCGGCCTGACCGACGTGAAGGTCATCATGACCGTGGTCGACTCCGAGACGGGAGTCGCCGCGACGTACTACAACCCGCCGGGCACTCCCTTCCGGCCGGTTCAGGACGTTGATTCCTTCGCCGTCTGCTCCCAGGGCGGGAACCTGTACGGCCAGAGCCGCTACCTGCTGACGGATGGCGAGATGGAGTCGGCGCGCGGGGGGTCGAACCGGACCTCCCCGTTCGCCGCGTCCCTCGCCGACTCACATCGTCCCCGCCGGGTCGCGTTGCCGCAGGAGCACGGCGCCTGCGAGGCGGACGACCGCACGCTCTGCCTCAAGGGCGGCCGCTTCGCTGTGCGCGCCCGCTGGGAAACGGCCGATGGCGCCGGCGACGCGACGGCCTGGCCGCTCACGGCGGACACCGGCCTCTACTGGTTCTTCGGCCCGAACAACGTGGAGATGGTGATCAAGGTCCTCGACGGATGCGGGATCAACGGCCACCGCTGGGTGTTCGCCGGCGGCCTGACCGACGTGGCGGTGACGATGACGGTCACGGACAGCGAGACGGACGAAGTGCGGCACTACGAGAACCCCGCCGGCACGCCGTTCCAGCCGATCCAGGACCTGAAGGCGTTCTCCTGTTCCGCTCCGGCGCCGTGAGTGCGCCGATGGGGGCGTCGAGCCGGAGATAGATTTGCAATATTCGATACTTTGGTCGTAAGGTACTGACACGTATAGATCTCACCTGGAGCGGGAAGAGCCCCGGAGGAAGAGGGAGAGGCCACATGAGACTCCACAGTAGTCGCGGTATCCGTAGTCTGATCTGCCTGGTGAGTGTGCTGGTATGCGTCTCGGCGCCGCTGGCGGCCCAGAGGGGAATCGACCTGTTGAATTCGGACGAGGTTCTGCGGTTGAACTCGCCGGGCGCCGAGCCGTTTGAAGTGACGAGTACCGTCTGGCTCGTGGCCACCTCGGACCGGCCCGGTGCGGACCCGGAACGTGTGACCGGGGCGACCTCGCACACGACGACGTACCAGTACGACGACGGCGTCTTCGAGAACTACGAGGTCGCTCCCCCTGTTTTCCCGCCCTTCGAAACGGAGGTCGCGCAGCAGTTCGACCTGGACCGTAGCGGCCGCCTTGTAAGCGTCGCGGTCTGTTTCCAGCGCCCCATGACCGACCTGTTGCCGGAGGTGGTCTTCGACCTGCGCTTCTACGCCGACGCCGACGACGAGCCGGGCGCGCCGGGCGGCTTCACTTACACCTGGACGTCGAGGGCGCTCCGGCGCGCGGGTGACGATCGCTGCCTGACGTTCTCGGGTGCCATGGCCGGCAAGAGACTGGCGCGGGGAAAGCACTGGATTGCCGTCAGGTGGCAGAGCAATACGAACAAGATCCTCGGCGAGGACAGCTACGCCCTGAGCGACAACCCCCCCAGGGACAACCGGGGAGCGATCGAGTTCGACACGAGCGTGCGGAAGAGAATCCGCAATTCCGCCGCTTCGCCGTGGCCGGAGATGTTCTTTGATCCCCGGGGAAGCGCGCCGCGCCTCAAGGCGTACGGCATTCGCCTCGTTGTCGATGAGTCCACTCCGCCGGCGCCCGAACCGGACCCCGACCCCGAACCTGAACCTGAACCTGAACCCGATTCTTCCTGCACCGCAGGGACCTGCCTGCTGGAGGATGGTCGGTTCAGGGTGAGAACGCGGTACTCCGACGGCATGATGAGCGAGGTGGCCCAGACTCCGACCGGCCTTGGCGGAGCCGCCGCCCTGTTCAGCTTCGGCAGCGCTGGCCCGTCCCTGTTGGTGAGGATGGTCGACGACTGCGACAGCAGCGGCTACTGGATGCTGTATGCCGGTTCCGCATCGGATATGACGTACTCCATTGCCGTCCGGGACACGACGTCCGACAGCCTCATGTGGTTCCCTGGTATCGGAGGGGACTCGATTCGCGGCGCCATGGCGTTCGCCTGCAGCAACTAGCTGCTGCGTGCGCCGGCCTGCCATCCGATGCGCCCGATGACGGGCGCACGGACTGGTTCGCGGGTGGCGCGGGTCCGCGCCACCCGGGTCCCGGCCGACAACCGCCACTGCCTGCGCCGGCATCCGACGCGCCGCCGCGTAGCGGCGCGCACGAGTTCGCCGCACCCACGCAGCGAGCCCTTCCTGTGCCCCCTGGCACGCCGCGTGCAAAGCTAGATTCCTCGATCGCAACAGGCTCTGCCGCCCCAGGCGGAGGCCGTTCACAGCCCCCGAGGAGGACCACCGTGGTGTGCCGGATACTGGATCGTCGTTGTTTCGCCCTTCTTGCCCTCCTGCTCACCCCGGCGTCGGCGCCCCTCGCTGCCCAGACGGGACGGGACCTCCTGGTTCCCGTCGGCCCGGACCCACAAGCGCAGATCCGCGCGGTCCGCTCAGGCCTCATCCGGCCGGCCGATGGTGCCCCTGCGTCCGTGCGTGTACGCGATCTGCGGTCGGCACGCCACGAAGTGGTCGGCGTCCCGCAGCCGGCCACCGAGCTCTACCAGTACGACGACGGCGATCTGGGGGCGGCCCTGTACCTGGTCGACGACGTGACGGACGACCCGCTCTTCGAGTTCGAGCTGGCTCAGCGCTTCCGTTTGCCCGAGGCGGGAACCGTCGACCACGGTGTGGTCTGCATGGGCCGCGGCTCGACCGACACGGACGCGGACCTGGAGTTCTCGCTCAATTTCTACGCCGGCGCCGGTACGCCGGGTCGGTTGCTGGCCGACTACGTGGTCACGGCACAACTCGATGCCGGGACGTACACCTGCTTCGAGCTTAGGGGCGATTTACAGGGCTTGTCCCTCGATGCCGGGAACGTCTGGGTGGCCGTTTCCTGGCAGCGCGGCACGCCGCCGGAGAACACGAAGTTCCTGATGGCGGACGAGAACGGACCGGGCGGTGGCCGGCGCGCTTTCCGGGCGCGGCCGGAGGAGGATGACGATTGGGTGGCCTGGGAGGTCGATGCGAATGCGGACATCAAGGCCTACGGCATCCGGCTCGCCGTCAACCACCCCGACCCGGACCCCGACCCGGACCCCGATCCCGATCCCGACCCCGGTCCGGAGCCGCCCTCCGAAGAGGGCTACACGGACTGCGTGCCGCAGACCACGCCGCTCGTGTTCGACGGCGGCTACAACGTCCAGCTCTGCTACGAAACGCCGGGCGGCGACATCGGTGAGGGCAAGGGCGGCATCTGGGCATCCGGCGAATCCGGCCTGCTCTGGTTCTTCAGCCGCGGCAACGCCGAGGTGCTGGTCAAGGTGCTGAACGGCTGCCGCCACAACGGACACAGATGGGTGTTCGTAGCGCCGGTGACCGACGTCGCCTTCAACCTCCACGTGACGGACGGAGTAAGTGAGCCCTGGACACATCGCAACCGCCAGGGACAGGTGGCGACCCCCGCAAGAGACACCTTCGCCTTCGAATGCCGCGAGTAGCCGCAAACCACTGGGTGCGCCAAACACTGGGTGCGCCGGCCTGCCATGCGCTCGGACTGTTGCGCGGGTGGCGGGGTTCCCCGCAACCCGGGTTCCGGCCGGCATCCGGGCACCGTCGCGCAGCGACGTGCGCAATGCCGTTCCGCCACTGGGTGCGCCGGCCGTTGCGCCAACCCTCCGGTCGGCATCTGGCGGGCGCCGCCCTGTTCCTCCTCGCAACCGCCGCGTCACCCGCGGCGGCGCTCGTCTACGTCCTGCCTACCGACACCTCGATGGTCGAGCGCTCGCCGGCCATCGTGTACGGCGAGGTCCGGTCTGCCTCGCCGGCATTCGGACTACGAGGTCGAGGTCGAGGAGGTGCTGAAGGGCTTCGTTCCCGGTGGCACGATCCTCGTTCGCCAGCCGGGCGGCGTCGGTCCGGACGGCGTGGCGATGAGGATCCTCGGCCTGCCGATGCTGGCCGAAGGGGACCGCGTCCTGCTCTTCCTCGATCCGGAGAACGGCCAGTATCGACCGGTCGAGTTCGCTCTCGGCCTGTTCTTCGAGGTGCGGGTGGGGGACCGTGTGCTGCTGGCGCGCGAACCCTCTCTGCACGGCGAGGTGCTGGAACCGGACGACCCGGTGGCCGGCGAGCGGGCCAGGAGCCGGCAGCCGCGCGACGCGGACCGTTTCCGCCGCTGGATCGCCGACCGCGTCGCGGGCGTCGAGCGGCCCGCCGACTACTTCGAGGCCGGCTGGCCGGACGGGCCCTGGGGGGTCGCCGAGCCGTTCCGGGTCACCCGGAGTCCGGGGACGTGCTTCCACGAGGGCCTGCCGCTCCGCTGGCGGGAGTTCGACCGCGGCCAGAGCGTCGGCGTGACCGTCCAGGCGGGCGGTCAGCCGGGAGTGCCCGGCGGCGGCCTGTCCCAGGTGCGCGCCGGCATCCGCGCCTGGAACGACGTCCGCGGCAGCCGGTTGAACCTCGTCCTCGACGGCACCTCGAACCGGGAGTTCCCGGTCAACGAGGTCGACGGCGTGAACTCGATCTTCTACGAGGATCCGTTCGACGAGATTGAGGGCTCGTACCGGCGGGGCGAGGGCGGCACGCTTGCGATCAACGTCGCTCTCTTCTATTGCGACGCTTCCGTCACGCCGCACCCGATCCCGGGGAACGACACGGTCGAAGCGCTCGGGCTCCTCGAAGCGAACATCACGACGCAGGACGGGTACGAGGACTGGGTGAGCGCGAACCGGGATCCGCGCAAGGCCCACGAAGAGATCATGGCCCACGAGCTGGGCCATCTGATCGGCATCTCCCACCCCTGCGGCGACAGATCGAGCGGGCCCTGCGACAGCGTGACCGGCGAGGCGATCATGCGCGCCACGGCCCACGGCGACGGCCGCGGCGCCGCGCTGAACAGCGATGACCGTGCCGCGGCCCGGCACCTGTATCCGGACCCGGCCGACGAGCCGGAACCCGATCCCGACCCCGATCCCGACCCCGACCCGAACCCCGATCCGTTCCCCTACCCGCCGACGGGAGCGGGGTACGCGAACTGCCGTCCCGAAACCGTGCCGCTCACGTTCGACGGGGGGTACGAAGTGGGCATGTGCTACGAGACGCCGGCCGGCGATACCGCTGAGGCGAAATCCGGCATCTGGGCCTCGTCCGAGTCGGGCCTGCTCTGGTTCTTCAGTCGCGGTAACGCGGAAGTCCTGATCAAGGTGCTCGACGGATGCGCCCTCAACGGCCACTACTGGGTCTTCGTGGCGCCCGTCACCGACGTGGCGTTCAATCTCTACGTCCGAAACGCCGAGGGCCGCACCTGGCCCCACTACAACCGCCAGGGCGAGACGGCAGGCGCCCGGAACGACACCTTCGCTTTCCGCTGCAACTGAAGCCCGTGTAGCGTCACCGACCATGCGGATCGCCGTTGTCTGGAACCATGGCACTCCCCTCAGCCAGTGCTCGTTCCGGTTCGAGGAGTACATCCGCGGCCTGGAGCAACTCGGGCACGAGGCGTTCGTCCTCTGCCCACAGTCGTCCGACGACGGCTTCCCCGTGCCGACCTTCAGCCCGCCGGTTGGCGAGGGCCTGGCGAACCGGGAGTTCTGGCTCGACCTCAAGGTGGAGGCCGCGATCGTGCCGTCCTTTCACCAGATGTCCCACCTGCTCGAGCTGCTGGTGGGCATCGGCGTGCGCACGATCGCGTTGGGCGACTCGGACGGGCAGATGGGCCTGCGCGCCTTCCCGCTCGCCACGATGAGGCGAACGGTCTTCGCCGGTGTTTCCGACCGCCGCCATCGGCGCCGGCAGTTCGCAAAGCTCGTCCTGCGCTACCTGCGCTCGTTTCAGCGCCGGGATCCGCAGGACGCCGAGTTCCTGCGCAGCGCCCGCTTCTCCGACGTGCTCATCCTGGGCAACGCGGAGTCGCGCGACCACTTCCGCCGATTCCTGCGCAAGGCCGGCGCAGGCGACCACGCGGACCGCGTCCATGTGGCGCCGCTCGCGATCAACCGCGTCTTCTGCGAGTTCCCCGACCTCGGCCGGGAGCGCCGCGGCCTGGTGGCGATCGGGCGCTGGGACGATCCGCAGAAGAACGCGCCGCTGCTGGCCCGGGCGCTCCGCCGCTACCTCGACGGCGCGGGCGACGAGAGCGACGGGCCCGTCCACATCTTCGGGGCCGGTGGGGAGAAGCACTTCCGGGAGCTCTGCGGGCGGTTCCCGAACGTGGTCCACCACGGTCCGCAGCACCCCCCGGTGTTGGCCGAGGCTCTCGCGAGCAGCCGCTCGATCGTCTTCTCGTCGCGCTGGGAGGGCTCCCCTCACGCCGGCTGCGAGGCCCTCTCCATGGGAGCGACGATCGTCGGCACGCCGATCCCGAGCCTGCGGAGCTGGTCCGAAGACGGAGCGTACGGCCGGGTCGCCTCGGCCCACCGCGCGGGTCCGCTGGCCGGGGCGATCGCCGACGAGCAGGCCGCGTGGCGCCGCGGCGAGCGAGACCCGGCTAGCATCGCCGCCGTGTGGCGCGAAAGAAGCTGCGGCCGCGGTGTCTGCGAAGCAATGCTGGCGGCCCTGTCGTGACCACTACCGGGTGCGCCGGCCTCCGCCGCTCCGCCACTGGGTGCGCCGGCCCTCTGGCCGGCATCCGCGTCTAGCCTCGTGACGTCAATGTCCCTGCTCCAACGCCGACCCCTCGAGGTCATCCTCGACACGACCGAGCGCTGCAACCTGAAGTGCAAGATGTGCTACTTCTCCGCGGTCGACCGGCTTCAGTTCCCGCCCTTCGACCGCAGTTTGTCGCGTACCGGCATGATGCCGCCGGAGACCTTCAGCCGGGTCGCGGCCGACCTCTTTCCGCGCGCTCACCGCGTCGCGCTCGGCTGCGCCGCCGAGCCCCTGGTCCACCCGAAGTTCGTCGACATCGTCCGCGAGGCGGGGAGCTACGGCATCCCCGACCTCTGGTTTCCCACCAACCTGCTGCCGCTCACTCCGCCCAAGGCGGAGGCGATCTGCGAGGCGGGCACAAAGACGGTCGGCGTGTCGATGGACGGCACCCGACCCGAGACCTACGAGGCGATCCGCGTCGGCGCCACGTTCGCCCGGCTGATGCGCTGCTTCGACCTCCTGAACGACGTCCGGCGCGGCGCCGCGACCCGCCTGCGGTTGATCTTCGTCTGGATGCAGACGAACCGCGCCGACCTGGCCGATCTGCCGCGCTTCGCGGAGGAGGTCGGCGCCAGCGAGCTCGATGTGCGGTTCGTCACGCCGACCGCGCATGTCACCGCGGAGGACGAGCTACTCGACGGCGAGGACCCGGGTGCCCTGCGGGCCGAGCTGGCGGCCACCGCCGAGGACGCGGCCGCCCGGGGCCTGAAGCTCGTCTCCTACCCGGACTTCGACGACGGCGGCCCGATCGGCCTCCGCGGCCACCTGCTCCGCTGGCGCGCCGGGCTCTACGACCGCCGCCGCCTGCGCGGCCGCGTCCGCACCGCGGTCGCGGGTTGCGCCTGGCCCCGCCACACCGTCGTCGTGCGGCCGAACGGCGCCGTTTCCCCTTGCATCTTCTGGGAAGACCAGCCGATCGGCCTCTATCCCGAGACGACCCTCGCCGAAGTGGAGCGTTCGCCGCTCCTGTCCTCGATCACCGACGGCCTGCGCACCGGCAATCCCTGCGGCACTTGCCGCACCTGCTCCGAGCGCAAACACGCCCTCTACTTCCGCCTCCAGTGGCGCCAGCAGGTCGAAGAACGCCTCGAACAACTTGGCCCCGGCCCCGGCGCCGCCGGCCTCGTCCCCGCTGCCGACGCCCCGCCACTGGGTGCCTCCGATGCTCCGGCACTGGGTGCGCCGGCGTCCCCGCCGGCATCAAGCGCGCCGCCGCGAAGCGGCGCGCCCGAGCCGCCAGTCCCGACATGGGGCCTTCCCTCCGAGCTACGCGCCGCCTCCTCCGCGCCCACCCCCGCCGACTGGATCGCCGAGCACGCCCCCTCCCAACCCCACGACCGCGTCCTCCTTATCGGCGACGAAGCCTGGGCCCCGGAACTCCTCAGAACCGGCTTCGCAACCCACGTCGACATCGCCGCGTCCCGAACTCCGCCACCGGGTGCGCCGGCATCCGGCGCTCCACCACTGGGTGCGCCGGCGGCAGCCGCCGCGCCCGGCCAGCAACGCACCCCCATCCAGCACCTCATCCTCGACCCCCGCCGCCCCGAACTCCCCCCGGCCGCCTACCAGGCCGTCTGCTGCATCGGCGGGTTCTCCTCCCACCTGCGGCTGGAGCGGCTGCTCACTGCAGTACTTGACGCGCTTGAACCTGGGGGCAGATTGATCGTAGATGACTATGTGGGTCCATCCAGGCACCAGTGGAACGGCCGTGCCGGCGTTGTAGCCGCCGAGGCCTTTCGCCGGCTTCCGGCCGCCGCGCGCCGACTGGACCGCCTGCCGCTGCCTCCGATCGCGGGTGACTGCGCCCGCGCCATCCGTTCTCGAGACCTGGGGCGCCTGATCCGCACCGGCTTCCAGGTCGAATCCGCCCGCCGCTACGGCGGCGATCTGTTTGCCCCTCTGAGTTCCTGCGTGGACTGGAGCCAGGTGTCCGCCGACGACCGGCAGCGCCTGGCGAAAGGCTCCGGCCGTTCGAGAGCCCACTACGCGATCAGCATCGCCCGGCCGCGCAGCGGCCTGGCCAGGCGGTTCGCGCGGTGGCGCTATCGGGTCGGGCCGAAGGTCCGCCGGGTGCTCATCTACGAGCCGCGCCGGGCACGGGACCTGGTCCTCCAGGCGCTGCGAGGGGAGATCTAGTCGTGAAACTAGGCGTTCGTTGGGGAATCCTCGGCCCGGGAGCCATCGCGCGCTCCTTTGCTACGGCCATCGATGCGTTGGAAGGCCATGAGATCACCGCAACCGGCAGCCGCGACCCCGACCGGGCCGTTGCCTTCAATGCCGAGCGCAACTACGGCGCCGAGGTCGGGAGCTACGAGCAGGTGGCGAGCAGCGACTCGGTCGACGCCGTGTACGTCGCGACGCCTCATCCGGGCCACCTGGAGCACGCTTCGCTGGCGCTCCGGCAGGGCAAGGCGGTCCTGTGCGAGAAGCCGCTCACCGTCAACGCGTCGGAGGCCCGGGCGATGTGCGAACTCGCCCGCGAGAACGGGGTGCTGCTGATGGAGGCCATGTGGAGCCGTTTCTTGCCGGCGACCCGTCGCGTCGAGGGCTGGCTGGCCAGCGGCGCGATTGGCGAACCGCGAAAGCTCGCGGCCTCCTTCGGTTTCCGGGCCCCGTTCGATCCGAAGAGCCGGCTCTACGACCCCGAACTCGCCGGCGGCAGCCTGCTCGACATCGGCTGCTACACGCTCTCCCTCGCCGCGCTCGTCTTCGGACAGGCGTTGATCGGCACCGAAGGCCCGGAAATCGAGGTCACGGCGGAACTCGCCCCGACCGGTGTCGACCAGCACTGCAACATCGTGCTGAGGTTCCCGTCCGGCGCCGAGGCGAATCTCCAATGCTCGATCGACCGTCAGACCGACCACACCGCCGCGATCCAGGGCACCGAAGGCGGCATCGCGCTCGACGAGTTCTGGCGCGCCCGGCGGGCAGTCCTCTACCGTAACTCGATCCGCGCCGCGACCTCCGAATTCCCCTTTCTCGCCAACGGCTACGAGTACCAGGCGATGGAAGTCGAACGCCTGCTGCGTGAAGGGGCGATCGAAAGCCCCCTGTTGCCCCACGCCGAATCGATCGCCCTGATGGAACGCATGGACGAGATCCGCCGGCGCATCGGCGTGCAGTACCCCTTCGAGAGCACAATCGGCGTCACCGAGACAGTCGGAGAGCCGAACTAGCCACTGGTTGTGCCCACTGGAGTGCCACTGGGCGCAAACACTCGGTGCAAGACACTGGGCGCACCCAGTGGTTTGGCCGGCGCACCCAGTGGTTCGGCCGGCGCACCCAGTCCTTCCTCAGAACCACCACCACGCTGCAAGCGCAGCGGCCGTCAACAGCAAGGCCGCGAGCGGTCCGATGAGCACCCGCCACAGGGCCGGCGCCGGGCGCTCGCGGGCGAGCCGGCGGCGCCGGCGGCCGAGCCTCGACATCGCGGATTGCCACTCCGGCTCGGCCGGGCTGGCAACGGAACGATCGGTCGCTGCCGCCGTCTTTCGGGCCCTCGTGCGGGCCACGCTGTCGACCGGCGGCCGGACCCGCGGAAGGAGCTCCGCCTTGACCTGGCGCAGTCGACCGATCACGTCATCCAGCGCGGCGCGACGACGATCGGCATTCCGGTCCAGCGCTGCCGCGAACACCGCCTCGAAAGCTTCCGGCGCGCTTCCGGGAAGAGTGCCGGCCAGGTCCAGGGGCTGGACGGCTACGGCTCGTTTCATCGCGCCGTACGTGTTGGCCAGGAAGGGCAGCTCCCCCGTCGCGAGCTCATAGAGCACGACGCCCAACGCCCACACGTCGTCCGCGGTCGTGAAAGGTGCCGGGGAGCCGGTGATCGCGGCCTCGGCACCATCGATCTGCTCGGGAGAGAGGTAGGCCGCGGTCCACAGGCTCGGCGATTCGACCGCCTCGTTGGCCACCGCCAGCGTCACCGGTCCCTGGCTCGACGGCGCCAGCAGACCGACCCTGCCGCCGTCCAGCAGTTGGACGTTCGCCGGACGCAGGCCTCCGTGGACCACGCCGGCCCGGTGCAGGCCCCGCAGTGAGCGGGCCAGCGCCAAGCCCGTCTCTGCGGCCTGCTCCGGACTGAGCGGGGAGCGCTGGAGACGCCGACGGAGCATTTCGCCGCCGCCCAGGGACCAGGCGAGATGCGCCGGAGGATCGAACGACCGATCGACCAGGGGCTGGAAGCTGCGTTCCCCTTCGTCGTCGGTGACTGACGCGAGAACCTCCGCCCGCTCCGCGGCGGCCTCGACCTCGGACCGCGGCGCGTCCTCGGGAAAGCACTCGACCAGCACCCACGATCGGGCGCCGATGTCCTGGGCCCGGTACAGCGGCAACGGCAATTCGCCCGGCAGGCACGGCAACGACCCGTGCACCCGAAAGCGCGAGATGATGTCGCCAGCCTTCACGGGCGTCGATGTTGGCACGAACCTCGTGGGCACCCAGTGGACGCACCGAGTGCCCTGCCGCACCCAGTGGACGCACTCACCAGGCACCCCAAACGAAGAAAGCGGGCCCGAAGGCCCGCTTTCAGAACAGTCGCTGACTCGACGGTCAGGCGGCTTCGGCGGCGGAGACAGTCACGGTGACCGTGCCGTCGTCGGCCTTCATTGCCTTGCCGGTGACCTTGGCGGCCTTGCCGCCGAGGTTTTCGAGCGCCTTGATCGCGTCAGCGTCAGAACCGGCGCGGTCGATCTTGACGACGTCATCTCCGACAAGGAGACCCATGTCGTTGCCCTTCTTCAGGCAGGTCGCAGCGCAGCCGGCATGTCCGGCGCCCTTCTGGCCCTGACCGAAGCAGACCATGTCGAGGACCTCGCCGGTCCAGGTGTCACCAGCCAGCGCCGGCGCGCCGACCATCAACGAAATAGCCAGAACCGCAAACAGTGCCTTCTTCATGTCGAGTCCTCCAGTTGCTTCGAGGCGGGGGTTGGGTACGGTGGTGCCGGGCAGACTAGCACAGGGAAGCGGCCACAAGGACTCCCGCCGGGCGAACCACTGGGTGCGCCGACGTCCCCGTCGGCTGCCGCCGAAGGCGGCCAAAGAGACGTGCCGGCCGAAGGCCGGCTCCTTCTCAGTGTTACTGCTATGCCATAGTCCGCGGGCATGATCCAGTTGAACCGTTACTCCTCTCGCATCACCCAGGACAAGTCCCAGGGCGCCTCGCAGGCGATGCTCTACGGGGCCGGTTTGACGCCCGAGGACATGGCGAAGCCCCAGGTCGGGATCGCCAGCGTCTGGTACGAGGGCAACACGTGCAACATGCACCTCCTGGACCTCGCCGCGGCGGCCAAGGAGGGCGTCGACGGAACGGGCTGCCTGGGCCTGCGGTTCAACACGGTCGGGGTCTCGGACGGCATCTCGATGGGCACGGACGGGATGAGCTACTCGCTCCAGTCGCGGGACCTGATCGCCGACTCGATCGAGACGGTGATTGCGGCGCAGTGGTACGACGCGAACATCTCGATTCCCGGCTGCGACAAGAACATGCCCGGCTGCATGATGGCGATCGCGCGGCTCGACCGCCCGTCGCTCGTGATCTACGGCGGCACGATCCGGTCCGGCGAGTTCCGCGGCGGCAAGATCGACATCATCTCCGCCTTCCAGAGCTACGGCGAGGCGATCAGCGGCGCCCTGACCGATGACGACCGGGAGACCATCGTCCGCCGCGCCTGCCCGGGCGCCGGCGCCTGCGGCGGCATGTACACGGCGAACACGATGGCGGTCGCGATCGAGGCGCTGGGCATGTCCCTGCCCTACAGTTCGTCGACGCCCGCCGTGGCTGAAGGGAAGCTGGAGGAATGCCGCCGCGCCGGCGCAGCGGTAAAGAACCTGCTCGAGCTGGACCTTCGCCCGAGCGCGATCATGACCCGGGCGGCGTTCGAGAACGCGATGGTGCTGATCACGGTGCTCGGCGGCTCGACGAACGCGGTGCTTCACCTCCTGGCGATCGCCGATTCGGCCGGCGTCGACCTCAAGATAGACGACTTCCAAAAGGTCAGCGACCGGATTCCCTTCCTCGCCGACCTGAAGCCCTCGGGCCGGTACCTGATGGAGGACCTGCATGACGTCGGCGGCACGCCGGCGGTGCTGCGGATGCTGCTCGACAGGGGATTGATCGACGGCGACTGCCTGACGGTGACCGGCCGCACGATGGCCGAGAACCTGGCCTCGCTGCCGGACCTCGCCGAGGGGCAGGATGTCGTGCTGCCGTTCGACGAACCGATCAAATCGACCGGCCACCTCCAGATCCTCCGCGGCAACCTGGCCCCCGAGGGTGCCGTGGCGAAGATCACCGGCAAGGAGGGGGAGCGGTTCTCCGGGCCGGCCCAGGTCTACGATTCGGAGGAGGCGATGGTCGAGGCCCTGGAGCGCGGAGAGATCCGCGCGGGTTCCGTGATCGTCATCCGCTTCGAGGGTCCGAAGGGCGGCCCCGGCATGCCCGAGATGCTCAAGCCGACATCGGCGCTGATGGGCGCCGGCCTCGGCGACGACGTGGCGCTCGTCACCGACGGCCGCTTCTCCGGTGGCTCGCACGGCTTCCTGATCGGCCACGTGGCGCCCGAAGCGCAGGAAGGCGGTCCTCTGGCGCTGGTCCGCGACGGCGACCGGATCGAGATCGACGCGGTCTGCAACACGATCGACATGGTGATCGACCTCGCGGAACTCGAAGCCCGCAGGGCGGCCTGGGAGGCGCCGCCCCTCAAGGCGAAGCGCGGCACGCTCCACCGCTACATCAAGACCGTCAGCTCCGCGTCGACGGGCTGCGTAACGGACGCCTGACCTATGAAGTCGCCCGGATGCCGGCCAGAAGGCCGGCGCACCCAGTGGCCGGCGCACCGACGTCGACTACTCTTCGCGCTGGCCGCGACCCTCGCCGCCCTGCTCGTCCTCGCGGCCGCACTCCCGGCCGCCGCCCAGCAGGACGACATGCCGGCCGTCTTCTCCGAGGTGATCGACGTTCGCGTCGTGAACATCGAGGTCGTCGTGACCAACAGGGACGGGGAGCGGGTCCACGGCCTGGACGTGTCGGACTTCGAGCTCCTGGTCGACGGCGAGCGGATGCCGATCAGCTACTTCACCGAGATCGCCGAGAGCATGGCCCAGGGAAGCGCCGGCGGCGCGGTGGCGGGCGTGCCGAACCTCGACCCGAACACTCCGGTAGGCACGAACTTCCTCGTCTTCATCGACGACCTGTTCTCCGTCCAGCGCGACCGGAACCGGGTGCTCGACCGCCTGGAGGAGGACCTGTGGCTCCTGCACCCGGCCGACCGGGTGGCCGCCGTCGCCTTCGACGGCAAGACGATCGAGACGCTGACCGCCTGGACGGACTCGCAGGACCGGTTGGCTGAGGCGCTGGACCGGGCCCGCGGCCGGGAGACCTACGGCCTGCAGAGGCTCAGCGAACAGAAGATGCTCGAGGGCGACCGGGAAGCCGAAGCGATCCTCGAGTCGGTCGCCGACCTGGCCTTTGGAGGGGATGACCTGAGGGAGGACATGTCTCGTGCCCGGGGAGAGGCCCCGGCCGGGTTCGGGAGTTCCGAGGCGGCTGAGCTGGCGAGTGCGGACAGGGCGGTCGGGCAGGACGGTGCCGGCACACAAGACGTGATGGGCTCTTCCCTCTCGGGCCTGGAACGCCGGTTCGCGCGGCGCCTGGACCAGCAGTTGCACCGCTCGGTGCTGGCCGCGGTGGCGAGCATGCGCAGTTTCTCCGACCAGCCCGGCCGCAAGGTGATGCTTCTGCTCACCGGCGGCTGGCCCCGGTCGCCGGCGCTCTTCACCGTGGCGGCGGCGAACGAGAGCACGATCAACGCCGCCGCGGCGGGCGACGGCTACATGATGAGTGAGGACGAGCTGTATGGCCCCCTGGTGTCGGCCGCGAACCTGATCGGCTATGCGCTGTATCCGGTCGATCTGCAGGGCTCGAATGCGGAGTTCGCCGCCGATGCCTCCCTGTCGCTGGGTCAGGATGTGGGGCCGGACAGCCTCGGCGTCACCGCGGGTTCGCTGAACCGGGAGCAGATCGTCCAGGGCACCCTGGAGATGCTGGCCCACGCGACCGGCGGCGTGCCGATGATCAATGCCGAGCGGGATGCGGCCCTGGCCAGGGTGGTCGAGGACACCCGCTCGTACTACTGGCTCGGCTTCGAGCCGAGCCGCCGGGAGGACGATGCGTTCCACGACGTGGAGGTCCGCCTGGTCGACCGCGACGACCTGAGGGTCCGGAACCGCGAGGGTTACGTGGACATCTCGCGCGAACGCGAGGTCGCGATAACCGTCGAAGCCGCCCTGCTGTTCGGCGGCCAACCCGCGGCGCAACCGCTCCAGGTCACCTTTGGCGAGCCCGTCGGCAACCGCCGGCGCAGGATGTCCGTGCCCGTCGAGGTCGCGATTCCGCTCGACGAGGTCCAGCTTCTTCCCGTCGGCGGCATGTGGCGGAACGAACTCGAAGTGCGGGTCACCGCGATGGACATGAACGGCAACCGCGCCGACATGTCGATCGAGAAGATCCAGATCGCCGGCCCCGAAGAGCCGCGCCCCGGCCAGCTCTTCTACTACCAGACCGAGCTGCGCCTCCGCCGCCGTGAGCACACCTACGTGATCGCCGTCTACGATCCGCTGACCGGCACCGTGCTGACCTCCACCGGCGGCCTCAGCCCGAAGTAGAGGAGCCAGCCTTCGGCCGGCGCGTTGTTTCTGGCCGCCTTCGGCGGCAGCGGACGAGAAGGTCCGCGCACCCAGAGATACGGCGCCAGTGCGGGCGGGATGCTCTGCTGTGATTCTGACGCCCGCAGCGACGGTGCTGTGGTTGCAGAAAAGAGTTGCCTCGATTTGACGACCGTGCTCTGGGTGCGCGGACCTTCTGGTCCGCATCAGACGCGCAGCCGCGAAGCGGCGCGCACGATTCGCTGCACAACGGAATGGCGCCCTGCCCCCCGGACGTTGTGCCGGCCGTACGCCTCCACCCTCCGAACACCACCATCCGGTAGTCTTCTGCACCGCTCCTGACCCGACGAGTTTGGAAACCAAGCCCATGACGAAGCTCCGACGAACCGCCGACGTCCCCCGCACCCTCGCTGCGATGGCGCTCCTGCTCCTTCTGGCCGCCGCAGCCGCCCCGGTCGCCGCGCAGCAGGACGACCTGCCGGCCGTCTTCTCGGAGGTGATCGACGTCCGGGTCGTGAACATCGAGGTCGTCGTCACGGACAAGCAGGGGAACCGCATCCACGATCTCGTGGCGTCGGACTTCGAACTCCTCGTCGACGGCGAGCCGACGCCGATCGACTACTTCACGGAGATCGCGGAGGGCCTGGCCCGCGAGACGGCCGAAGCGGACGTGGCGGGCGTGGCGGGCGTGCCGAACCTGGAACCGAACACGCCGGTCGGCACGAGCTTCCTCCTGTTCATCGACGACTTCTTCTCAATCCAGCGCGACCGGAACCGGGTGATCGACCGCCTGGAGGAAGACCTGGCCCAACTCGGTCCGGCCGACCGGGTGGCCGCCGTCGCCTTCGACGGCAAGACGGTCACCATGCTCACCACCTGGACCAACTCGCCGACCCAGTTGGCCGACGCCCTGCAGCAGGCGCGCCGCCGCAGGGCCCACGGCCTGATGCGGATAGGCGAACTGCGCACGAACGACCAGGAGCGGTCCGAGCAGTCGGAACTGCGCGCGATCTCGAACCGGTTCATCGAGGAGGGCGGCCTCGAGACGCCCGAGGAGACGATGCGGACCAGCCTGCGCGGCACGGAGTTGCGGTACGCGACGAGGCTGGAGAGCCAGTTGAAGAGTTCCGTCCTGGCGGCGGTGGCCACCCTTCGCAGCTTCGCCAACCGGCCGGGCCGCAAGGTGATGCTCCTGCTCGCCGGGGGCTGGCCCCAGTCGCCGGCGCTCTACACGATCGCCAGCGGCGGCATCAGCCCCGAGGGCCTCGGCGCGGCCTCCGACACCCGAATCATGAGCCATGACGACCTCTACGGTCCCCTCGTCTCCGCGGCGAACCTGATCGGCTACACGCTCTACCCGGTCGACGTGCCGGGATTCCGTCCGACGTTCAGCCTGGATGCGTCGGTGGGGCTCGACGGCAACTCGGCGAGCGACCCGTCCGCCGGCGCCGGCGCGTTCCAGGAGCGGGAGTTGCTCCAGCACAACACCCTCCAGTTGCTGGCCCACTCGACCGGCGGTGTGCCGCTGATCAACGCGGGACGCGATACGGCACTGGCCGACGTGGTGGCGGACACCCGCTCGTACTACTGGCTCGGGTTCGAGCCGCAGCGCCGTGAGGACGACGCCGTCCACGACGTCGAAGTCCGCCTGGTGGACTATCCCGACTACCGCGTGCGCTCGCGCGAGGAGTACGTGGACATGTCGCGCACCTCCGAGGTCACGATGATGGTCGAGGGCGCGCTGCTGTTCGGCAATCCGCCGAGCGCCAAGCCCCTCGGCGTCCGCTTCGGGAAGCCGCAGCGCGGTGGATTCGGGAAGATCGTCGTGCCCGTCACCGTCGCGATTCCTCTCGACGAAGTGACGCTTCTGCCCGTCGCCGGCGTGTGGCAGAACGAGCTGGAGTTTCGCGTCACGGTGATGGACAAGGACGGCAACCGTTCCGAAACTCCGGTGGAGAAGATACGGATCGCCGGTAACCAGGCGCCGCAGCCGGGCCAGTACTTCACCTACGAGACGGGCCTTGAACTCCGCCGCCGCGAGCACACCTTCGTGATCGCCGTCTACGACCCGCTGACCGGGGCGATCCTGTCCTCCAGCGGGGACATCGGCCCGCGGTAGTGGGGCGCGACAGGCGTGAGCCCACTCCCTTCGGCGCGTGGGCGTCGCCGATCTCGGCGCGGGACGTGGCGGAGGGGGCCCGCCGCATCGACGACATCGCCGCCGCCGGCGACGATGTCTGCTGGATCGAACGGCGGCCGGAGGAGGGCGGGCGCAACGTCCTCGTCCGCCGCGGCGCCGACGGCGAAACCCGCACCCTGACGCCCGACGGCTTCGACGTCCGCAGCCGCGTGCACGAGTACGGCGGCGGCGCCTTCTGCCTGCTTTGCCCACAACCCGCGGCCACACCAGTAGAGAACCCCGCCACCACCGACGACCGTTCTCTGGGTGCGCGGACCTTCTGGTCCGCATCAAGCGCCTCGCCGCGAAGCGGCGGGCACGAATCGACGCTCGACCTCCCCCACGTCTTCGTCAACTTCCGGGACCAGCGCGTCTACCTCGCCACCTCCGCCACCACGCCTCCGACCCCCCTCACGCCCGCCGACGGCGCCCACTACGCCGACCTCGTCTTCGACCCGCACCGCCACCGCCTGATCGCCGTCCAGGAGCGCCCCGACCCCGCGGGCGGCGAAGAGCTCGCCGCCCTGGTCGCGATCCCTCTGCCCGCGGCCCTGTCCGCCGATCCGACGTCCGACCCGCCCCCGCCCACCGAACTCGTCTCCGGCGCCGACTTCTACAGCTCCCCCCGCCTCTCCCCCGACGGCTCCAGGCTCGCCTGGCTGAGCTGGAACCACCCCGACATGCCCTGGGACGCCACGGAACTCCGGCTCGCCGACCTCGACAACGCCGGGCGCCCATCCGCCTCACGCCCCGTCGCCGGCGGCGACCCGGCCGCCCCCGAGGCTGTCCAGCAACCGAGCTTCGACGCCCACGGCCGACTCACCTTCATCTCCGACCGCACCGGCTGGTGGAACCTCTACCGCCTGGACGAGCCCCTCCACCCCCGCGCCGCCGAGTTCGGCGTCCCTCCTTGGCTCTTCGGCATGTCCACCTACGCCCACACCGCCTCCGGCATCGTCGCCGCCTGCTGCGAGCAGGGCGTCTGGAGCCTCCTCTTCCTCCCCGAGTCCGGGCCCGCCGTTCCCATCCCGACTCCATTCACCTCGTTCACCTGGCTACGGGCCGCAACCAACACCGTCCTCTTCCTCGGCGCCGCCCCCGACCGTCCCGCCGAGCTCGTCCGACTCTCCCTCCCCGCCGGCGGCGCACCCAGTGCATTCGAAGTCCTCGCCGCCACCGGCCCGGCCCCCGACCCCCGCTATCTCTCCCGCGGCCGTCCGATCGACTTTCTTTCCGCCGCCGGCCGCCGCGCCTTCGCGTTCTTCTACCCGCCGAAGAACGACGACGCCCACGCCCCGGACGGCGCCAGGCCGCCGCTGATCGTCAAGAGTCACGGCGGCCCGACCTCAGCCGCCGAGCACGTCTACGACACCGGCGTGCAGTACTGGACCTCCCGCGGCTTTGCCGTCGTCGACGTGAACTACGGCGGCAGCACCGGCTACGGCCGCGCCTACCGCGAGTCCCTGCGCGACCGGTGGGGAATCGTCGACGTCGAGGACTGCGCGGCCGCCGCCGAAGCGCTCGCGGCCCGCGACGAAGTCGACGCGCGCCAACTGCTGATCCGCGGCGGCAGCGCCGGCGGCTACACGACGCTCGCCGCGCTCGCGTTCAAGGACACCTTCGCCGCCGGCGCCAGCCACTACGGCGTCGCGGACCTTTCGGCGCTCGCCCGCGACACGCACAAGTTCGAGTCCCGCTATCTCGACCGGCTGGTCGGCCCGTACCCGGAACGGAGCGACCTCTACGACGAGCGCTCGCCGCTGTCCGCCCGGGACGGCTTCTCCTGCCCGGTCATCTTTTTCCAGGGCGCGGAAGACCGGATCGTGCCGCCGAACCAGGCGGAATCGATGGTCGCGGCGTTGCGCGCCAGAGGTGTCCCGGTCGCCTACCTCCTCTTCGAGGGCGAACAGCACGGCTTCCGCCGTGCCGGGAACATCGTCCGCGCCCTCGAAGCCGAGCTCAGCTTCTACGGCCAGGTCCTCGGCTTCGAGCCCGCCGGCCCCATCGAGCCCGTCACCCTCCTCGGCCCGGCATAGCAACCACTGGGTGCGCAAACCACTGGGTGGCGCACGGACTGGTACACGGGTGGCGCGGGTCCGCGCTACCCCGGGTCCTGGCCGGCATCCGAGCGGCGCCGCGAAGCGGCGGACCCTCGGATAGTCTCACGCTGTCTCCCTCTCCGGCTCGACGAAACGAGGCGGGATTCCGAACGACGCCGATGAACACCGAATCCAGTTCGTCTCTGCATCTTCCGAGCCTGAAGATCAAGGGGTTTCGCGGCTTCGATCACTTGACCATTCCGCGCCTGGGGCGCGTCACGCTCCTTGCAGGACGGAACGGTGTCGGCAAGACGACGGTGCTTGACGCTGTTCGGCTGTTTGCAGCGCGGGGCCTTCCGAGCGTCCTCGCCGACCTCCTTGAGGAGCGTGAAGAACTCGCCGCCTGTCTGGTGGAGGACCGAAGTCCAGCGACTGTGCCGGACGTTGCCGCTTTGTTTCACGGGCGGGGCGAGGACCGAATGTCTCGCATCACCATCGGCCCGGTGGGCAAGGACGGCCTTGCATTGGAAGCCTCGCAGCCGGACGACTGGACCGATGATGAGAGAGAACGCCTCGTCCGTTTGCCGCTCGGCGAGGACGTTGCGGCCTTGAGGGTCAAGTACGACGGCTGGAGCAAGGTCGTGCCGGGGTCGTTCCTGGAAGACAAGCGCACCTGGCCTCTTGCCGTTCCTCTCGTGAACTACAGGCGCCACAGGCCAACGGATTGGCCGACGCCGGTTTGGTGCGAGTCTCTTGGCCCTGGCGTGCCGGAGAATCTGGCTCTTTGGGGCGGAATCGCATTGACCGATGACGAGGACTTCCTGGTTCAAGCGCTCAGGCCCATTCTCGACGAGCGTGTGGACCGGCTCGCCGTCGTTGACGACAGCGGAGAGGCGCCGCCCTTTCGGTCCAACCGCCGCGTCATCGTCAAGCTGAGCGGACACCCTCGCCCCGTGCCTCTCAAGAGCTTCGGCGACGGTGCGACGAGGCTCTTCGGCGCCGCCCTTGCCTTGACCCACAGTCGCAAGGGTCTCCTGGTCATCGATGAAGCCGAGAACGGCCTCCACTACACGGTCCACGAGGACTTCTGGCGCATGGTCCTGAACGCAGCGCGGGAAGGAGACATTCAGGTGCTGGCCACCACCCACAGTTGGGACTGCATCGTTGGCTTCGCGCGAGCGGCGACGAAGTGTGCACATACCGACGGCGCTTTGGTACGGCTGGAGCCTGACGATGGTGGATGCCGAGCCGTCGTCTACTCCGAGGAAGATCTCACAGTGGCGGCCGACCAGAGAATCGAAGTCCGGTAGAGAAGCGGCATGGCGGAAGAGCAGATTCTCCTTGTGGAGGGGGAGGACGACGAGCATGTCGTCGAACACCTTTACAGGAAGGTTCACGGCGCCGAACCACCCTTCGAGATCGTCAACAAGATGGGCTACTCGAAGCTCCTCAAGGGGCTTCCCCTGGACTTGAAGAGATCCGGCCTCCGGACGCTGGGAATCCTGGCGGACGCCAACGACGACTTGGAAACGAGGTGGCGGGAGCTAGTCGCCGCTGCCGAGGAGGAGGACGTCCGCTTGCCCGATGAGCCGAGTCCGTCCGGCACACTCGTTGAGGGCGACATCCGTGTCGGTGTCTGGCTCATGCCGAACAACGTCAGTACCGGGGAGCTCGAGGATTTTGCCCGCGAGCTGGTCCCCTGCGCGGATCGCGTCTGGCCACTGGCCGAGAAGTACATCGCGGGAATCCCCGAAGCTGACCGCAAGTTCAGTGCTGGCAAGACATCGAAGGCAAATCTCTATGCCTGGCTCGCCTCGCGGAAGCACCCGCAGCGAATCGGCGCAGCCATCGGCGCGGGGGATCTGGAGGTAGGAACTCCCCTCGCGAAGCAGTTCACTCAGTGGCTGAACGACCTGTTCGGTGACTGACGACCACTCACCGATTCCCGCTTCGCTCAACCTCAACCAAAACCCTCAAGGAGACCCCCATGACCGATACCGCCGCCTCCATCAGCTCCATCTTCGCTGAGATGCCCAACCGCCTCGACCCGGAGGCCGCCGCCGGGCTCGACGTGGTCATTCAGTTCGACCTCGCCGGCGACGGCGGCGGCGTCTGGCACGCTGCGATCAGCGACGGCGCCTGCGCCGTCAGCGAGGGCCCCCACGACGCGCCGACGATGACCGTATCGATGGAGGCGGCCGACTACGTCGAGCTCACCTCCGGCACCCTGGACGGCATGACGGCCTTCATGACCGGCCGCCTGCGTATCGCCGGCGACATGGGCCTGGCGATGCAGATGCAGAACCTGTTCCGCATGGGCTAGGCTTCGCGCGCCCCGCGACTCCCTAGGCCCGTTTTGGCCGGCCCGCGCAACATCGTCCTCTGCTTCGACGGCACCTGGAACAGCGACGACCGGGCCTCGCCCACGAACGTCGTCAAGACCCACCAGGCGCTCCCCGCCTCGACCGCGGCGGGAACGCGGCAGATCCGCTACTACGACCGTGGCGTCGGCACGGGCCGCTTCGACCGCGTGCGGGGCGGCGTGGTCGGACTGGGCCTCGCCCGCAACGTGGAACTCGCCTACGTCTGGCTGAGTTCGAACTACCACCCGGGCGACCGTCTCTTCCTGTTCGGCTACAGCCGGGGGGCCTACACGGCCCGCTCCCTGGCCGGCCTGATCGGCCTGTGCGGTGTTCCGGACCCGGAGCGCTGCGCCTCGGCCGGCCGGCCCGTCGCCGTGGTCGCCCACCAGGGCATGGCGATCTACCGGCAGCGCCCGGGCGCCGCTCGCGCCGACGGTGCCGGGCGCCACGTGGCGGAGTTCGCGCTGAGCGGCGCCGCCGTGCCGGGCGCGGTCCACTTCATCGGCGTCTGGGACACGGTGGGCGCCCTCGGTGTGCCCGTCACCTGGCTGAACTGGATCGGCGCCCGCCGCCACCGGTTTCATGACGTGCGGCTCGACCGCCACATCCGGCACGCCTGCCACGCGGTGGCGATCGACGAGAGCCGCCGGCCGTTCGCCCCCACGCTGTGGACCAACCGGCCGGCCCCGGGCCAGAACGTGTCACAGCTCTGGTTCCCGGGCGTACACAGCGACGTCGGCGGCGGCCGGCCGGCGACGGCGCTCTCCGATCGCGCGCTGCTCTGGATGTGGGCACAGGCTCACGCCGCCGGTCTGGCTCTGCGGCCCGAGGCCGTCCAGGGTCTCGCTCCGGACGAACTCGGTCGCCAGGGGAACTCGATGTCTCTCGTCTACCGTCTCTGGGGCCGCTACGACCGCCCGATCGGCGAACGGAACGAGGACGGGCGATCCCTGGTTACCGGTGAAGGCGTCCACTTCTCCGCCGCGCGGCGCCTCGAGGATGCGGCGACGAGCCGGGAGTACGGCCTCGGCGTCGCCGGCCGCACACTCGTTCCGGCACTGGAGGCGGAGCGAGTGGGCGTGGTTTCTCCGGCGCCTGGCGAACAGGAGCCGCACACGTTTCACTGGGACGCTCCGCCCTGACCGCCGCTCTTCGCCGCGCCGTCGCGGCGAAGAGCATGCGTCAGGTGCGCCGGGGTTCAGAAGCGGAACCGGAGATCGACGACGATCTGGAGTCCGCCGCCGTCGACCTCGATCGAACCGCCGTCCGGACACAGCTGCCGGGTGGGCAGCGCGCAGTCGCTCATCGAGCGCGGAGCGTCAACCGCCGGCGGTGGCGATCGCCGGGCGCTGGAAGGACCCCGGCATGGTGGTCCGCTACGCCAAGGCCCAGGAGGCCGGCCGGGGAGCGGTGAAGGCGTACTTCGGGGGGAAGTAGGCGTCCAATACTAGGGGGGCCTTACCAAAATTGGCCACGGGCAGGTGTCCTTCGCTTTGTCTATAGCGTCACGGGCTCCTTTGAGCGAGAACTCCCACCACACAGCATTGCCTTGCGCGCCGTACCAGTTGAGACCCACGGACAACTCCCTGTGGCTCTCTAAGCGCTTGATCTTGGCCCCGTCTACCGAGAAGTGAAGCACGTTCTCCCCCCACGTCTGGTCGACCATGAAGCCGACAACTGGCACCTCGTCCCACTTCCCTCGAAGCTGGTGTGTGTCATAGCCGTCGCGGGTCGACCCACCCACCAGATTCGGCGTCTTGGTGAACTCCAAATAGACGCGGCCACACCCCTCTACGACCACTCTCCCTCTGGTGCCCTCATACGCCTCAGGCAGATTCCGAATAGGATGAGTGAACGGCGATACTGCCGCGTCCATGACCGTAAAAGTGTGTGTGATGGTAATCGTGTGCCACGGCGGCGCGGCCGCGTGCGCCAAGCGCCAGTAGACGTCTGTGTTGCTGAGCGCTTCGTTCCCGTTGGCGAGCTGCCGAGCGGTTTCGCCCTCCTCGGTTCGCGCGTTCGGGTCAGCGCCCGCGTCCAGCAGTGCGGCGATGACCGCCGGGTTGTCGTTGACACTGGCCGCCACGTGTAGGGGTGTCCAGCCGTCGTCGCTTCTCGCTTCCAGGTTCGCGCCAGCGTCCAGCAAGGCGGCGATGATCGCCGGGTTCTTGTTGAACACGACCGCCACGTGCAGAGGAGTTAGGCCTTGGTCGGTCCGTAGTTCCAGGTTGGCCCCAGCTTCCAGCAGCGCGGCGACGGCGGTGGGGGCCTTCAACCCGGCCGCTACATGCAGGGGGGTCCAGCCGCCGTCGCTTCTCGCTTCCAGGTTGGCCCCGGCTTCTAGCAGTGCGACGATGATCGCCGGGTTCTTGTTGAACCCGACCGCCACGTGCAGAGGAGTTAAGCCTTGGTCGGTCCGTAGTTCCAGATTGGCCCCGGCTTCCAGCAGCGCGGCGAT
>JAGWAG010000028.1:10421-12792 GCA_021296535.1 Acidobacteriota bacterium | reverse complement strand
AGAGACTACACAAGCCACCCATAACGTGGGCCTACCGGGCGGCGCTTGACCGCTTCGCCCGTTGGCGATCGCCGGGCGCCGGAAGGACCCCGGCATGGTGGTCCGCTACGCCAAGGCCCAGGAGGCCGGCCGGTGAGCGCGTGTCTGCCGCACGCGCCGCATGTACGCGCTTGTGATCGCCCAGGCCGGCGCGCCACGGTCGCGCTCACCGTCACGCTGCTGCGACTGCTGAGGTCGTGAAGGGGCCTGATCGGCCCGCGACCCCTCGGGGGAACGCGCTAGCCAGGGGCCGATGGGCCGCGGCGGCCTTCGTCGCCAGCTCCGGGATCCGGTCTCTGCGGCGTCCCTGGCGACCTCGGCTCCGGGGCCGTCCAGAGGCTCCGGGATTGATCGGTCAGACCTCGACCGCTGGCTCGCGGGACTACCTGGCGGCCGGCCGTAACGCCGACGACTGCGCCGACGAACCGGAGACGGCGGCTGCGGACGGGACGCTTCAGTCTCCCCAAATCAACGCCAGCAAGTACAGGCACACGGCGACCTGAAGACTTCCAACCGCCACGAAGAACATCCTTCGCGAGTGTGTTTTATGCCGTTCAAGAGCACGGTGCGACTCTGGGCGTTGCAAGTTGATCATGCGCAACGATAGCCGGCGTACAGACGTTTCACTTTCTTGAAGCCGGCCGGTTTGAGGATGTTGTTCCAGGTGCCCGAGGGTACGTCGGTGCTCAACTTACCAGCGATGGTCACTTTGCCGGGTTTGGTCGGATGTCGATAGTTGCGGTGGCTGCCTTTGGGAAACCGGAATGGCCCCGAGCGCGAGGAAAGGGAGGCGCAGTCAGAGAATCCCTCACCGGGCGCGGCCGGCGTTTCCCCTCCCTCCCCTTGTGGCCTTTCCCGTACGCGTGTCAATGGCAACCGAAAACTGCGCACTTGCCCGCGTCGGGGTCAACCTGAACCAGATCGCCCGGTGGGCGAACCGCTACCGCGGCGCGGCCGACGCGGCCCAGGTGATCGCTCACCTGGTTGCCCTCGATCGCGAGGTCCGCCAGCTCGCGCTACGGCGTGATCCGGACCTGCCGCCGAGCGACGAGGAGCCGCCGTGCTGATCACGTTCGCCAAGCACGGCCAGGGCAGCGCGCGCGCCGCCGCGGACTACCTCCTCGCCGAGCGCGATCACGCAGGCGAGAAGCGGGCCGAGGTCACGGTGCTGCGCGGCGATCCGCACCAGGTCGCCGAGGTCGCCGACTCCCTCGACTTCAAGCACCGCTACCGCAGCGCCGTCATGGCCTGGGCGCCCGAGGACCGCCCGACCAACGAGCAGATCGCCCAGGCGCTCGATCACTTCGAGCGCGTCTCCTGGGCCGGCCTCGAAGCGGACCGCGCCGCCTGGTCGGCCGTGCTCCACCGCGACAAGGACGGCGCGCCGCACGTGCACGTCCTGGCCGCCCGCGTAGAACTCGAGACCGGCAAGAGTCACAACATCGCCCCGCCCGGCTGGGAGAAGACCTACGGCGCGCTCGAACGCGCGCTGAACCACGAACACGGCTGGGCGCGGCCGGATGATCCGGACCGCGCCCGGACCACCCGGCCGGGCCGGTTTCCGGCCGACGCCGCCGACCGCGACGCCATCGACGGCTACCTCCGCCACCGGGTCGCCGCCGGCCTCATCAAGGACCGGGCCGGCGTCGTCGCCGCCCTCGAGGACGCCGGCTTCGAGGTCCCGCGCCAGGGCAAGAACTACCTCACCGTCGCGGCCCCGGAGACCGGGCAGCGGTTGCGCCTGAAAGGAACCCTCTATGAGCAAGACCTCCCGGCCGACCTTGGCCGCCAGATTGAACGAGAAGACGGCCCAGGAACAGCGGGAGCGCGTGGCTTACGACCAGCGGATCGAGGCCGAGATCGAGGCCCAAGTGGACGAGAGGCTGCGCGCGCTTGGCGAGAAGTTGACGCGATTGTTCGAGCACGAGCTGACGCGAACCACAAGCGCTATCCATCGGAGCCTCGGAGCGCTGTGGCTCCGGAGCCTGGCGATCACCCTCGGAGTCTGTCTGGCCACCTGGTCGAGTCTCTGGGCGATCGGGCAGTGGCAGCATCGCCAGATCAGGGAGAACATCGACATCATGCTCCTCCTCGACCAGCGGATCGAGGAGCGCCGGCAGACGCTCCGCGAACTGAACCAGGAGTGACCGATGACCGAACTCGAACGCTTGCTCGCCGAGTCCTTGAAGCGGCTAGACGAGGAGCACTCCGTATCCGTCGCGGAGTTGAGCGCGTCCGTCGCGGAGTTGAACGGTCGCGTCGACGCTTTGCTGACCGAGTACGAGCAGCTGGCGACGGCGTACAGGCAGCTCGAAGCCGACAACAACTCGCT
>JAGWAG010000028.1:9986-10295 GCA_021296535.1 Acidobacteriota bacterium | reverse complement strand
CCTCACGGCCGCGACCGAGGCCGAGTTCGCCCAGGCGCTTGACCAGGCGATCGCCACCGGCCAGCCGGTCGAGGCTCCTATCGAGGTTGTGCGCGCCTTCGGCGTTCCAGAGTGCGATGAGGAGTCGGCCGAGACGGCCGACTGGCACGGGCGCCCGGACCTGGTTCTGGTCGACGCCCTGTAACGACACTCCCCTGGCAGGAGCAGGAGCAGGTGAACTGATGCTCGACCTCGACCGGGTCCGCGCCGCGTACTTCAATCCCCCGCCGGACGATCCCGAGTACCAGCCGAGCCGCGAGGAGCGGTTCG
>JAGWAG010000028.1:7589-9631 GCA_021296535.1 Acidobacteriota bacterium | reverse complement strand
CCCCGCTCCTGTCGAGGAGCGGGTTGTCGCTGTACGAGATCGCTCGGGCGATCCACGTCTCGGATACGCGGCGGGGCCAAGTGGTGGCGTGGCTCAACCAGTTCGGCGTGCGCCCGGAACCCGGCCCCGGCCCGTTCCAGCACGAGGAAAGCAGGTGGCCGCCGCGGGAGGCGATCGGGTTCTCATCCTCGCGGAGGTGAAGCAAGGCTCAGTCCGGAGGATCCGGAAGCTCCGCTGCAACATATCGAAGGCTGCCATCTGGTTTTTCAACGAAGTCCCCTTCCTCGAACAGCCCCTTGTCGAGCTTCACCAACTGCTCCTTGAGACGCTTCAGCGCTTCCTTTTTGGTTGGCGCTTGGGCGCTTGCGGCCCGACACCGAGCAGTCCATCCTCCTTCGACTTGCTGAACTTTTACGAGGTCATTAGACATCCAGGAAACCTGGTGGTCGCTTGCACTGGCCATTGTCAGGGGGCTTCCTTCTGAGAGGTGGGGTGGGTGGTTTCGGGACAGTTCCAGGGGGGGAGTCTTGCAGATCGCCCGGTTGCACAATTCACCTCGGATAAGTCCTATTATCGAATGTTGATAGGGTCGGCCCATGGACCTCCAACGGACCCAGGACAGCGCCCTCACCAGGGCCGACGTCGATCGCATCGGCGCCGCGCTCGACGCCTCGATCGCCCCGAACACCGCCAAGGCATACCGGGCCGCCCTGGGCGCGTTCCGGCGCTTCCTGGCCGGCCGCAAGGCGACCGACGAGACGGCCGCGGCCTACGTCGCCGCGCTGATGGACGCGGGCAAGGCGCCGGCGACGATCCGGCTCCACGCCGCCGCGATCGGCGCCGGGGCCAGGGCCGCCGGCGAAGACGATCCCCGCGGGCCGCTCACCACCCAGGCGCTGCGCGGCGCGGTGCGCGCGAACGCCGGGTTGGGCCGGGGCCAGGTGGCTGGCCTCGGGCGCGAGAACGCGGTCGCAGCGGCCGCCGCGGCGGTGGCCGAGGGCAGCACCGCCGGACTGCGCGATGCGGTGCTCCTGCGGGTGATGAGCGACGCCCTGCTCCGGCCCTCGGAGGTCGCCGCGATCGACGCCGGCGACGTCAGCCGCGAAGCGGACGGCTCCGGCCGGCTGGTCGTGCCGCGCTCGAAGACGGACCAGGAGGCCGAGGGTGCGGTCGCCTACCTCACGCCGGCGACGATGACCGTGCTCGGGCGCTGGCTCGAGGCCGCGGCCGAGGGCAGCTACGCCGGGCCGCTGTTTCGGCGCGTGACCCGCACCGGCCAGGTGACCGGCCGGGCGGCGCTCAGCACCGATCGTGCGCAAGCGGGCCGCGGCCGTCGGCGTCGACGGAGCCAGCGGACACAGCTGCCGGGTGGGCAGCGCGCAGTCCCTCATCGAGCGCGGAGCGTCAACCGCCGCGGTGGCGATCGCCGGGCGCTGGAAGGACCCCGGCATGGTGGCCCGCTACGCCAAGGCCCAGGAGGCCGGCCGGGGAGCGGTGAAGGCGTACTTCGAGGGCAAGTAGACGCGGCTGAAATGGTCTCTTCTTTTAGCGGTTGGCGGCGATGAACATGAACACGCACCAGAAGATGAGTAGAGCACGCCCAGTACGACGCCGGCGAGGATTACTCCGGCGGCGATGTTGAGGATGACGTCGGGGTCGAACCGGTCGAAGAAGCTCACGCCGCTGGGGCCGGCGCGGTCGTCCTCAGTCGCGTGCGCCAAGCGCCAGTAGACGTCAGTGTTGCTGAGTGCTTCGTTGTCGCTGGCGAGCTGCCGAGCAGTTTCGCCCTCCTTGGTCCGCGCGTTGGGGTCAGCGCCCGCGTCCAGCAGTGCGGCAACAACGACGGGGTTCTCGTTGGAGCTGGTCGCCGCATGCAGGGGGGTCCAGTCGCGGTCGGTCCTCGCTTCCAGGTTTGCGCCGGCTTCCAGCAGCGCGGCAATGATCGCCGGGTTCTTGTTGAACACGACCGCCACGTGCAGAGGAGTTAAGCCTTGGTCGGTCCGTAGTTCCAGATTGGCCCCGGCTTCCAGCAGCGCGGCGAT
>JAGWAG010000028.1:0-7298 GCA_021296535.1 Acidobacteriota bacterium | reverse complement strand
GTTTTGGCCGCGCCGGTGAACTGCGCTCGACACGGGAGCTGCGGCGCCGGTGATTGTCAGCGGCGATCTTCGCTCCCTCACGGGCGATCTCGGCGCGTTCTTCGGAGGTGAAGGTGCGTTCGAGAAGTGTGTTCCAAGGGTGGTGTCCGCTCATCGGCCTGGTCCTAGACGGCTGCCGACATGTTGGCCTCGACGGTCAGCGGCACGTCGACCTCGACGGCGGTGGTCTCTGGCGGCGGTACGGGGTCGCCGTCGCGCCGCAGGCCCTCGAGATGGAGTGCGACGGCTTCCCGAGTTTTGTCGTCGTCCAGCGCGACCGCCTCGAGCCATGCCGGCGACGGAAAGAGCAGCGCGAAGAGGTCGATCAGGATGCCGCGCGCGTCCTTCGTCACGATCTCGGCCGGGCGGAGCCGATCCCACGCCTGATAGTCGCGACCGTCGTGCCAGACGCTCAGTTTCTGCGGTGCGTCGGTGATCCCCGATCCGGAGCCGACCGCGCTCTCGGCGTGGACATGGTCGATCCGGTAGTTTCAAACTTGATTCAACCGCATCGTTCGGGCCGCACAACCACTTCTGCCACGGGCTGGTACGGTATCGGCGGTCGACCGCATACAGGAATGAACCGGTTCGACCTGTGCCCCCATGCGTGGTTTCAGCGTCCCTCCTCCGACGGTCCTCGCCGTTCTCCTCATGTCCTTGTCGTGGGCGGACGCCGTCACGGGCCAGCAGCCCTCGATCGCCGTCGAGGCTGACGCTGCGATCGACAGGGCCAGATCCGCGCGCGAGCCGGCGGAACTCCAGGCGGCTCGCGCCGAGCTCCTGGAGCTGAGCCGCCGTTACCCCCGGGATCTCTATCCGAGATTCTCGGGCCGCAGTCGGGCGCTGGTGGAGGCGGCATCGATCGGTCGCCGCCTCGGCGCGGGCAACACGGCGGCGGGAGAGCTCCTGCATGTGCTGGAACGGGAACCGGTGAGCCAGTGGACCGCCAGGGCGCACCTGGAACTGGCCGACCTCGTCCTGACGAACGGCGATTGGCAGCTTGCGGCCGATCACTACTGGCAGGCTCGCCAGGGCGCTCTGCGCGAGACGGCGGGCAGCGGCCAGGAGAGCGGCGCCGTGGACGTTCCACGCATCGCGCTCGAGCGGATGACGCGCATCGACCGCCTCGTGCTGCGGCGACTTGCGGGAAAGAACCCCTGGACCAGAACACGCGCCTACCTGCCCCGCGACTACCTGCCCGAGAAGCAGAAGCTGAAGAGGCCGCGCTCCGTCGCGGTCGGTCCACGCGGCGAACTGCTCGTCGCGGACGACAGGCGGGTGGTGCAGTTCGACCCGGAGAGAACCCTCGTCGCGAGTCGCGAGCTGCGGGGGCTGGGACAGACCCGGCCGAGCTTCGGCCCGGTCGGGCCGCTCGGCGGCATCACTGCGGTCGTTCCCTCCCCCAGCACGGTGCAGCGGCTCGACGATCCGAGCCCGATCCGGTTCGAGCGCCCCTCGGGGGGCAGACTGGAACAGATCATCACCGTCTACCGCGGACCGTACGGCAACTGGACCGTACTCTCCCGCCAGGTGGACGTCGTACTGCGCTACGACCCGCAGGGCCGTCTGCTCGAATTCGGCCAGGCCAGACTGGCGCAGCCGGTGGACATGGCGCCCGGCCCTCACGGCCGGACGTACGTGCTCGACGCGGGCAAGGGAGATGCGCGCGCCGCGCTCCTGACCCTGGACCCCGACGGCGAGCTCGAGAACACGTTCAGCGCCGACTGGCGGCGCCCCCTGGCCCTCGACGTGGACGCCTTCGGCAACGCCTACGTGCTTGAGGGACGCGCGAAACAGGTGCTCGTCTACGACCCGGACGGGAACATGGTGGCGGCCGTCGGCCCGATGCTCCCGGGTGGCATCGAGCTTCGGGCGCCCAACGATCTCGCGGTCGACGGCATGGGCCGGATCTTCATCGCCGCGGGCCGACTGGAAACAGTCGTTGCCCTCGAGTAGCGGGCGACGATCCTGATGCTTCGGATGACGGCCTCCTGGAGCCTCGCCCCGAACGTGCCGCGAGCGGTCCTGGTCCTGGGTCTGTCTCTTGCCGCGCTGCCCGGCTTCGGCTTTGCCCAGCAGACGACGGACGCGAACTCCAGCGTTCAGGAGGCTGGCGCCAGCATCCGGCTGCGCACCACGCCGGCGGACGTCAGAGTCCTGATCGACGGCGTGGAGCAGGCGCCCCGGCGCGGCGCTGGCTTCAGTGCGCGCGGAACCGCTGGGCAGTGCGTCCCCGAGTGCTGGATCGATGGCCTGGCGGCGGGCCAGTTCGACCTGGAGGTGGAGAGCGCCGGGTTTCGCACATACCGGGCCAAGCTCGTTCTTCTCGACCTGCGTGACTATGAGTTGCCGCCGATCGAACTCGAACCGCAGGAGGCCGAAGTCGCGGCGAACGAGAAGACCCTGACGGTGGACATCGAACGCCGGCCGCACGTCTCCGTTCTGGGCGTCCCCGGATCCGACCCGCTAGCGGAACAAGCCCTGAGGTCGATTGCCGATTCTCTCGCCGGCCGGACCTCCTACAGCATCGTTTTCGAGCCCGCGGGCGAGGCGCTTCTGGCGGACCTGGAAGTCGACGCGGCCGCGCTGAGCGGGCGCATGGATGCGGCGAGACGGGAACTCGACTGGGCATCGATTCGCGCCCGGCTCGAGAACGAGGCGCCGGCGGCCCTCTACGTCCTGGCGGTCCCCGACCAGGATCCGGAGGCGGACCGGCTCAACCTCTGGTGGCTGGCGGCTGCTCCCGGCCCCGTGAGGCCGGATGTTCGGGCGCTTCGAGTTCGCGGCGGGCGGCCGGACGACGACGACATCGCTCGGCTGGCCGCGGCCCTGAGGCCTGAACCGGAACGACGCGTTCCGTGGATCGGCGTCACCCTGGTCGAATCCGAGGCGGACCACCCGCTCGTGGTGGCCGGCGTGGCCCTGGCGTCGCCGGCCTACCGGGCCGGCATCGAGCCCGGCATGGAGCTGGCGAGCCTGAACGGTTCGCCGCTTACGGGAGCTCAGGACTGGATCGCCGCCGTTTCGGCGCTCGGACCAGGCGAGGTCGTGGAAGCGGGGGTCGTCGGTCCTCGAGGCGAACCGGCAATCCACACGATCGAACCGGAGTGGGGCTGGTCGATGCTCGACCCGTTCGCTCCCGAGCTGCTGCCGGCCGCGGCCGCGGCGCACCTGATTCAGCGATCGAGGACTCCCGGCGACGTCCCGGTCTGGCTGCTCCAACTCGAACTCGCGTCCATCCTCTTCGCGCAGGGGGAAGCCGAGAGCGCCGTTCGCCAGTTGAGGAGGATCGAAGCGCCGGGGCGCGGCGGCCTCGGCAGGGAGACGGTCGAGTACATGAGCGGGCTGGCCCTGTCCGAGCTCGCGGACCGGGACCCGGAGTACGGAAACCAGGCGGTCGCCCTCTTCAGCGACCTGGAAACCGCCGAGAACAGCCGGCTCGGCAGCGACCGGGGGGCTTCGATCGCCGCCAGGGCCCGCCTGCACGCGAAGACCTCCATGGTCCTCGTGCCGCCGGACACCGAGATCGTCGTCGGTGAGTACCGCGCCGACGTGCGGGTGAGCGGCAGCGACATCGTCGCCGTCCGTTTCTTCGTCGATGGCAGGCACCAGGCCACCGAGCCCAGGTCCAAGGCCTGGACCAAGCTCCGCCTGGCCAGGTATCCGACGCAGCAGGTGCTCGGCGTCGAAGGGCTTGACGCCGATGGCGCTGTCGTTGCGACGGACGAGCTCGTCCTCAACCAGCAGCGGGGCGACTTGCGCGTGAACATCGAGGAACCGGCGGGCGGAGTCGACGTCGTGGGTGCGACACAGGCGAGAGCGGCCGTCGTCGTACCGAAGGGACGCGAAGTCAGCGCCGTGGAGTTTCGCGTAGGGGACGAAGTCCAGGCCGAACTCGACAGACCGCCCTGGCGGACCGAGATCAGCGTGCCCAGGGCCCGCAACGAGGCCGAACCGGTCTACCTCTCGGTCACGGCGACGCTGGACGACGGCAGCAGTTCCGAGGACGTCCGCTTTCTCAGCGCGTCGGCTCTGACCGACAGCATCGATGTCGACCTGGTCGAGCTCTACACGACCGTGATCGACAGGTCCAACCGCCCGATCGTCGGCCTCCGGGAAGCCGACTTCACCGTGCTGGAGGACGGCGTCAGGCAGCAGGTCTCGACCTTCGAGCTCGTCGAGAACCTGCCCCTGACGCTCGGGGTCGCGATCGATACCTCCGCGTCGATGGACGGGGTGATGGAGGAGACGAGGAGGGCCGCCGCGCAATTCCTGACGAACCTGCTCAAACCGAACGACAGCTCGTTCGCGGTTGCCTTCGCTTCCCGTCCCCACCTGCTCATGGGACAGACGACCGACGCGGAAGCGGTTGTGGACACGGTTCGCGCGCTTCGCGCGAGCGGCCAGACGGCCCTCCACGATGCCCTGATGACCGGCCTCTACTACTTTCGCGGCATCCGGGGACGGCGCGCGCTCGTCCTGCTGTCGGACGGCGAGGACACGTCGAGTGCCGCCACGTATCCCGACATCCTGGAGTACGCCCGGCACTCGGAGGTCGTGATCTACACGATCGGGCTGGGTATTGGCGGCAACGAACCGCTGCTGCGGTCGAAGCTCGAGGAGATCGCCGCGGTGACCGGCGGTCGTTCGTTCTTCATCTCGGCGGCCAGCGATCTGCGGCCGGTGTACCGGCAGATCGACCGGGAACTCCGGTCCCAGTACCTGCTGGCGTACAACTCGAACCAGCAGTCGGCGGGCGACGACTTCCGGCAGGTCGAGGTGCGGGTTACGGACGGTCGCCGCGCCCGCACGATCAGCGGCTACTATCCATGACCCGCATCCGCCAGACGGGTAGCGGCAGAACCCCGCTACCGGCCCCGGTCGGGTCGATCCGGGCGGTTGCGATCGCCGTCCTGTTTCTCGCCGCGACCGGACATGAAGCACCGGCAGTCGCTCAGCAGGAACCGCCCGAAGCGGTGGCTTCAGGCGGCGCGGTCTTCACCGTCGAGCCACCCGATGCTCGAATCGAAGTCGGACACCGGGTTCTTCGCGCAGCGAACGCTCCGGCGACGACCGTCAGCGCGGGCGAGCAGGCGCTGGAACGCGTAGCGCTCCCAGCCGGCGACTACGTAGCCGAGATCACCCGGCCGGGCTATCTGCCGGCGCTCGTCGGTTTCACCGTCGCCGCCGGCGAGGACGTGGACATCGCGGTCGCCCTGGAGCGCGACCGTGCAACGCGCGAGCCGGAGCGCGCCGTCCTCATGCTCGAAGGACTGCCGGAGGATGCGAAGGTCTACGGCAACGGCCGGGAGCTGCGGCCGGACCGAACGAAGTTCAAGCCGGAAGTCACCGTGCCCGCGGGTCAGCTCGACCTGGTCGTCACTCGTGGCAGGCAGGACTACTTCGAGACCTCGGTCGTCGTGGACGACGGCTCCTGGCTCGAAGTGGCCGTCGAGATGAAGCCGGCAGGATGCGGCCGGCCTGCGCGCCGTGTCCTCCGCGATCGACTTCCTGAAGGAGGACGGCACCCATGTCGTGCTCGACCGTACCGAACAGGGCCGCGGCGTCTTCGCTGAACGAGGCATCGACGCTGGCGTCCTGCGTGACTGGACGGTGGCGAAGAGCGAACTCGCCTGGAACGACATCCAGGCGCGGATCCAGCAACAGACACCGGCCGCGCTGTACTTCGCCGCCGTCCTGAGCGACGACCTGGCGGCGGACTCCGTCGACCTGTGGTGGTGGTCAGCCGCTCCCGGCCCTTCCCGACCCGACCTGCAGTCCTTCGAGCTGCGGAGGGGGAGGTTCGAGGGCAGTGCGCTGAGGCGGCTGGCTCGTTCGTTGAACCCGGCCCTCGAGGTGGGAACCCGGACGCCCGATCTCGGCGTCGGATTGATCGAGTCCCTGAAGACCGACGCACTCGTCGTCGCCACTGTCGATCCGGGCGGTCCGGCCGCCGCCGCCGGCCTGCAGCCCGGGATGGAGGTCACGGGGATCGACGGAGAATCCGCCTCCGCCGAGCAGCTGACCGCTGCCCTGAACCGGCTCCAGCCCGGCGACGCGATCGAATTCGCGACAGGAGGCGACGGCGAGGAAGCCGCCGCGTTGGTCATCCACGCCGAGTGGGGATGGACTCAGCTTGACGTTCTCGCACCTGATCTGTTGCTGGCCGCCGCGACCGCCCGGCTGATGCGCGAGTTCGACCGAGCGACCGACACGCCTCGCTGGCTCATCGAACTCGATCTCGCCGCATTGGCGCTGGCGGCCGGCGACCCGGAGAGCGCGATCCGCCTCCTGGAGGCGATCGAGGCCCCGGAGCGCGCCGGTTTGGGGGCGGAAACGGTTCAGTACACCCTTGGAGTCGCGCTGTCCGACCTGGCTGACCGGGGTCAGGGCGAGGAGCGGATACGCGCGCGGAGCGTCTTCGAATCCCTCGCCGCAACCGGGCACGGTCGGCTGTTTGCGGACGAAGGTCCCAAAGTAGGGCCTCGCGCCCGACTGCGCGCCGGCGCGCTGGCAGAGCGCTGAGAGTCGCCGCCGCCCACTGGGTGCGCCGGCCTGCCATCCGTGCGCCCGCTGACGGGGGCCCGGACCGGATTCGCGCCACCCGGGTTCCGGCCGGCTTTCTTCGCTTTCCTCAGCACCTGCCCCCTACGTGAGCTCGAACGTCCCGACGGGGTCCTCGAGTCGCGGCATGGCGTCCGTTTCATCCGCCTGCGCGCGGACCTCCGCGTCGGTGATCCGGGATCTCGTCTGGGTGCTCGGGATCTGCCACTTTGCCGGGATCAGGATGTAGCGACGGTTGCCGACGATGGCCCCAGCCGCGACGGACGGTTTCTGGCGGGTCGGCGACGTGCCCTCCCAGAACGTGGCCACGGCGTCCGGGCGCCGCTCGATGACGAACCGGGCGATGCCGCGTGGCAGGGGCACGTCGGCGCCCTCGAGCGCTCGGGCGAGTTCGAGCCACGCCTCCATGTCTCCCCGGACCGCCCGCGCGCAGAACTTGTTGAACGGCTGCTCCCGGATCCGGGCGCCGGAGCGCTTCTCGGCCTGCCGGACCGCCTCCAGGTAGGCGAACGGATTGGGTGGCGATCCCCGCCGGACCCACTCTTCCTTGTCGCGCGGCGCCCGCCAGTTGAGCCAGTGCCTGGGTTGGCGCGTCTCGTGCCCGATTCCGAGGACGTGGGCCAGGACCGGCTCGATCATCGGGTTGCACAGCGCGTTGCCGTTCGTCCGCAGCCCGGTGGGCGGAATCGCAACGC
>JAGWAG010000027.1:42580-53017 GCA_021296535.1 Acidobacteriota bacterium | reverse complement strand
ATCGGGCTCGAGCGCAAGAGCCCGGGCGATGCCGATCCGCTGGCGCTGACCGCCGGAGAACTGGTGCGGGTAGCGGTCGGCCATCGACGGCAGAAGGCCGACCAGATCGAGCAGCTCCGCGACCCGCTCCCGGAAGCGGCGGCGGCTCCCCGCCACGCCGTGGACCTTGAGCGGTTCGCCGACGATCTCCCGCACCCGCATGCGCGGATTGAGCGACCCGAACGGATCCTGGAAGACCATCTGCATCCGCCGGCGAAGCGGCCGCAGCCGGCTCTGGCTTGCCTGCGAGATGTCCTCGCCGTCGAAGACGATGCGGCCGGCCGTCGGCTCCAGCATGCGCAGGATCGCCATCGCCGTCGTCGACTTGCCGCAGCCGCTCTCCCCCACCAGGCCGAAGGTCTCGCCTCGCCTGAGATCGAAGGACACCCCGTCGACCGCCTTGACGGATGCCACGCGGCGCCGCATGAGCACCCCTTCGGTGACCGGGAAGTAGACCTTTAGATCCTCGACGCGAAGCAGCGCCCGGCTGGCGACGGAACTCACGGCGCAGATTCCCCCTCGTAGCCGTAGCAGGCCCAGGCCCGCGCGCCCGCAGCGGCTTCGAGCGGCGGCGGCGCGACCAGGCAATGATCGTGCGTGTACGGCCGCGGGCAGCGCGGCGAGGTCGGGCGGTTGACCGTCGATCGAGGCGAGGCGGCCGCCGCATTCACCCTCGAGCCGTGGAACGGACCGCAGCAGCCCCTGGGTGTAGGGGTGGCGCGGGTCGGCATAGAGGGCCGCCGCAGGTCCGCTCTCCACGATCCGGCCGCCGTACATGACCGCGACCCGGTCGGCGTAGCGCGCGACCACACCGAGATCGTGGGTGATCAGGATAAGCGCCGAATCCGCCTCGCGGGTCCGCTCCTTGAGCAGCTCCAGGATCTGCGCCTGCACCGTCACGTCGAGCGCCGTCGTCGGCTCGTCGGCGATCAGCAGCCGCGGATGGCAGGCGAGCGCCATCGCGATCATCACCCGCTGGCGCATGCCGCCCGAGAACTGGTGGGGATAGTCGCCAAGCCGCTTCGCGGCATCGGGAATGGCCACCGACTCGAGGTGTTCCACCGCCTGTTCGAGCGCCTCCCTCCGGCCGAGCCCGCGGTGCAGTCTCAGGGGCTCGGCGACCTGCCGGCCGATCGTCAGCACCGGATTGAGCGAGGACATCGGCTCCTGGAAGATCATCGCGATGCGGTTGCCCCGCACAGACCGGATGCCGGCATCGTCGAGTGCCAGAAGGTCCTGACCCTCGAACAGGATCCTGCCGTTCTCCATCCGTCCCGGGTCGGGAATCAGCCGCAGGATGGAAAGCGCCGTGACGCTCTTGCCCGAGCCGCTTTCGCCGACGATCGCCAGCGTCTCGCCCGGCGCGACATCCAGCGACAGCGACGTCACCGCCCTGACCTTCGGCCGGTTGCCGAAGCCGCCGCGGAAGGTGACGTCCAGATTCTCGATCCGGAGGAGAGGTTCCGTCACAACGACTCAGACGCCCCCACCGGCTGCAGGCCGCCCAGGGCTCCCCGCTGCCATCAGAATCCCATCTCGCGCTTCAGCTCCTGATCGATCCACAGCCGCGCGTAGATCGGACCGGGGCGCACCGCCCCGGCACGCAGCTCGCCGCCGTAGTTCTTCACCCACGGCCACCAGGCCGTGTAGATGTAGGGCACGGGCAGCCAGATGTAGGGCGCCTCGTCGAGCATCTCCTTCGTGATCTGCTTGATGATCTCCTGCCGTTCGACTTCGTCCCGGGTCAGGAACATCTCGTGGATCCGGCGGTCGAGTTCCGGATCCGACCACATCGACGGATTCCAGGTCTGTCCGGTGACGAAGTTCTTGCGCAGCGTGGTCGTCGGATTCACGTGACCGCTGGCCATCAGGTAGCCCGGACCGTGGGTGCGGGTCGTCATCATGGACAGGTAGGCCGCATACTCCATGACCTCGATCTCGATCGTCACGCCGATCCGGTCCAGGTAGCTGGCCAGCAGCGGCGCCAACTCCATCCGCATCGCGTTGTTGGCCGACACCTGCATCCTGAACGTGAAGCCGTCGGGGTAGCCCGCCTCGGCGAGCAGACGGCGCGCCTTCTCGGGCTTGTACTCGAACAGTTCCTGCACGGAAGGCGGCATCGCCTCGAGCGGCTCGAAGTAGCCCTCGAACGCGGGGTGCTGCGGATAGGCGAACAGCTCGGCGTTGCCGCCGAAGAACAGGTCCACGATCTCGCGCTGGTCCACCGCCAGGTTCATCGCCCGCCGCACTCTCACATCGTCGAACGGCTCCTGGTCGACCCGCATGACCATGAAGGTGCCGCCGGTCGACAACCACCGTGACCAGCGCAGTTCAGGGGTCGTCTTCTTCAGATGATCGACGGCGATCCAGCGGATGTACTCGAGGATGTCCAGCTTTCCCGTGCGAATGGCCGTGAGGTAGGTCGCCTCGTCCTTGATCGTGCGGTACGTGAGTTCGTCGATGAAGGGGATCTCGTAACTCTTCCCGCCGATCGTCGTTCGATCCCAGTAGTCCGGCCGGCGCACGTAGGTCTGCGAGTTGCCGGTAATGAACCGCTCCAGCGTGAAGGGACCGGAACCCGTCAGGTTGCGCCCGAGTTCGCGCGGCACGATGCCGGAGAAGTAGCCGTAGCCGAACCGGTAGTCCCACTCGGCGTTGAACTCGCCGAACTCGAAGACGACCGTGTGGTCGTCGCGAGCCACCACGCGGTCGATGTGGTCGAAGTAGGTCGGGATCGCCTTCGGGCTGTCCCGCTGACGCTCGAAGCTGAATACGACATCGTGGGCGTCGAACTCGCGCGACTTCATGACGCCCGGCTTGTCCGGGAAGTTCACGCCCCGCCGAAGCCGGATCGCCAGCGTCAACGGATCTTCCCATTCCCAGCTCTCGGCCAGCTCGCCGCGAATCGTCTCGGCGGAGAGGTACGCCTCGGAAACGAAGCGCTGGTCACCGCCCCGGACCGCCGCCTGTTCGAGGTCACCCACGAAGAGGTGCTCGTAGATCATCCCCGTGTCGTGGTTCTGCTTCCAGTTCCAGTCCGTCGTGTCCCACGACAGCGCCGACAGCGTCACGTAGACCGTGCCCACGTTCAGTTCGCCGCCGTACCGCGGGACCTCGGGCGCGAGAGGATCCGGCATCAGGCCGCCGTTGCCCATGTCCGTGCCGGAAGCCGTCGTTTGACGGCGGTCCGGCCCGTCGAGACACCCACTCAGGAGTGCTGCTAGAACCCCGGCAGCGACGCAGCCTCCTGTTCCCAGCCTGGAATGCCCCATGATGCTCAAGTTCCTCTCATTCTCGGATCCAGCAGATCGCGCAACGCATCCCCGAAGACGTTCGCCGAGTAGACCACCACGGTAAGGCAGACGCCCGGCGCCAACGCCAGCCACGGCCCCAGGTAAAGGTACGTACGGCCGTCGCCGCTCAGCATGCCGCCCCAGGTCGGCGCCGGCGGCGGCACGCCGAGACCCAGAAACGAAAGCGCCGCCTCCGACAGGATGACGGCGCCGACGCGGGTCGTGAACAGGACGATGACGACCGGCATCACGTTGGGCAGGATGTGCCGGCGAAGGATGTGGAAGGTTCCCGCGCCGATCGACTGGGCGGCGTGCGTGTAGACGTGCTCGCGCACCGACGTCACCGCGCCGCGCACGATCCGCGATCCCGCGATGCCGTAGAGCAGCCCCAGGATGATGACGATCTGGGTGATCCCCGGACCGACCACGGAAACGATGACGATCAGGAGCACCAGGTCCGGGAAGGTCATCCAGGCGTCGACCAAGCGCTGCGTCAGCATGTCGAACCAGCCGCCGAGGTAGCCCGAGAGCACGCCGATCACGATCGACACGACCGTGGCCAGGGCGGCGGCGCAGAAGCCGACGATCATTGACAGGCGAGCACCCATCAGAACCCGAGAAAAGAGATCGCGGCCGAGGTGGTCCGTGCCGAGCAGGAACTGCGTGGACGGCGGCTCGAGCCGATGCGCCAGATCGGTCTCGTTGATGCCGTAAGGCGCGAGTACGCCGGCGAAGATCCCGCTCAGCAGGAAGATCACGAAGACCACGGCGCCGGCGGCGCCAAGCGGCTTGGTCCGGAACAGGCGGACCACAAAACGCCACCACCGCGACTCGCCACGCCCCGGCAGGGCGTCAGTTCCGGCTGCGGCAACGGTGGTCATGCCGCGCTCATCCGTACCGCACCTTCGGATCGAGCCAGCCGTAGCTCAGGTCGACCAGCAGGTTGATCAGGAGCACCGCGACGCCCACGACCAGGAAGACACCGGAGATCACCGGGTAGTCCCGCTCGTAGACGCCCTCGAGCAACAGCAGCCCCATGCCGGGGATGACGAAGATCTGCTCCATCACCACGGTGCCGCCGATCAGTAGCGGCGCCTGCAGGCCGATCAGAGTGACCACCGGGATCAGCCCGTTCTTCAGCGCATGCTGGACGACGACCGCCCGCTCCCTCAGGCCCTTGGCCCGCGCGGTGCGCACGTAGTCCTGGCGCATCACCTCGAGCATCATCGTGCGCGTCATCCGCATGGTGATCGCCGACATCGACAGTCCGAGCAGGACCGCCGGCACGATCAGGTGGGTCAGGTTCGCGATCGGGTCGACGAGAAACGGCGTGTACTCGAGTTCCGGCGCCCATCGCCACCAGACGGACGGAAAGACCATGACCAGGGTGCCGAGCCAGAACCCGGGGATGGCCAGCATGACGAGCGAGAACGACCGCGCCGTGTAGTCGAGGGTGGAGTCCTGCCGGGTGGCCGAAAAGATGCCGATCGGCACGGCGACGGACAACGCGACGACGAGTGCCAGGAACCCCAGCTCGAACGTCACCGGCAACCGTTCCAGGATCTGCTCCGTCACCGGCGTGCTGCGCCAGAGCGACTGGCCGAGATCGCCCTGCAGCGCACTGCCCGCCCAGCGAACGTACTGCGAGGCCATCGGCTGATCGAGCCCCATCGCCGCCTCGAGGGCCTCCCGGTCGAGGGAGGTCGAGACATCGTTCTGCGCCAGCATCAGGTCGATCACGTCGCCGGGGACACGAAGACGATCAGGCTGGCGAAGAACAGCGTCGGCACCATCGCCAGCAGACGTCGCAGGATGTATGTCTTCATGGGAAGGTGTCAGAGAATACAGGCGCGCGGAACCTGTTGGGGACACCGGCGTCCCCGAAGGGCGACAACCGGCAGCGCGGCCGGCTCGCGGACCCCGGATTCCGAGATTGCGAGCCCAACCGGCCCCAACCTTGCAACCTCCACGCCTACACCGGGAACCGCCCGGATAACCTCCGCGCACCGCCATGCTCACCGATGCCCCAACTTCGCTTCGCCTCGGCCGGGCGGCCTCGCTGGGGATTGTCCTCTGCGTCCTCGCCTTCGCAGCAGCGGCCGCGCCGTCCACGCACGCCCAGGCGGTGCCTGCCGGTGACGCTGCCGGAACCCAGGCTGTTCCCCTCTCCGTTGCCCTGGAGGGTTCCTGGGTCCAGAACGAAGAGCTGAGCGAAGACCCGTTTCCGAGCCCCGCGAACCGCTTCCTCGAAGGCTTCGCCGTGGGAACGCTACGCCAGTTCGCCGACAGCCTCGCTGGCCGCCGCGCCAGCCTCGTGATCGAGTTCCCGGGCCAGGACGTTCTGATCACGAATGCAGTGGGCGAGAGAATCCGCCTTCCGGTCGACGGCATCACCCGCCACGACAGCCACGGTAATGCGAGTACCGCCTTCCTCGTCGACGACTCACTGGAGATCGTCACCCACGGATCCAACTGGGCCTGGCTCTGGGTCGAGACGTTGTACCGGCAGGGCGACCGGCTGGTCCACCTGACCGAGACCCAGAACTTCTCGGTCCCCGACCTGGGCTTCCACACCGTGTATGACCACGCGGAAGGCAAACCGCCGCCGGGGCGCGCGGCCAAGGTCGAACGGAGCCGCTACGCCAGGCCGGCCGCGATCCGGATCGTGCCGCCACGACGCCCTTATCGGGGACTGCTCTCCGGTCCCGTCGAGGTCCAGACCCTGGTCATCGATCCGCTAGTCCGGTCCGTCGAGTTCTTCCTGGACGGAGTGCGAGTGAAGCAAGCCAGGAAAACGCCCTTCAGAGCCCGCGTTCGGCTCGACGATCCTCCCCGGCCTCAAACGGTGGAAGTTCGGGCCTACAGCGACCCAGGAGGGCTCACTGGTTCCGACCGGATCGTCCTCAACCGTCTCGACTCGCCCTTCGGCGTCCGCATCGCGGGGATCCGGTCCGCGGGGCCAGACGGCCGTTCCGCGCTTCGCGTCGCGGCCAACGTCTCGGTGCCGCGTACGGCGGCGCTCGAACGCGTCGCGTTCTATCGCGGCGACCATCCGGTAGCGACCTTCGACGACCTCGACGCGGCCGCGAATCGCGGCGAAGCGCGGACGATTCCCGTGAACGCGCTGATCGAGGGCGTCTCGGCGGGCGACTTCGTCCGGGTCACGGCGCAGCTCGCCGACGGCCGGGAGATGGAGGACGCCGAACTCGTCCAGGGGGCCGAGCACCGCAGCGAAATCGATGTGCAGCTCGTGCAACTCCAGGTCCTCGTCGTGGACCGCAAGGGCAATCCGGTAGGCGACCTGAAGGCAACCGACTTCGAAGTGCGCGAGAAGGGCGCCTGGGGCCCGGCCGAGAACCTGCACGTCTCGGATGACGTCCCTCTGGTTCTCGGAATCGCGATCGATTCCTCGGAGAGCATGCACTTCGTCTGGCGCCAGTTGCACGATGTCGTGCGGGTCTTCTTCGAAGGCGCCCTGGCAGCGGACGATCGAGCCTTCCTGGTCGACTTCGACCACACGGTTCGGGCGGTCCAGCCGTTGACCGCCAGCCGGCCCCTGCTCAAGGCCCGGCTCCATCGGCTGCTTGCGCAGGGTGGCACGGCGCTTAACGACGGGCTCCTGTTCTCTCTCCTCCAGTTCCGCAACGAACCGGGCCGCCGGGCCTTGATCGTCGTCACCGACGGCGACGATCACCACAGCCGCGCGAAGCGCGCGCAGGTCACGGAGTATGCCGAGCGAGTGGGGGTCCCGATCTACTTCATCACTCTGGGCTGGAGTGAACCTCGCGGCCCCCTTGTCAAGAGACTCAGCCGGCAAACCGGCGGTCGCCTGTTCCGAATCCACCCCGGCCAGTCGCGGACCGCTCTGGGCCGAGAGATGCGGCAGGTCTTCGACCGGATCAACGAAGACCTGCGTCACCAGAATGTGCTGACCTACTACACCGAGCAGCCGCCGGGCGCGGGCGTCGAGCCCGAGGTTCGGACTACACGCACGGGCCTCAGAGTCAAGAGCGTCCTGCCGCTCGAAGCGCTCCGCTAGTCGTGCGAAGTTGCGCCCCCCTCCTGGCGGGAGCCGTCGTTGCCTTCGCATTCTGGTCGCCCGGCGAGGATGCCGCCAGGGCTCAGGCCGAAACGACCGGCGAAGCGCTCTCCTTCGAGGCCGGAGACTCTCCCATCGCAATCCTGGAAGGGTCCTGGGCCCGCAACGAAAAGGTCAGCGAGGATCCGGTACAGAAGACGATCAGCCTGTGGCGGAACCCGGACCGCACGTCCGCCACCCTGGTGGGGCTGGCATCGAGTCTGGCGGACCGCGTAGGCCGGTTGCGGATCACCGTCGAGGAAGGGCAGGTCCGTCTCCGGAACGCCGAGTTCGAGATCTTCGAGTTGCCCGTCGACGGTTCGGCAGTGGCCGACCAGTACGGCAACCGGCACCGCGCCTCCGTCCTGCCGGGGACACTCGAGATCGAGACCTCGAGGCCGGGCTGGCTCCTGATCGAGACCCTCTACGTACAGGCCGGTCAGCTCCACCGTGTGATCGAGATCCAGAGCGAGCGGTTTCCGAACCTGAGGTTCCTCACGGTGTACGACCACTCGGGAGACGAGCTTCGATCGGCAAGCTCAACCGACGACGACATGAGCCGTCTAGCCCGCCCCGCCGCGATCCGCATCGTGCCCCCCCATCGCGGTCACCACGAACTGCTCACCGGTCGCGTCGAGGTCGGCACCCTCATCGTCGACTCGACGATCGGAAGAGTCGACTTCTTCCTCGACAGTCGGCGTAGGAAGAGAGTCGGCAAGCCTCCCTTCAGGACGCGCATCAATCTTGCCGACCCGCCACGGGAGCAAACCCTGGAGGTGCGCGCCTATAGCGTTCGAGGCGCCTACGTCGGCGACGACCGGGTCGTCCTGAACCGCGTCGATCCTCCTTTCGCGGTCCGCATCGGTGCGATCACCCCGCACGAAACCGACGTCCCGGCGGTTCAGGTCGAGACCCGCATCGCGGTACCGCGGGGCGCCTCACTGGAACGGGTCGAGTTCTACCGGGGCGAGCAGCTCGCGCAGGCCGTCGACAACCTGGCTCAACACCCGAGCCCGGGCGGCTTCAGGACGGTGACCGGAAGCGTGTCGACGCGTGACCTCTCGCCGCAGGACTACGTCCGCGTCACGGCCAGGCTAGCCGACGGCCGCGAAATGGAAGATGCCGAACTCCTTCAGGGGGCCGAGTTCAAGGGCGAGATCGATGTGCAGCTCATTCATCTTCAGGTGCTCGTAGTCGACGCCGATGGCAATCCTGTCGGCGGATTGCGGGCGGCCGACTTTCGGATCGTCGAAGACGGCGAGCAGAGGGCGGTCGAGGAACTCCGCAGGGCCGGCGACGTGCCGCTCGTCCTGGGGATGGCGATCGACTCGTCGGCGAGCATGAAGCCGGTCTGGAATCAGCTCAAATCCGTCGCGGGCGCTTTCCTCGAGAGTTCCTTGACGGAAACGGATCGAGCCTTCCTGGTCGACTTCGACGAGACCATCCGGCTGCTTCAGCCGCCGACCGGCGACACGCCGACACTGAGAAAGACGCTGGAACGGTTGGTCGCGAACGGCGGCACCGCCCTCAACGACGGAATCCTGTTTTCCCTCGTCCAGTACGGAAACGAACCCGGAAGACGGGCCCTGGTCGTGGTGACCGACGGCGTCGACATCGACAGTCGCTCTGAGCCGGAACAGGCCGGATCCTTCGCGGAGCGAGTCGGTATCCCGCTCTACTTCATCGACCTGGGTAGGGATCAAGTCGCCCTGCTCGACACGAACACCTCCGAGAGAGACAGCACGCCGGCACCCACAATGCGCTCCGCCCGATCCGACGCGCATTTGCGCAGAATGCGGCAACTGGCCCGACGAAGCGGCGGGCGCCTGTTTCGGATCGACCTGGAACTCCCCCCGCCGGACTTCGTGGCCAAGGTTCACGGAGTATTCGACCGGATCAAGGAAGACCTCCTCCACCAGTATGTGCTGACCTACTACAGCGACCGCCCGCTTGGCAGCGCGATCGAGCCGGAAGTGAGGACAAGCAGGACGGACCTCGAAGTCAGGAGCGCCCTGCCGCTCTATCAGTCCGACGACGGATAAGCGCCCTGTGCGCCCGGCTCATTCGCCCAGACCCGCCTGAACGCCCTCAGGGCGACCGATGACGACGAAGCGCCCTCCCACGTGATCGGGACCGCCATCCTCGCGACGGTGCTCGCGACGGCGATCATCTCGGGCGTGCTCGGCATGGCCGGGGGATTGGCGCTGATGGCCGTGCTCGCGAGCCTCCTCCCCGTGACCAGCGCGATGATCCTGCACGGCGCCGTCCAGGCGGCTTCGAACGGCGCACGGTTCCTGTTTCTGCGGGACCGCATGATGTGGGGCGTTCTGCCCTGGTACGGCGTCGGCGCCGCCCTCTCGGTGCTCGTCTGTCGTTCCCGACCCGGCCCTGGTGCTGATCCTGGTCGGCAGTTTTCCGTGGCTCGCCAGGCTGCTGCCGACGCTACGGGGGCTGGACGTGCGCAACCCCAGGACTGCCGCCGCCTGCGGCGCCACCGTAACCGCGGCGCAGCTCCTGGCAGGCGCTTCCGGGCCGCTGCTGGACGCGTTCTACCTCGAAACGGACGTGGACCGGCGCACGATCGTCGCCACGAAGGCGTTCACCCAGACGGTGGGTCATCTGCTGAAGATCGGCTACTACGTCTGGGTCTCGCGCACTGTGCTCACCGAGTTGCCCGGAAACGTGCCCACGCCCAGGTTGATCGCCGGAGGCATGGCTCTCGCGATCGTGGGCGCGCGCATCGGCACGCTCCTGCTCGCCCGGCTCGACGACCGGCAGTTCCGGCGTGTCACGGGACCGGTGATCCTGACGCTTGGAGCGGTGTGCGTCGTGCAGGGTGTACGCGAACTGCTGGCCGGCTAAAGGACTGGGTGCGTTGGCCTGTATCCTGCATCAATCGGGTTTGAGTCTTCACCTCAACATGACCAGGAACACCGACAACCGGAGCCGACGGCGGCGCCCGCACTGCGTTCGATCGGCAGCGCTGATCGCCAGCGTCCTCGGCTGCACTCTCCTCCTGCCCGCCGG
>JAGWAG010000027.1:0-42561 GCA_021296535.1 Acidobacteriota bacterium | reverse complement strand
CAGCCCTCGACCCCGGTCACGGTCGATCCGATCGTCGCGATCCCCGGCATCTGGATTCGCGACGAACGGCTGAGCGAGGACCCGATCCAGAAGCTCGAGGAGACCTACGGCCAGACCTTCGGCGGGGGCCCCGGACGCTCCCAGGGCGCTACGCCCGGCAGCGGCCGCACCGGCGGCTTCGGCCAAGGGGGAACCGGCGGCCGCGGCGGCCAGGGAGGGTTCGGCGGCGGCCAGGGAGGCTCTGGCCGCAGACGCGGCGGCGGCCAGGGCGGCAATCAGGACGGCCCGTCGACGATGCGGGAGATGGCGCGCGAACTCGCGGAACGGCTGGACGTCCTCCTGATCCGCATCGACGACCCGCAGCTCCTCATCCGCAACGCGAAGCGCGAAGACCGCGTCCTCTTCCTCGACGGACGAGACATCGCGGACGGCTTCGGCGGCCGCAGCCGAGCCCGCCTCGTCGGCGACTCGCTCGAGGTGGAGACCTCTTCCCTGGGCCGTCAGCGGATCGAGACCTTCTACCTGGAAGGCGATCAACTCGTGCTCGTGACCGACCTGCAGGGCGGCCGCTTCGCCGACCTCTCCTTCCGCACGGTCTACGAGCGCTCGGGCGACGCCCCCCCGTCTCCGACGCCTGTGAACACGGCGCGCGCGACCGACGCCAGCCCACAACCAGACGACGGCTTCAACAGGGCGGACTACCTGCCGCCGGTCAGAGCCACCGCGGACCGACGGTCCGAACGAGCCGACACCGCTCGCAGCGCCCGGCCCGCGACCATCCGCATCCTGCCGCCCGAGAAGGGCCACCGGGAACTCCTGAGCGGCCGCGTGCTGATCCAGACGTTGACGATCGACCCGCAGATCGCCGTCGTCGAGTTTCTGCTCGACGGCGAGGAGGCGAACCGCTCGACCCGGCCACCCTTCGAGGCCCGGATCGAACTCGCCGACCCGCCGCGCGAACACACGATCGAAGTCAAGGCGTACGGAGCCCGAGGCGCCTACGCGGGCAGCGACAGGATCGTCCTGAACCGCCTCGATCCTCCGTTCGCGGTACGGCTGGCGGGAATCAGCCCGATCCGCAGCGGAGGCGAGCAGGCAGTGCGGGTCGAAGCCGGAATCTCCCTCCCTCGCTCCGAGACCCTCGAACGGGTCGAGTTCTACCGCACGGAACAACTCGTCGCGGTCTTCGAGCACTTCGAAGGGCAAGCGGGACCGAGCGGCGTGCGCAACGTGATCGCCGACGTGCCAACGACCGGCGTCTCGCCCCAGGACTTCATCCGGGTCGTGGCGCGGCTCGGCGACGGCCGCGAACTCGAGGACGTCGAACTGCTCCAGGGCGCCGAGTTCAGCAGCGAGATCGACGTCCAGCTCGTCCAGCTCCAGGTTCTGGTCGTCGACCGCGGCGGAGACCCGGTCGCCGGCCTCCGGCCCGAGGACTTCGAAGTCCACGAAGACGGCGACCGGCGCCAGGTGGAGAACCTCTACGTCTCGAACGACGTGCCCCTCTCTCTGGGTCTTGCGATCGACTCCTCCGGCAGCATGGAGCCCATCTGGCAGCAGACCAACTCGATCGCGGCGGCGTTCTTCGACGGCGCGCTGACCTGGCGCGACCAGGCGTTCCTGGTCGACTTCGATTCCACCCTGCGCCTCGTGCAACCGCTCACCGGCAGCAAGCCGCTGCTGGCCCGCGGCCTGGAACGGCTCTTCCCGCAGGGCAACACCGCCCTGTACGACGCGATCCTGTTCTCGCTGCTCCAGTACGGCGACGCGCCCGGCCGGCGGGCCCTGGTCGTCGTCACGGACGGCTACGACTCGAACAGCCGCTCCGACCCCACCCGGGCGATCGACTTCGGCAAACGCCTCGGCGTCCCCGTCTACGTCGTCGCCATGCGATCGATCGGCTTCGGGCCGACGACGATGGAAGACGCGAACCTCCGCAACAGCATGCGGCTGATCACCGGACCGACCGGCGGGCGGCTGTTCCAGATCGAGCGTCTTCGACCACATCGAGGAAGAACTCCGGCGGCAGTACGTGCTGACCTACTACAGCGAGCGCCCGTTCGGCGCCGCTGTGGAACCCGACGTGCGCGTGACCAGGAAGGGGCTCAAGGTGCGGAGCGCCCTGCCGCTTGAGGCGATCGAGTAGTTGGAGCTGGGCGAACGCCAGTGAACACCGGCCCTCGCCATCAAGCTGACGCGACCTGGACTGCTGCCATCCTCGCCCCGGTGCTGGTCCTGGGGCTGGCGGCCCTCGAACGGATCCACGCTCAGGATCATGGCGCCGAAGACCCTTCGTCAGCCAGCGCCGTCCTGGCCTCCGGCGTGTTGGGGCCCTGGATCCTGAACGAAGAACTCAGCGAAGATCCTGGGCTCAGGACCGTGCAGGCGGCACGGGAAGGACGATGGACCTCGTCGACCCTGCTGGAGCTGGCAAGGAACGTCGCTGATCGACGCCCGTCCATCCTGATGGGGATCGAGGACGACTCGCTTCTGGTCCTCGATGCCCAGGGCGAGATCCACGCCTTTCCACTCGACGGCGCGTGGCGGTCCCTAGACCTTCAAGGCCGGGGCCGAGCCCGCGGATCCGGCGACTCCCTCTCGATCGAGACCGTCGCGACGGACTGGCTAGGCGTTGACACGTTCGTCCGCGAGCAGGACCAACTCGTACGCTCCACGCACTTGCGAAGCCGCAGACTGGCCAACGCCGGGGTGAAGTTCCTCACGGTCTATGATCGCCCGCCGGTCGACGCGGCATCGGATCGCGCCTTCGTCGACACGGTGGGCGGCTTCGCCAGGCCAGCGACGATCGCCATCGTGCCGCCCGAACGGGGCTACGGTTACTTGCTCAGCGGCAGGGTCGGATTCCAGATGCTGGTCATCGATCCGGCGGTTGCCGCCGTCGAGTACCGTCTCGACGGCGGTCCCCCAAAGCGGATCAGGCAGCCACGCCATCGGACCTACATCGAACTCCACGATCCGCCACGCGAGCAGACGCTCGAGGTCTTCGCGTACGACGCCGAACGCGAACTCCTGGGCACCGACAGGCTCATCCTCAACCGGATCGACGGGCCCGCGGCGATTCGCATTGCAAGCATCCGCAGCCAACCGGGTGACGGCACCCCGGCCGTCCTCGCCGGCGCCATGGTTTCACCGCCATGGTCCGCGCAACTCGAGCGGGTCGAGTTCTACCGCAACGAGAGCCTCGTCGCTGCCCTGGAGGACTTCGGCGAAGCCACGCGAGCGCGGCCCCCGCCGACGATCCACGTCGAGGCGCTGATCGAAGATCCCGTCAAGGCAAAGCTCGCCGACGGCCGCGAACTGGAGGACGCCGAACTCCTCCAGGGAGGCGACTACCGGGCCGAGATCGATGTTCACCTGGTTCAGATCCAGGTGCTCGTCACGGACCGCGAAGGCAACCCGGTGAGCGGACTCACGCCGGAGGACTTCGAGATCCGGGAAGGCAGCAGGCGAATCAAGCCGGAACAGCTTCACACCGCACACGACGTCCGCCTGCTCCTGGGTCTCGCGATCGACTCGTCAAACAGCATGCGGCCCGCTTGGAGTCATCTGCGGCATGTAGCCACGACCTTCCTCGACGCCTCCCTGGCGCCCGATGACTCCGGCTTCCTGGTCGACTTCGACGACACCGTCCGTCTCCTGCAGCCGCCGACCGCCGACAAGCGGCGGTTGAGGGCGCACCTTGGTCAACTGGTCCCGGGCGGTGGGACGGCCCTGAACGACGGGCTTCTGTTCTCGCTGCTGCAGTTCCGCCGAGAGCCCGGTCGTCGGGCGCTCGTCGTGGTCACCGACGGCGTCGACCTGGACAGCCGCTCGCGATGGCAGCAGGCCCCCGACTTCGCCGAACGCCTGGGGATTCCGATCTACTTCATCGAACTCGACCGGTCGGCCAAGCCCGTCATCGCAAACGGCAGTCTCGCCGACAGAACGCCTGACGCGACGCTGCTGCGCGAGCAGACGCGCAGGCGGCTCAGACGAATCAGCCGGCACACCGGCGGGCGCCACTTCCACATCGACCTCGTCGCCCACGACGTGTCATGGCCCAGGCGGATCGACCGGGCATTCGCCCAGATCGAAGAGGATTTACGCCATCAGCACGTCCTCACCTACTACGCGGACAAGCCACCCGGCGCTCACGCCAAGCCCGACATCCGGGTAACCGCGCGCGGACTCACGCTCCGGAGTGCGGTGGCCCTCGGGGCGATCGAGTAGTCCCGCGGCCCGAGATCACAAGTGGCACCCGTCGTACCAGTCCGGGCCGAAGCCATTCGCGCGATGGCTCGTGCTTCGTTCGCCCTGGCGCTGTCGCTGCAGGCCCTCGTTCCCAGCTACGCCCAGGACGATCCGGCGACCACCAGGGCGTCAACGTCAGCAGACCGTACCGGGGAGGACGTTCGGCTGGCCCCTCTGCTGGGGCCCTGGATACGGAACGAGTCGCTCAGTGAAGATCCCGTGCGGAAGACCGAGAGGACGTGGCCGGGAAAGGACGCCACCCCGGTGCTCATGCGGAAGCTCGCCGCGCAGGCAGTCGCTCAACTCGACACCCTCATGGTCCGGGTCATGGAAGGCACCCTCGTTCTACTCGACGATCGGGGTGATGTCGCGCGCTACCCCCTTCAAGGACGGTTCCAGGGCAGGCACGTCAGCGGACGCGTCGTTCGAACGGACGATTCGCTCACGATCGAGACCGCCGGCGCCGACTGGCAGCGGATCGAGACGTTCTACCGTGACGGCGACCGGCTGGTGCTGATCAACGAACTCCGGGACCGGCGGCGCCGCAGCGTGAAGGTCCGCACCGTCTACGACCGGCCGGGCAGGCTATCCGCCACGAACCCGCAAAGGGCGGCCGACGTCCCGGAGCGCGAAGCGATCCGCATTGTGCCGCCGCAACGCCGGCACCGCGAACTGCTGAGCGGCAGAGTTGAAGTCCAGACCCTGATCATCGATCCACTGATCGTGGCGGTCGACTTCTTCCTCGACGGGAAGACCGTCAGGCGAGTCAGGAAGCCACCGTTTGTCACCCGTCTCAAACTGGCTGATCCGCCCCGTGAGCAGACGCTCGAAGTCCGCGCCTGGGACGCGCTCGGCAACTTCGCCGGCAGCGACCGGATCGTCCTGAACCGGATCGCCATGCCCTTCGCCGTCCGCATCGCGGCGATTCGCCGGGAACAGGTAGACGAGGCCGCCGAAGTAGAAGTCGAAGCTATCGTCACCGCGCCGCGCAGCGCCACGCTGGAGCGGGTCGACTTCTATCGCGGAGACCAGCACGCAGCGTCCGTGCACGACTTCGGCGACCAGGCGACACGCGGCGCGACGGGCACGGTCACCGTCGACGCTCGGATGGAGTATCGACCCGCCGACGGCTTCGTCCGAGTTCGCGCGACCCTCGCCGACGGCCGCTCGATGGAGGACGCCGAACTGGTCCAGGGCGCCGACTACCGGAGCGAGATCGATGTCCAACTGGTCCAGCTCCAAGTGCTGGTGACGGACCGCGAGGGCAACCCCGTAGGCGGTCTGGAGCCAGGGGACTTCGAGATCCGGGAGAACGGCACGCGGTACCCACCCGAAGCCCTCCTAAGCGCCCGCGATGTCCCCCTGGTGCTGGGGCTGGCAATCGATTCGTCCGACAGCATGCTCCGGATCTGGAGCGAGGTGACCGATGTCGCGGCGAACTTCCTCGACGTGACGCTGGCGTCGGCCGACAGGGCCTTTCTGGTCGATTTCGACGACACGGTGAGCCTGGGGCAGCCACTCACTCCGGACAAGGCGCTGCTCCTGCGGAGCATCGATCGACTCATTCCCTTCGGCGGCACCGCGATCAACGACGGGATCCTGTTCTCGCTCCTGCAGTACGGGCGTGAGCCGGGCCGCCGCACCCTCGTCGTGGTGACGGACGGTGACGACGAGCACAGCCGCTCACGGCCCGAACAGTCCGCGGACTACGCGGCGCGTCTCGGCCTTCCGATCTACTTCATCGAACTCGATCCGACCGTCACGCGGACAGAGACGCGAGACGGCAGGGTCGTTGCCGACTATTCAGCGCCGTTGCGGCGGAGGAAAGCACGGAAGCGACTCGAGCGGATCAGCCGGCAGACCGGCGGCCGTCTCTTCCACATCACCCTTGCCTCCGAGGATCCGTCCTGGACCGAACAGATCGAGCAGGTCTTCCATCAGATCGAAACGGACCTTCGGCACCAGCACGTCCTGACGTACTACAGTGACCGGCCCCCGGGCGCCGCCATCAATCCCGAAGTCCATCTGACCCGGCCCGGGCTCCGGCTGCAAAGCGCGGTGCCGCTCGTCGACTAGGTAGAGGGGGCCGGAGCGTCCGCCCGATTGGACTTTCTCACGTCAACATGACCCCGAACACAGACAACCGGAGCCCATGGTGGCGCCCGCACTGCGTCCGCTCGGCGGCGCTGACGCTTCTGGCGCTGGCCCTCCCGGCGCCCGGCCCGGGCCAGGTTCCCAGTGAACCCGGAACCGGCGGTCCCGCCATCGGCCAGGATCAAGCCTTCTCCGAACTCCTCGGTCCATGGATCAGGAACGACGGGTTCAGCGAACATCCGGTCCAAAAGGCCCGGAGCCTCGGTCTGGCGCCGGAACAGGCCTCGTCGATGCGCGTGGTCGCAGAGAGCGTCGCCGACAAGTACGCCACCGTCATGATCAGGACTGTCGAGAACCGACTCGTCATCCTCGACAGCCGCGGCGGCACGCTGATGCTCCCAATCGACGGCAAGGAGCACCGCCTCGGCCGCGGTCTCACGGCGAGCATCCTCGAGGCCGGCGAAAGGCTCACGATCGAGATGGTCGCCGCGGACGGTCGGCAGGTGGAGACCTTCCTTCGGGACGGCGAGTGGCTCGTGCGGTGGACCGACGTGGAACCCCTCGGCCTGCCTTCGCTTCAGATCGACACGGTCTACGAGCGACCCGGACCGACACCGAACGCTGACGACCTGCCGGCCTCCCCCGCGGCCATCCGGATCGTGCCGCCCGAGCGCGGGTACGGCGAGCTGCTCACCGGACGGGTCGAGATCCAGACCTTGATCATCGACCCGCGGACCGTCAAGGTCGAGTTCAGCCTGGACGGCAGGCGCACCGGGCGGGCCCGGAAGCGCCCGTTCCAGACTCGCATCCGCCTGGCCAACCCACCGCGCCGTCAGACGCTCGAGGTCCTGGCCTACGCCGAAGACGACGAGTACCTGGGCCGGGACGAGTTCGTGCTCAACCGGATCGACAGGCCGTTCGCGGTCCGCATCGGGGAGATCGGCGGGTTGCAGGCGGACATGGGCGCCCCGATCCGCGTGGCGGCATCCGTGTCGCTGCCGCACTCGGCGAACCTCGAACGGGTCGAGTTCTACCGCAGCGAGTCTCTCGTGGAAGCGGTACGCGACTTTGACGAAGAGTCCCCGGACGGCGCCGCCCGCACGACTCTCGTCGAGGCGTCGATCGAGGACGCCCGGGCGGACGACTTCATCCGCGTCGTGGCGAAGCTGGCCGACGGCCGCGAACGAGAAGACGCCAAACTCATCCAGGGGGCCGAGTATCAGGGCGAGATCGACGTCCAGTTGGTCCAGTTCCAGGTTCTCGTTACGGACCGCGAAGGGAACCCGGTGAGCGGGCTCTCGCCAGAGGACTTCGAGATCCGCGACAACGGCCGGAAGCGGCCCGCGGTGGCGCTTCACACCGCCTACGACGTGCCCCTGATCCTCGGTCTCGCGATCGACTCGTCGGACAGCATGCTGCCCGTCTGGAGCCGCCTGAAGTTCATCGCGCGGAGCTTCCTCGAGACCGCGGTCACGCCGGGCGACCGGGCCTTCCTGGTCGACTTCGACGACTCGATCCGTCTGGCCCAGCCGCTGACGGGGGACCGCCAGTTGCTGGCCGACCGACTCGACTACCTCGTCCCGATGGGCGGCACGGCGCTGAACGACGGGCTCCTCTTCTCTCTCCTCCAGTACCGCAGCGAACCCGGTCGACGGGCGCTGGTCGTTATCACCGACGGTGCCGACCAACACAGCCGTTCCCGACCCGAACAGTCCAGCGAGTTCGCGGAGCGTCTGGGCCTGCCGATCTACTTCATCGAGCTGGATTCATCCCATCCGGGAGACGCCGACGGTGTGTTCCAACCGCGTGACCGAAGACGACTCCAGCGCATCGCCGAGCAGACGGGCGGCCGCCTCCTCCGCCTCCCGCTCCGCGGCGACGCGCCCTGGTGGGGCAACCCCATCGAGCAGATCTTCGACCGGATCGAAGAGGACCTGCGCCACCAGCATGTGCTCACCTACTACACCAACCAACCTCGCGGAGTACCGGTCGAGCCGGAGATCCGGGTGACCAGGCGAGATCTGAAACTGCGGAGCGCGGTGCCTCTCGAGGCGATCGAGTAGGGCGGCAGAGGAGATGGGCAAGTGAGGATGGCCGCGCCGCTTCGAACCCACGCCGCGAAGGCGACGGTTTCCACCACGTGCGCGCTGATACTCGGCGTCTCGTTCCACGCACCCGCACAGGCGCAGGACAGCTCCGCCGGGGAGGGAGCCGCAACCCCGGCGGCCGCGACGCGGAAGATGATCCACATCGTGCCGCCGGACCGCGGATACCGCGAACCGTACAGCGGCAAAGTCGAGATCCAGACCCTGCCTATTCACCCGCTGATCAGAGCAGTCGACTTCGTCCTCGATGCCAACCCGGTGGAGCGCACAAGGAAGCCGCCCTACCAGACCCACATCGAACTGGCTCATCCGCCTCGCGAACAGATCCTCGAAGTCCGGGGATACGACGCCCTGGGCAACGTCCTCGGCACGGACAGGATGACCCTCAACCAGCCGGACGTTCCCTTTGGCGTCAACATCGCCACAATGCGCCGCGTGGAGGTGAACGGGTACGACGCACTCCGAATCGAGGTGGATGTTTCGCTGCCCCGGTCCGCCACACTCGAGCGCGTCGCGTTCTATCGCGGCGAGCGTCTGGTCGAGGCTCTGCGCAACTTTGGCGACGACGCGGCACCGGGCGCCCCCCGCACGATCCTGGTCGACGCCCTGATTGAGCACACCTCCGTGGAAGACTTCGTCCGCGTCACGGCGACGCTCAAGGGCGGTCGCCAGTTGGAGGACGCCCAGCTCCTCCAGGGCGCCGAGTACCAGGACGAGATCGACATCGAGTTGATCCAGCTCCAGTTGCTGGTTAGCGACAAGGACGGGAACCCCGTTCGCGGCCTGAAGCCGGGGGATTTCGAGATCCGCGAGGACAGTAGAAAGCGCCCGGTGCAGAACCTCCACACTGCCCACGACGTCCCCCTGGTTCTTGGTCTGGCCATCGACATGTCAGACAGCATGTTGCCCATCTGGCACGAGGTTAGAGACGTGTCCGCCAGCTTCATCGACGCAGCCCTGTCGCCGGGCGATCGGGCTTTCGTCGTCGATTTCTCCGGCGAGGTGCGTCTGACCCAACCGCTGACTGGCAACAAGCCACTGCTCGGCACCCGCGTGCGATCGCTCATACCGCGACTGGGAACGGCGCTGAACGACGGGATCCTGTTCTCCCTGCTCCAGTACGGTCGAGAACCCGGTCGCCGCGCGCTGGTCGTGATTACGGACGGCGTCGACCAGCACAGTCGAACCACCCCAACGCAATCCGCCGACTTCGCAGAGCGCCTTGGTCTTCCGATCTACTTCATCGAACTGGACCGACCGACCGCGAGGACCAGGAGTCGGCGTGGCGGACAGATCCACATCCAGAGGGAGTTGAAACGGCGACATCACCGGAAACGGCTCGAAACGATCAGCCGCCAAACGGGCGGACGGCTGTTCTACGTGAACCTGTCCACCGACAACCCGCCCTGGGCGCAACGGATCCAAAGTGTCTTCAAACAGATCGAAGAAGACCTGCGGCATCAACACGTGCTGACCTACTACACCGGCGGACGGTCGGGCACCGCTGTCGCACCCGAAGTCCGAGTAGCCCGGCGCGGCCTCGTGCTGCGCAGTGCCGTGCCGCTGGAGGCCATCGAGTAACGCCGGCCAGGGGGGCCGCGCCTACTGGCCGCCGTCCTGGGCGCGGGCGCCGGAGAGGATGTTCGTCAGGCCGTAGTTGCCCTCGTGGCAGGCGTACTCGAAGATCGGGTCCTCCGTGCGGGCGAGCCGGATCATCATCGTCCAGGGCCGGCCCCAGGTTGCTTCGTTCACGGGACACGCAGTACTACGACTGGCGGCTATTCTGGGGAGCGACTCGCTCGTGCACACTCCGTTGAGGCGCTGGTGATCCTGTCGTAGAGGTACTAGATGCTCGCGTTCTTCATCTTCTGGTTGCTCATCTCGATCGCGTTCCTGGTCCTGATCATGGTCGACCAGGTGCGCGACCTCCGGCCGCCAAAGGACCGGAAGACACGGTGGTCCTGGCCGAGCCGAATCAAGAAACCGAAGAAGATGCGGCGTGGCGGAAGCACCATCGACAGACAAACGCCAGCAATAGGAGACAGATCGAATGGCCCAGAGTGATGGGAAGAACACCGCGATGCAGCTCAGCCAGTCCGTAGCCGTCGAACGTCACGAGGAGCCGGGACTTGGCGTCGTCGGCGCGATCTGGATCGACAATCCGCCGGTCAACGCGCTGAGCCAGCACGTGCGTGAAGGCCTCGCGGCGGCGGTGCCGGCAGTAGCCGACGATCCCGAGATGCAGGCCGCCGTGATCGTCTGCCGCGGCCGGACCTTCATCGCCGGCGCCGACATCCGCGAGTTCGGCAAGCCGCGCCTGCCCCCGGACACGAACGAGGTCCGTCGGATGATCGAGAAGTCACCCAAGCCGTTCGTCGCGGCGATTCACGGTACCGCGCTGGGCGGCGGATTGGAGATGGCGATGGCCTGCCACTTCCGGGTCGCCGACAAGGAAGCGCGGCTCGGCCTGCCCGAGGTCAAGCTCGGCATCCTGCCGGGCGGCGGCGGCACCCAGCGCCTGCCCCGCCTGGTCGGCGTACCGCGAGCGCTTGAAATGGTCACCAGCGGTGAGCACATCACCGCCGCCGAAGCGCTGGACCTTGGCCTGATCGACGGCGTCGTCGATGGCCTGGTAAACACGAGCCTGGCTGTCGGCGCGTTCCGTTTCGCGCTCCGCGCCGTGGCCGAGGGCCGCGGCCTGCCCCGGGTCCGCGACATCGAGAGCCACCGCGCCGCCGTGCGGGAGACTTCCGCCGCCGGATCGCCCGCAAGACCCGCGGGTTCAACGCTCCCGAGGTTTGCATCCAGTGCATCGAGGCGGCGGCGGGACTGCCGTTCGACGAGGGTCTGAAGCGAGAGGCGGAGTTGTCGCGGACGCTTCACGGCGATCCCCAGTCACGGGCGCAGCGCTACTACTTCTTCGCCGAACGAGCGGCGCGCAAGATCCCCGACGTTCCTGCGGACACGCCGGTTCGAGAGATTGCCAAGGTCGGCGTCCTCGGCGCCGGCACGATGGGCGGCGGCATCTCGATGGCCTTCGCCAACGCCGGCCTGCAGGTTCAGATCGTCGAGCAGAGCCGCGAGGCGCTCGCCCGCGGCCTGGCCACGGTACGGCGCAACTACGAACGCAGCGCCTCTCGCGGACGGTTTACCCACGACGAGGTCGAGGAACGGATCGGCCTCCTTCGGGCCGGTACGGACCGGGACGCGCTCGCCGAATGCGACCTGGTGATCGAGGCCGTGTTCGAGGACATGGAGTTGAAGAAGAAGGTGTTCGCGGGACTCGACCGGATCGTCAAGCCGGGTGCGTTGCTGGCAACGAATACGTCGTACCTCGACGTGAACGAAATCGCCGGCGAGACGGGGCGGCCCGAGGACGTCGTGGGCATGCACTTCTTCAGCCCGGCGAACGTGATGAAGCTTGTCGAGGTCGTTCGCGGTGAGAAGTCCGCGCCGGACGCGATCGCGACCGCGATGTCGATCTCCCGGACGATCGCCAAGGTGCCGGTCCTGGTCGGCGTTTGCCACGGCTTCGTCGGCAACCGGATGCTGTTCCAGCGCCGACTGCAGGCGGACCGCCTGGTGCTCGAGGGAGCGCTGCCCTGGGACATCGACCGTGTGCTCTACGACTTCGGCATGCCGATGGGTCCCTTCCGGATGAGCGATCTGGCAGGACTCGACGTGGGCTGGAACGCGGCGACATCGTCATCCAGCACCCTCCGCGAGATGCTCTGCGAGCTCGACCGGCGGGGTCAGAAGACAGGCCGCGGCTACTACGTCTACGACTCGGCGACGCGCGCCGCCGCGCCCGACCCCGAGGTGTTGGATCTCGCCCGGGAACTGGCCGAGCGGCTCGGCATCGAACAGCGCGAGATCGACGACGAGGAGATCCTGAACCGCTGCCTGCTCTCCTCCGTCAACGAAGGAGCGAAGATTCTCGAAGAGGGCATCGCCGTCCGGGCCAGCGACATCGACGTCATCTGGATCAACGGCTACGGCTGGCCCGTCTACCGGGGAGGCCCCATGTTCTGGGCCGACGAGTTCGGCCTCGACAAGATAGTCGACATCCTCGACGACTACGCCGCCCGCTTCGACCCCGACCAGTGGCAGGCTGCGCCGCTGCTCCGCGCAACGGCCGCCGCCGGCGGCCGGCTCAGCGGCTAGCGGCTCGGCGTCGGGCTCACCCGCCCGCTCCGGGCCACAAAGGGGAGGGGTCCCGGCGGCCGTGCGCGCTTTCTCGGATGAAGGGAGGTTGGCGCGCACTTCACTACGTTCGCTCCGGTAGGCCGTCGCATGGCGTTGGGTGGTCGGGCGTCGCTCACTCCGAGCCCGCTGGGACCCCTCCCCCTTGTGGCCCTGCGCAGGCTGGACGACGTCGGCGTGGCGTTTACTGCGCCGGATTGGCGGTGCGGTGAGCTTCCAGACGTGGTTGCCGAGTGGCGTCGACCACTTCCGCCGCGGGCGCCGGCCGCACTTTTGTCGGTCTCGCCGCTGCTACTGTTCGCCGATGCTTGGCCGGAGGTGTTGTCGGGGTCTGAGGTGGCTGCCAGTCGGGCTTGCGATGGCGATCGGGGCGACGGTGGCCGCGTTGGCCCAGGAGCCTTTGGACACGGACTGGCTGGTCACCACGGGCAACAACGCGAGTCAGCGGTATGCGCCGCTTGGGCAGATCGATCGGGACAACTTCGGAGAGCTCGAGGTCGCCTGGCGATGGTCGTCGCCGGACAACGAGTTGATGACCGGGGATGGCGGAACGAGCGGGCGGCGCATGGTGCCGCGGAACCATGAGGCGATTCCGATCAAGGTGGGTGACCGGCTCTATGTGACGACCGGCTACGGGCAGATCGCGGCGATCGATATCGAGCAGGGAAAGAGCTCCTGGACCTACGATCCGAAGGCCTATGTTCACGGTCGGCCGACGAATCTCGGCTTCACGCACCGGGGCGCCGCGTACTGGAAGGACCCAGACCTGCCCGGCGAGGGAGGCCGGCTGGTCTGGGCCGGCGGAGACTCCTTCCTGCGCGCGGTGGACACGCTGAGCGGCGAACCGATCGCGTCGTTCGGAGACGGCGGCAGAGTCGACCTGACCCTCGGTCTGCACCGGGAGGTGTCGCGCCGGGTCTACAGCGTGAGTTCGCCGGTCACGCTGTGCCGGGACGTGGTGATCGTCGGTTCTTCCATATCGGACGGTCCGCGCGCGCCGGAGGCGCCGCCGGGGGACGTCCGCGGATTCGACGTTCGCACCGGGGAGCAGCTCTGGACCTTTCACTCCGTCCCGCAGGAAGGGGAGCCCGGGCGCGATACCTGGGAGAACGGTTCGTGGAAGGTCAGCGGCAACACGAACGTATGGACCCTGATGAGCGCGGACCCGGAACTCGGCCTCGCCTACCTGCCGTTCGGCACGCCGACCAACGACTGGTACGGCGGACACCGCCTCGGCGACAACCTCTACGCCGAGTCGCTCGTCGCGGTCGACTGCGAGACCGGTGAGCGGCACTGGCACTTCCAGACGGTCCACCACGGCCTGTGGGACTACGACCTGCCGACGCCGGCGATCATCGGCGACATCGAGGTCGAGGGCCGCACGATCCGCGCGGCGATGCAGCTCTCCAAGCAGGGCTTCCTCTACGTCTTCGACGCCCGAACAGGTGAAGACGTGTGGCCGATCCTGGAACGCGAAGTGCCGCAGACCGGCATCGTCGGCGAGCGGACGTCGCCGACCCAGCCCTTCCCCACCAGGCCGCCGGCCTTTGAACGCCAGGGCATCGGCCCGAACGATCTGATCGACTTCACGCCGGAACTTCGCGCCGAAGCGATGGCGATCCTCTCCCAGTACCAGTACGGGCCGATCTTCACGCCGCCCACGAAACGCGGCACGTTTCTGATGCCCGGCTACGGCGGCGGCGCGAGCTGGCCCGGTGGCGCCTTCGACCCGGAGACCGGAATGCTCTACGTGCCGTCCTTCACCTGGCCCGTGGTCAACACGCTCCGCAAGCCGGACGCGAGCCGGTCGTCCTTCGACTACGTCGGCAGCATCAACAGCGATGTCCGCGGCCCCCGCGACCTGCCCCTGGTCAAGCCGCCCTACTCACGGGTCACCGCCTACGATTTGAACCGCGGCGAGATCGCCTGGACCGTGCCCCTGGGCTACGGCCCGCGGCGCCACCCGGACCTGGCCGCGCTCGACCTGCCGGCGCTCGGTTCGGGCGCCCGCGGCCACGTCGTGGCGACGAAGACGCTGCTGTTCGTGACCGCCGGCCGGTCGCTCGCCCTCCGCGGAATCGACCGGGAGGCCACAGCCGAGGGGTCGGGGCGCGACGACTGGCGCATCGAAACCCCGGCGCTGCGGGCGTTCGACAAGGCGACCGGCGAACTTGTCGGCGAGATCGAGCTGCCGGCACACACCGACGGCAGTCCGATCACCTTCCTGCATCGGGGTCGGCAGTACGTGGTGTTCGCGCTCGGCGGGCGTGGCGCGCCGTTCGAGTTGATCGCCTACCGGCTTCCGGCCTGACCCGTTCAGGCGCCGTGGCGACCGCGCCGTCACACCGCATCCCGGCCAGCGAACCGAAGAGCACATCGAGGAGACCGCGGACTCGTTCCACACCATCGAGTGGATCGCGGCGCAGCCCTGGTCGGCGCGTTGCGCGACACCGCGGTGGCCGAGCGAGGCGAATCGTCAGCGAGACCGAGGCAGCAACGCTTGTCCGGCCGCTCGGCATCACGAGAGCAGCCGTCGATCCCACCACACTGGCGTCTCCAGCCCGACCTCGATTCGCAGACCCTCGTACTCCGGGTGGCGGGTGTTGATCACCACGTTGCGCTCCATGCGCGCCACGACGGACGGCACGACGAGGATCACGCTGCGGCGGTCCCGGTACCACGCGCGGCCGAAGCGCCGCGCCGCCTCCTCGTCGGGATGGGACCACTCCGGCAGGATCTCTGGCGTGACAACCTCGTAGCTGGTTCCCGCGGGTATGGCAGCCTCCACGAAGTGCTGGTTGCGCGGCATCCTTCGGTTCCAGCGCGCAAGCACCTCGAGCAGGGCGGTCGAGTAGCTCGCAGAGGCGTAGATCACCTCGGTGCCGTACTCGTGCCATCGGCCCGAGGAGCGGCGCGCCCCTTGCGCGCTCCACACAGGGAACACCCCGGTCGCGTCGCCGACGCGAAAGACTCGCATCGGCGCCGCCAGAACAGGCGTCATCAGACGGGAATGCCGGCCTGGGCCCTGCGAATCAGCTTCAGCACGGCCCGCGCGCCCGCGGCGCCGGAGCACGCCACCTCGAGCGGCGTCCGGTTTTCCAACAGAGGGTGCCGATTGGTCAGAAAGGCCTCGATCCCTTCCCGTTCCCCGTGGTACGCCCGGCTCAACACGTCGATGACGCGTACCAGTTCGTAGAGCCTCTCGCTCATCTCTCTCGACAGCGGCTTGCCGGCGTTGCGGGCGCGCCGCAGCGTCGCCTCGGGAATGACTGGTCCCACGACGTTCTTCCGACCGAGAACGTCGACCAGCACCGAGGCAGCCTCCGGGGGCAATCCGCGGCCGACGCGGTCCGCAAGCTGAACGTCGCTCAGCGCTTCACCCTCGATCCCGAGAAGCGCCGCCACGCGGCCAGTCTCCGTTAGCGGGAGGTCCGCCGGGGCGGCGTAGGACTCGAGTACGGCTGCTTTCTCGGCCTGACTCGTCATTCGACGAATCTAGGCCGGTCACCTGACGCCTGTCAAGAGCTCATCACCAGTGTCCAAAGTCGCCAGGTAGCAGCACCCCCTGAGCCGTCGGAATCGCACGTGATCGCGTACCAGCCGACGAGGGTTGCTACGACGCCCGCATCGCGGTCGATCGTCGCCCGGAGCCGCAGGTCTCCGCTGCGCTCCGCTCCCTGCGCGCCGTCCCGCCGTTCGAGTTCGACATCCGAAAACCCGAGCACACGGCGGTGGATTGGAAACAGGGCCTTGTACGCGCTCTCCTTGGCCGAGAACGCGAGCGTGAACATCTCCTCCCTGGTCAGGCCGCCGTTCTCGCCCCCTCGGAGATCGAGCTCTCGATCGGTCAAGACCCGCGGTCCGAGACGCGAAGCCTGACCCGCGGAAACGACACGTTCCACATCGACGCCGAGACCCCGGCAAAAGCTCGCGGAAGCGACCGCAGCGAAGCCAAAGCCGGCGCCGTGGGAAATCGAACCGACCACCCCGCCGGGCCATAGCGGGACATCGTCGTCGTCCGCGGCGACATCGCCCTCCGCAAAGGCTGTCCCCAACAAGTCCGACAGAGCACGCCGCGCGCTGATGCGACCCGCCAGGTACTCCCGGCGACGCTTGTCGATGGCGCGTTCGAGGGAGGCGGGAAGAGTGATCTCCAGCCGCTCCGCCTCGTCGCGGAGGTCCTCGATCCGGCCGATCCGGTGCGCCGCCGCGCTGATGTGGCGAGGAAGGTGGCGCGCCAGGCTGGGAGGAACTCCGTTGGCGCCCTTCACGCCAGGAATCCCGTCACGCCAGGAAGTAGCGCCGCTGTTCCGGCGTCGGCACCGGGCACTCGGCCAGCCGCCGTCCGACCCGCTGGCGATTCTTCGCCACCTGCCCGTAGCCCCAGTCCAGGACCGCCCGAGGCGCCACCCACGGCAGCAACGCCAGCCACCGCTCCGGACCCCGCAGCCGGGACGCGAGCCAGATCACCGCCTCGCTGCGCACACGGATTTCACCTGCCGGATCGCCCGGGGACCCTCCCTGGTCCGGGTCGCCACCGGGGAAGCTCTGGATCACCATGCTGTCGACTCCGGCGAGGTCGGGCCGCAGATCGACCAGGCGACCGAACAACTCGCCGTCCTGGGGCGCGAAGCGGACCCCCCGCGGCACACCCCGCGCCAGGCATCGCGCCACCGACCAGTTGCAGAGCGCGCAGTCCCCGTCGTAGTAGACGATGACGCCCGCCGGCCAAGGCTCGAAGCGCTTGTCCATGGCGGCGCTACCGGTTAGCCGCCTCGTCGAGGACCCGCAGAAACGTCCTGCCGCTCATGAGTTGCGGAGCACCGCCGACCATTTCCATGCGCTCGACGTAGGACGCCGTCCGGCCGTCGGCGCTGTACATCACCAGCGTCGGATAGCCGCGCACTCCGAATCTCTGGGCCAACTGGCTCTCGCGGCCGCCCGATTCGGGGTTGAGGCGCACGGCGAGTACCGCATCGAGATAGCCGTCGACCTCCGCGTCCGAAAGCAGCTCCCGCTCGAACTGACGGCAGTACGGGCACCAGTCGGTGTAGATGTAGAGGAACAGGGGCAGGTTGTCGCGCTGCTGGACCTCCAGCGCCTCCGCCAGACCGGCCGCTCCCTCGTACCAACCCTCGAAGTCCGGAAGCCTGGGCGAGTCGGCCGCCGCCGCGGGGAGCGAATACGTGACGAGCGCAACGAAACCGGCCAGGACGAGAACCGCGATTCCCGCCAGACCTGCTCCCAAACCCCACCGCCGCATGCCGGGACAGCACCTCATGCCGGGTGTGAGACTATCACCCGGCCGCCGCCGCGCCGTGGTTCGGAGCCGCACCCGGCAGCAGCGGCACGGTCCTGCCCATCGCCTCTTCGGCGGCATCCACGAGCCGGTCCAGACCCGCCCGCGTGTGCGCGCTGACGGCGATCGCATCGAGCCGATCCGCCAGCAGGCCGGCGCGCTCGTCCGTCACCAGATCGCACTTGTTCAGCACGACCAGCAGAGGCTTCGAGCCGAGCGACAACTCCTCGATCAGCCCGTCCACCGCTTCCGCCTTGGTCCGCCACGCCGGATCGGAACCATCGACGACGTGGAGCAGCAGATCCGCGTCACCGAGCTCCTCCAGGGTGGCCCGGAACGCCCGCACGAGGTCCGGCGGGAGTTCGGCGATGAATCCGACCGTGTCGGTGATCACGACCTCACCCTCCCTCGGAAAGCGAATCCGCCGGCTGGTCGGGTCCAGGGTCACGAAGAGCTGCGACGCGGTTTCAACCGAACTGCGGGTCAGCGCGTTGAGGAGCGTGCTCTTGCCCGCGTTCGTATAGCCGATCAGGGAGAGCACCGGCACCCGCCGGTCGCGCCGCCGGCTGCGGGCAACGTCCCGCTGCCGCGACAGCCGTTCGACCTGCTTCTCGAGCTTGCGGATCCGGTCGCGAATACGACGGCGACCCACCTCGAGAACCGTTTCGCCCGGTCCTCGGCCGCCGATGCCTCCCGCGAGCCGGGACAGTCCCTTGTCCTTCTCGGTCAGCCGCGGCAGGGAGTACCGCAACTGGGCCAGTTCGACCTGCAGCTTGCCGTCCCGCGAGCGGGCACGCTGCGCGAACACGTCCAGAATCAGTTGGGTGCGGTCGATCGCCTTCAGGCCGGTCGCGTCCTCGAACGCCCGAGCCTGCGCGGGCTTCAGGTCGATGTCGAAGATCGCGACCTCGGCGCCCGCGCGCATGCTCTGCAGCACGATTTCCGTCAGCTTGCCCCGCCCCACGACGGTCCGCGGATGAATACGCGAACGGCGCTGACGCATCACGCCCGCGACTTCGACACCGGCCGAGCGCACGAGCTCGACCGTCTCCCTGAAGTGGCCGTCGTCCGGTCTGACGCCGATCACGAGGGCGCGCTCGCGCTGCGCTTCGCGGCCGCCGCGCCGCCGGCCCATTTCCCGTTCGACGGCCCGGATCGTCGCCGCGAAGTCGAGTTCCAGTTCGTAGACCTGCGGCGCGTCGACGCGAAGGAACTGCGCCGACCCGGCAGTGACGTCCGCCGCGGGTTCGGGCGCCAGGTAAGCCACTTCGATACCGCCCGCGGAACCGTCCTCGAGGGCCTGGACCACCGCGACCATGTCCAGTCGCAGCAGCGCCAGATCGTTCAGGTCGTCGGCGGTCAGACTCTCGCCCCGCAGGTGGGTATGGACGAGACGCAGCCGCCGGAAGCGTCCCGGGCCTCCCCTGAGGCGCCCGATGTCCGGAATCTCGAGCTGCCTGGCATCGCCGACGATCACCTTGCTGACCGCACCGTCGCGGGTCAACAGCACGCCGACCTGACGTCCGATCTCTCGGGACAGCGAGCACAGATGACGGGCCAGCTCGGTCGACACGACCTGGTCGGGGCGGACCTTCCGCCGGTAGGTGCGCTCGAGAGCGCTTCGCTGCGCGGCCTTGAGTCCGCGAACGTCGCCGTGAAGGGGTCTCATTCGGGCCAACCGCCGATTTTGAGTCGCAAAGTCAAGAAACTGCTATGCTTGCCGCCTCGGCGGCGACGCTGGCCCCACTTGGCACGCGCCGCGCACTCGACAGTACGAGTCAGCGCTTGGCTTCAGCCTTTGTCCTTTAGACAGTCCGTCCATTCAGAGACGACTCAGGTCGCCCAAGGGCCGTCTAGACAGCCCGTGGTGCACTCAAGGCTACACCCGCCGCCGACTGGAATGACGATCCGGTTCTTCAAGCTTCTCGCGCAGGTGGAACTGCAGCGAACGCGGGGCAGCCGCCCAGCGGATTCCGTTCACGGAATCCCGCCGTGGCCCGGCGCCCGCGCAACCGGAAGCGTCCCACCCGATTCAACCGACGGCGCACTCGCCGTCACCCGGAGATTTTGTGACCCGAAGAATGCTCATCAACGCGCAGAGCTCGACCGAGCTCCGCATCGCCATCGCCAACGACTCGGTACTCGAAGACCTGAAGGTCGACATCGCCGAGCGTGGTCTGACCCGCGGCAACATCTACTACGGTAAAATCGCGAACATCGAGCCGAGCCTGAACGCCGCGTTCATCGACTACGGCGCTCCGAAGCACGGCTTCCTGGCCATTCAGGACGTGGTGCCCGACGCCTACTACCAGGCGGTCTCCAAGTCGAAGCGGCCGAAGATCGAGGACGTGCTCGTCCGCGGCCGTCCGATTGTCGTTCAGATCACCCGCGAGCCCGAGGGCAACAAGGGCGCCGCCCTGACGACCAACCTGAGTCTGGCGGGCCGCTACCTCGTTCTCTCTCCCTTCGACAAGACCTGCGGCGTCTCCCGCAAGGTCGACACGGAGGACGTCCGGCTCAAGCTGAAGGCGTTGGCGGAGTCCTTGCCGGTACCGGACGGCGCTGGCGTGATCGTGCGGACCAACGCCCTGGGCCAAACGAAGACGGCGCTCAGCCGGGACATGAACGCACTGCTGCGCCTGTGGAAGCGCATTTCCCGCGATGCCCGCGACTCGAAGGGCACGAAGCTCCTCTACAGCGACCAGGACATCGTGCTCCAGGGGCTCCGGGACTACCTGGACAGCTCGATCCAGGAGGTCTGGGTCGATGAGGACACCGCCTACGGGCGCGCTGAGCAATACATGCGGGCCTTCATGCCGCGCAGCAAGACGTCTCTCAACCGCTACACCGGCCGCCGGCCGCTCTTCTCGGTCTACGACCTGGAACCCCAGATCGAGAACATCTTCGAACGGCGGGCCGAGCTGCCCTCGGGCGGTTCGATCGTGATCGACCCGACCGAGGCGCTGACCGCGATCGACGTGAACTCGGGCCGCTCCAAGAAGGGGTCGAGCCAGGAAGAAACCGCGGTGAACACGAACGTCGAGGCCGCGGCGGAGGTCGGCCGGCAACTCCGGCTGCGCGATATCGGCGGCCTGCTCGTCGTCGATTTCATCGACATGCGCAGCCCCCGCAACCGGCGCAAGGTCGAGAAGGCGATGAAGGACGCGATGAAGGCGGACAAGGCGCGCTTCAGCGTCGGCCGGATCAGCGCCAACGGACTGCTCGAAATCAACCGCCAGCGCATCCACCAGGCGCTCCAGTTGCGGACCCACGGCGATTGCCCCAACTGCGCCGGCACCGGCCGCGTCGCCAGTCCGGACCTCGTCGCCCTGCGTCTGCTGCGGAACATCGAGTCCCATGGCGCCGGCGGCTACATGCGCGGCGTGCAGATTGCCGCGCAACCTGAGCTGGCCGATTTCGTCCAGAACCGTCACCGGGAGGCTCTCGTCAACCTGGCCAGGGAGTTCGATCTCGAGATCGAGATCTCGGGGAAGCCGCATCTGGACGGCCGCGAGCCGGACATCAGCTGGATCGCGCGCGATCTGGCCGACGTGAAGAAGAGGGAGAAGGAAGAGGCCAAGGAGAAGAGGCTCGAGCAGGAAATGCTGGCCACACCCTCGATTGGCGACACCGACGACGAATCGGTCGAACCCGAGGCCGAAGCCGAGGACCGCGCCGCCGAAGCCGGCGAGAGCGCGACGGAAAGTGCGCCGAAGCGACGGCGCCGGCGCGGCGGACGGAGACGGCGGTCCGCAGGTGCTCGCAAGGCGAAGGCGAAGGAGGAGGCGCCCGGGGAGAAAGCCCCCAAGGAAGACCGCGCCGCCAAACAGGACGGCGCCCGAGAGGCGAAGAAGAGCACGAGGAAACCCGCCGCCAGGACGAAGAAGACGGCCGGAACGGAAGCGATCAAGGTGCCAGGCATCGACACTCCCGCGGCCGACGCCGCGGCAGACGGAAGCGGCAAGGGCAGCGAGTCGGCCGCGGCAAGCGGCAACGGAGCGCCGCGCCCAACCAAGCGCCGGAGGCGAAGGCGGAGGCGGCCCCGCCGGTCGCCGAGCTCCGCGGCAAGCGGCGACTCGTCACCGGCCGAGACGAGCCCCTGACCCGTCGGTCTCGCCTGGCCCAAGCTCCTAACCCCTTGCGAACATGGAGGTTTGACAAGGACGGGGCGAATCCATAACTATCCCTTCCTAGTCGTTCCGCTCGCGTCGCGAGGCGTCGGCGGCGGTCCCGGGGTCATTCGGGGCGATTCCGTGACCGGGTGGGGTGGGACCCACCACTTTGTGGATGTGCCCGGAAAGGAGGTGGTCTAGTGGAGTACTGCAGTAGCGGCTTGATGGAGGTGGCGGCTCCCTAGGAAACCCCTACCAGGCGTAGGACATCTCCTTCGGGAAACGATCCCACGCCATCCCATCGGCCAACACGCTCAGCCGAGCCGCGCAAACCGCGGTCCAAGAGCGTCGACGGAGCCCCGAGGCGGATACGCCTCGGGGCTCTTTTTCTCTCCGCTGCGAAGCCGCTCTTCCCTTACGACCCCGGTTCCGTACAATCGCCCCCACAATCCTGACTAACGGACTCACCGTCCACCGGCGGAGACAGCACGGAGACAACGCATGGCCGCGATCGGCACACCCACCAAACTGCTTGAGGGCGAACCCAAGGTCAAGGGATCGCTCCGCTTCTGCGGCGACCTCGAACGGCCGGGGCTACTTCACGCCCGCCTGGTCACCAGCCCGCATGCCCACGCCGAAGTGCTGAGCGTCGACACCGCCGCCGCGGAGGCGCTCCCGGGGGTCGCCGCCGTGATCACCGCCGCCGACCTGCCGGAACTGCCGGCCCGGAACCGGCCGACGCTCCTTCTGGCGCGCGAGCGGGTCATCTTCGTCGGTCACCCGGTCGCCCTCGTTCTCGCCGAGAACGAAGCGGCCGCGGCAGACGGCGCCGAAGCCGTCCTCGTCGACTACGAGCCGCTCGAGGCCGTCGTGACGATCGAGCAGGCGGAGGCGATCGATGCCCCCGCCGTCTGGCCCGACGGTCTTCCCGGCCAGTCCGAGGAGGCAGCCGCGCACGGGGCCGGCGACGTGTCGGAGGAGGACGAGCCGGAGTCCTCGTCGCCCAACGTGACGAACAGGATGCGCTTCGAGCGCGGCGATCTCGACCGCGGCTTCGCCGAGGCGGACGCGGTCGTCGAAAGGGTCTTCCACACGGCGTCCGTCCATCAGTCCTACATCGAGCCCCACGCCGCCCTGATCGACCCGGACCCGATGGGCAACGGGATGACCGTCTACAGTTCGACCCAGGCGCCTTTCTTCGTTCGCGACGCGGTTGCCGGAATGGTCGGTTTGTCCCAGGATCAGGTCAAGGTGATCGGCACTCCCGTCGGCGGCGGCTTCGGCGCCAAGTTCGTGCTGTACGAGCCCCTCCTCGCGCTCGCTTCCGTACAGCACCAGCGACCCGTCCGCCTCGTGATGACCCGGACCGAAGAGATGCTCGCGGCGACACCCGCTCCTTCGACCCGGATCACGATTCGCGCCGGAGCGAAGCGCAGTGGAGAGCTCACCGCTCTCGATGCCGACCTGGCGATCGATTGCGGCTGCTTCCCTTCGTCGATGACCGCCCTGGCCGGAACCCTGCTGGGAAGCTCCTACCAGACCCCGAACCAGGCGGTGGGCGGCTTCGAGGTCACGACGAACAAGCCGTCGGTCGGCGCCTACCGGGCGCCGCTCGCTCCCCAGGCGGCGTTCGTCGTCGAAACGGTTCTCGACCAGCTCGCTCGCGAACTCGACCTCGACCCGGTCGAGTTCCGACTGCAGAACGCCTCGGAGAAGGGCAACCCGATGGCGTCCGGCATGCCCTGGGCCGGGATGGGCCAGCAACAGGTCCTGGAAGCTCTTCGCGATCACCCGGCCTGGCGGAACCGCGAGCAGGCACGCGCCGAGGGACGAGGCGTCGGCATCGCGCTCGGCGCCTGGCCCGGCGGCACGGAGCCCGCTTCCGCCGCTTGCGCGCTGCAGACGGACGGCACGCTGAAGGTCCACATCAGCACGGCCGACATCAACGGAACGAACACGAGCATGGCCCTGATGGCGGCCGAGGCGTTCGGACTCGATCCGGACAAGGTCACCGTCGCGACGGGAGACACGTCGTCGGGTCCGTACGCCGGCGCTTCGGGTGGCAGCAAGACGATCTACACGGTCGGCCCGCCCGTCATTCAGGCGGCCCGGGAGGCACGCCGGCAGACGCTGGAACTCGCGGCCGAGACGTTCGAAGCGGACCCCGAGGATCTCGAGATCAAGGACGGCACGGTTCAGGTCAAGGGCTCGCCCGACAAGGCGATTCCACTGCGCAAGATCGCCCAGCGGACGATGCGCTTCGGCGGGCGGCAGGCGCCGGTCTTCGGTCACGGACGGCACGCCCAGACGAGTCAGGCGCCAGGCTTCTGCGCCCAGCTTGCCGAGGTGCGGGTCGACCGGGAGACCGGACGAGTCGATGTCGACCGGGTCGTCGTCATACAGGACTGCGGCCGGGCGATCAATCCGGCCGCGGTCGAGGGCCAGATGATGGGCGGCGCCCTGCAGGGCGTCGGCTGGGCGCTCTACGAGGAGATGTCGTACAGCGAAGACGGCCAGTTGTTGACCGCGACATTGAACGACTACGCCCTGCCCGATTTCGCCCAGGGTCCAGCCGAACTCGAGACGGTCCTGGTCGAGGTGCCGTCGGACCATGGCCCGTTCGGCGCCCGCGGCGTCGGTGAACCGCCGGTCGTCCCCACCGCGGCCGCGATCGCCAATGCGATCGCCGACGCCTGCGGCGCGCGACCGGCGGAACTGCCGATGACGCCGCCCAGGGTCCTCGCTGCACTGAACGGAGCCTGACCCACACTGGCCGCGGCGGCCGCGATCGCCCAGCCACCCTCGGAAATCGCCGACGCCTGCGGCGCGCGACCGGCGGAACTGCCGATGACGCCGCCCAGGGTCCTCGCCGCGCTGAACGGAGCCTGACCCACAGCCTTCCGGCGCGGCTACACTGCGGACGAAGATGGTCCGCGGCCGAATCGAAACCTGGGCGCTGGCGGCTGCCGGGCTGCTCGCCGCGGCGGCGCTCGGCGCGCCGCTCCTTGGCGTCGACGGATGGCAGCCGCTGGTCGTGGGCGCGGCCGTGGCGCTCGGTCTCCTCTATGTGGTCCGTCGCGTTCTGGCGCTGGAATCGCTCCTCGAGCGCTCCGCCGCCTCGAAGCGACCCGCGCTCGTCTTCCTGCTCCTGCCCTTCGCCTTCTACCTCGCGCTGATTCCCTGGTCGATCGGGGAGCGGGTGCCGGACGGCGACGAGCCCTGGTTTCTCCTCGTCACCCACAGCATCGCCTACGACTTCGACCGCGACCTTGCGAACAACTACCGCAACGAGGACGCGCTCGCCTTCATGCCGCGAGCGATCGAGCCGCAGCCCGGAGACCCCGAAGGGCCCGACGGCGCCGTCTACTCGCGGCACGGCGCCGTCCTGCAGACCGTCATGGCCCCGGCCTACCGGCTCGGCGGCCGAGCCGGAGCGATGGTCGTGATCGCGGCCCTGGCCGCCCTTGCCGCCTGGCTATTCCTCGATCTGACCGCCTTCAGCCAGGACGCCCGCGCGCGGCTGATCGCCTACCTCGTGTTCGGCTTCGCCGCGCCCTTCCTGATCTACAGCCAGCAGATCTGGGCCGAAGTCGCCGCCGTTCTCCTCGCGGTCGCAGCGCTGCGCTGGATCAACCGGCTTGCTCGCGACCGGAACGACCCGGCGGCGAAACCCGGCCGCGACGACCGGATCGTCTGGCTGCTGCTCGCCCTGGCGCTGGCCGTGATGCCCGCGCTCAAGCTACGTCTCGTACTGGTCAGCGCTGCCCTCGCCCTGATCTGTGTCCTGCGTCTCCCGCCCGGTCTCCGCCGGCGCGGCGCGCTGGTCCTGGCGGCGGTCCTTGCTCCGACCGGTGCCCTGGTCCTGTGGTTGAACCGCACCACCTTCGGCACCGTGCTCGGCATGCACTCCTGGAGCGAGCTGGAGCTCTACCGGGAATCCGCCATGTCGATGGCGCTCGGCCTGAACGGACTGTTCTTCGATCTCGCCTACGGCCTGGTCGCCTGCGCACCGATCTGGCTGCTCCTGTTTCCCGCCGCCGTCGTGGCCTGGAGGAACCACCGCCGCCTCCTGGGCGAAGTCGCGCTGATCGCCGTGCCGACGCTGCTGCTGGTTGCCTCGCGTTCCGAGTGGTATGGCGGCTGGTCGCCGCCCTTCCGCTACGGCCTCGTCCTGCTGCCCTTCCTCGCCCTGCTGCTGGTGCCGCTGTTCGAACGGCGAGTCGAAGCCGGCGGCGCCGCCCCGGCGTCGGGCGCCGCGGCGGGCGTTCTCCCGGCGGGCGTCGCGAACCTGGCCCTGGTCCTGGCCCTCCTGAGCGGCGCGCTGGCCGTGCTCTACGTCGTGGAACCGGGTTGGACCTACAACCTGGCGGACGGCCGTCACCACCTGGTCCACTACCTGGAGGCGCGAAGCGGCGTCGATTTCGCCCGATTTCTGCCCTCGGCCACCCGGCCCCGGAGTGCGACCTGGCTCGTCCCGCTCGCGGCCATCTGCCTGGCGCTGGCTGCCGGACGCGTCCGGCACAAGACGCTCGCGGCGACGCTGGCCGCCGTGCCCGTGCTCGCCATCGCCGGCCTCCCAATCCTCGCCGGCTCCCTGCCGACGCGGCACGTGGAGATCGAGAGCGCCGCGGTCGACCGGACCGGCGGCAATCTGGAACCTGAACGATGGACGATGGACCGCACCCGCTACCCGGAAGCCTGGGTGCTACCTGAGGGCGCCCGAGCCGAAGCGCCCGTCATTCCCGGCGGCAACGAGGTCGAACTGGCCGTGACGGTGCGACCGGTGCGAAACCGTCCGGCGCCTCTCACGCTGATCGCCCGCTCCGGAAGCCGCGAGATCGGTCGTCTGTCGTTTCCCGGCGGCAACGGCGAAGCGGCAGCCTGGCAGACGCGCAGGCTCCCGACCGCGACGTGGACTTCAGGCGCTCCGCTCGTCCTCGAAGTCCCCTACGGCGACGGCGAAGCCCTGCCGCCGAACGGCGTCGCGATCGACCGGGTCGACCTGCGCTGGGACTGACCGGACGGACTTCGTAGTAGAGGTTCGCAGGATCCTCGAAGTCGTGCATCTGGAAGCGGGTGAAGCCGCCTTCCCGCACCATCCGCTCGGCGACCACCGGGTTGAAGCCCAGGGTTCCGAGCCCGAGGCCGTCGGGCTCGGACAGAGCGGACGACATGCAGGCCGAAACGGAGAACCCGTAGAGCAGGGCGAGCACCGGGTTGCGCAGGTTGTCCTCGAACCGGGGGCTGCTCCGGATGTCCTTGATCAGCCAGGTGCCCTCGTCCCGGATGGCGCCGCGGATGGCCGAAATCACGAGATCCGGCCGCGTCATGTCGTGGACGCAATCGAAGGTCACGACCAGGTCGAAGGTCGGCTCCGCCGGCAGATCCTCGCCGCGGGCCACCCGCCACTCGGCGTTCTCGACGCCGGCTTCCGCGGTCCGCTCGCGGGCGATCTCGATCGCATACTCGGAAGGGTCGATCCCTACAAAGCGCGAAGCCGGAAAGGCGCGGGCCAGCGAGAGAAGCGCCACTCCACCGCCGCAGCCGACGTCGACGACGTCGATGCCTGCACGCAGGCGCTCCTCGACACCGTCAAGCGCCGGAATGATCCGCGGCACCAGCGCCTGGCGGGTCCACGGCCCGAGCATCCGCTCGGTGCGATGGGCGGCACAGGGTCCGAGCCGCTGATAGGAGAGGCCGACACCGGTTTGGAACGCTTCCGCCAAACCGTCGATCACGTCGTGGCTGGGCGGATAGCCGAAGGCGCCGCCCGCGAAAGCAATCGAGCCCTCCTCGTCGGCCAGGACCGCGGCCCCCACATCGCTGAGCTCGAAGCGCGGCTCACCGCCGTTCTCCTCGCCGTGGTACTCGATCAGGCCGGCCGCGGTCTGGCCGCGTAACCACTCAAGCAACCAGCGTTCCTTGAGCCCGCTCGCTTCGGCCAGCCCGGCAACGGTTACCGGTCCGCGGCCCTGCAGGGTCCGGTAGATCCCCAGGCGGTCGCCGAGGTGGATCATCAGGGAAACCAGTTCGCCCTGCTTGTACTGCCACACCTTCAGGCCGAAGGCGCCGAGGCCGTAGAGGCTCTGCGTGCCGCTGTCGTCGTCCGTCATTCTCGTTTCTCCTTAGCGTGGCGGGCGGATCGGGCGCCGAACCGATGGCCGGAAATGCGCTGCACGGTATCATCCGCGATTCGCGCCAACGGCGGCCCGACAGCACCGTTCCGCGACATCTTGGACGACATCAGGAGGGAGTTTGTCGATGCGAGCCACGCCGCTTCAAGGAACAGCACATGCCGGGACCTCGAAGATTCGGACAGGAACCCGGCGATGGCGCGCCGCGACCTGCGCGATGGCCATCCTCGCCGCCGTGGCGATCCCGCTCGCTGCCCAGGAGGAAGGCGTGGCCGCGCCACCCCAGAACCACTGGCCGGCGGCGACCGAGGTGGGCGACGGCGCGGGACCCGTCGAGCAGGCGCTGCTCGAAGCGGCCCCGACGCGGGAGTCCTGGCTCCACTACGGCGGCAACTACGCAAGCTGGCGCCACTCTCCGATCACCGAGCTGACGCCGGAGAGCGTCTCCAACCTCCGTCTCGCCTGGATCGCCCAGACCGGCGTCGCCGGCCAGCTCGAATCCTCCCCCGTAGTCTACGACGGGGTCCTCTACCTGACCTCGTCGATGAACCGCCTGCTCGCCTACGACGCGGGAGACGGGAGCCTGCTCTGGCGCTACGACCACGAGAACCCCTCCGACCTGCGGATCTGCTGCGGGCCGGTGAACCGCGGCGTCGGCATCTCCGGCGATCTCGTCGTGATGGGCACCCTGGACGCCCGTCTGCTGGCCTTCAACCGCAAGACAGGCGAACTCGCCTGGGATATTGAGGTCATTCCCTACGCCAAGGGCTTCTCCATCACGTCGGCCCCGCTCATCGCGGAGGGCGTGGTGGTCATCGGCATCGGCGGCGGCGAGTACGGAGTCCGGGGCTTCTTCGACGGCTACGACCTGGAGACCGGCGAGCTCCTCTGGCGCCACCACACGGTGCCGGACACGGGCGAGGCCGGAGTCGAGACCTGGGCCGGCGAATCGTACAAGACGGGCGGCGCCGCCACCTGGGCGACCGGCAGCTACGACCCGGCGACGAAGACCCTGTTCTGGACCACCGGCAACCCGTCTCCCGACTGGAGCGGCGACACACGGGCCGGCGACAACCTCTACAGCGACAGCGTGTTGGCGGTCGACATCGAGACCGGGGAGCGCAAGTGGTACTTCCAGTTCACGCCCCACGACGTTTGGGACTACGACGGCAACTCCGAGGTCTGGCTGGTCGACGTCCAGGTCAACGAACAGACCATTCCCGCCCTCGTTCAGGCGAATCGGAACGGCTACTTCTACGTGCTCGACCGCCGCGACGGCAGCTTCCTGCATGCCAGCCAGTACGTCCACCAGTTGAACTGGGCGACGCTGGACGAGAACGGCCGCCCGGTCGTCAACCCCGCGATGAAACCGACCGAGGAGCCGACTCAGCGCGTCTGCCCCGGCCTCGCCGGCGGCAACAACGCCGCCTACGCCGGCGCCTACAGCCCGGAAACCGGTCTCGCCTACGTGCCGACGATCGAGAGCTGCATGATGTTCCGCAAGGGCGTCGTCGTCTTCGTCGAGGGGATTCCCTTCTTCGGCGGCGAGCCGATCCCGACCGATACCGCGGAAGGCAAGTCCTACGGCCACCTGTCGGCCATCGACGTGAGCACCGGCGAGACGAAGTGGACGTACCGGGATCCGGTGCCGATGCTCGCCGGTGTGCTCAGCACCGCCGGCGGCCTGGTCGTCACGGGCAACGCCAGCGGCCACCTCCTCGGTTTCGACGCCGAGACCGGCGAGGAGGTGTGGCGCTACCAGACCGGCTCCGGCATCCGCAGCCATCCGATCGCCTACGAGTACGAAGGCCGGACCTACCTCGCCGTCGGCTCCGGCGGCGGCGGCATCGTCCAGACCACGGTTGGCACGGCGCCGTCCCTGCCGGAAGGCAGCGTCCTGCTCGTGTTCGAACTCGCGCAGTGACACGAATGGCGCCGCCGGCCGGCGTACTCTCGATCCTCCTCTGGGCAGCCGTCCCCGTCCAGGCGGAGGACCTGCGCGTGTGCCTGCTCGAGGACGATCTGCCGCGCGCGCATCGCGCCAACGCCTCCGGCTTCGACCACGACCTGTTCCGTGAGGCGGCAAACCGCCTTGGGCGCAACTTCGTGCCGGTATGGCGTCCGAACGCACCGCCCTACTCCGAGATCGACGATACGGACCTGCCCTTCGACGAACTCCTGGACGGCGTTTGCGACCTCGTGCCCTCCGTGCCGGGACAGCTCGCGCTGGGGCGGCTGGCCGCGGCAATCGACCTCAGCCCGCCGTACTACGCGGCCGCTTTCGAAATCTACATGCCGCCGATGGACCGTCTCGAATGGACCGCCTTGCCGGAGGTCGCAGCCGGCCACCGGGTAGCGGTTCGCCTGCAGTCGCTCGGGCATTTCGCGGCCGAATGGGCAGGGCTCGACTGGACCTCGCTACCCACCGCAGCGGACGTGGCCGCGGCCGTGGACGACGGCCGGGCAACCGCCGCACTCATCTGGGGACCGGCGCTGGGGCGACTGCAGAAAGAGCCCGTGCGCGTCTTCGAGCCGCCTCCCGGGCTCCGTTTCAACGAGCACGCCGCGATGCGGTCCGGCGACAGCCTTGCTCCCGAGATCGAGCAGATGCTCGAGGAGCTGCGTCGCGACGGCACGCTGCAACGTCTGGCCGACCGCTACGGCATCTTCCGAACCGAACCCTTCCCCACCGTGTCCTCGCCGGCCGCGATTCGCGCGCTCGGCGAGGGCGCCCAGTAAGAGCTCCAGTAGAGCCGAGGGAGCCGACACCTTGTCCATGACCACCCGAAGACGCCTTGAGTCGACCCGCTTTGCCAGGCACGCGACGATCGCGCTGCCCCTTCTGCTGGCCGCCTGTGCAACCGGCGGAGGACCGGCGCCCGAGCTGCCCGAGACTCCGGCCGCGTCGGAGGCACCGGCCCCAGCCGCGGCGCAGCCGGCAACCGTCAACGAAGCGCCGCCCGCCGAGCCTGCCGCGAGTCCTTCTCCCGTCGCCGCCTATCTCGACGATCCCGCGGCGATCACCGCCGGCCGGCGCATGTTCCGCGCCGTCTGCACCGGCTACTGCCACTCGACCACGCCGGGCGTCACCAAGGACGCACCGAATCTCTTCGACTGCAACTGGGACCACGGCAACACGGACGCCGATCTCTACCGCGTGATTACCCAGGGCGTGCCCGACACGGAGATGCTGCCGTTCGACGGCAAGATCCCGGAAGACACGATCTGGCAGGTGATCGCGTACGTGCGTTCGAACAGCATGGACTGCAGTTAGAAGCCCGTCGCGGGGCCCATCCCCACGCGACGATCAGCCAGGCACCAGCCGACCGTGAGCCCACATCCACCAACCTGAGCACACCGTGAAGTAAACAGGACCAGATTAGTCCTTGACAAAGAGCACCGACCTAGTACAGATTCCCGGGCCATGCTCACCATCAAGCCCAACCGCGGCCGCGGCCGCACCGCCGGAACCTTGGCGGCCACCCTCATGGGAATCGCCATGACGCCACTAGCCGTTGCTCAGAACGTGGACTCCTCCAACCGCGCCCACCACCAGGCAGTCCCCGATCTGCCGCTTGCCATCTCGAGCTTCGGCGCGGCTCTGGAGGGCGATTCGCTCTACGTGTACGGCGGTCACATCGGCACGCAGCACGTTCATTCGTTCGAGAACCTGAGTCAGCTCTTCCTGCGTTACCCACTCGAGTCCGCCGCTGGAAGCTCTTCGCCCGGATGGCTCGCTTTGCCGCCGGGTCCGCCGCTCCAGGGCACTGCCCTGGTCGAGCACGACGGCGCCATCTACCGGGTCGGAGGAATGCGCGCGAACAACCCGAGGCGCGAGCCCGGCGAACTCCATTCCGTGAAGAGCGCGGCCCGCTTCCTGCCGGAAGAGAACCGCTGGCAGCGGCTGATGGCCCTGCCGTCCGGCCGCTCCTCGCACGATCTCGCCGTGGTCAACGATCTCCTCGTCGTCGCGGGCGGCTGGCAGCTGCGCGGCTCCGCCTCCGATCCCCTTTGGGAACGAACGGTCTTCGCGCTCGACCTGACGACGCTCGATGACGATTCCATCGGCGAGTGGAGCGTACTGACGGAGACCCCGGTCGGCGTCCGTGCCAACACCGCGGTGGGACTCGACGGCAAGCTCTGGGTGCTGGGCGGGATCGACGACAACGGCGACACGACCCGCCGAGTCGACATCTACGATCCCGCCACCGACACCTGGGCATCGGGGCCCGACCTGCCGGCGTCCGGCAGCCTGAACGGCTTCGGCGCCGACGCGGTCACGGTGAACGGGGTTCTCCTCGTGAGCCAGGCCGACGGCCGCATCTACAGCATCCGCAGCGGCGACGAGTCCTGGAACCACGCCGGGGACCTCCACGAGCGACGCTTCTTCCACCGCCTGGTGAGCGACGGCGAATCGCTGCTGGCGATTGCCGGTGCGAACCGCACCGGGCACCTGAGCTCAGTCGAGCGACATGCACTCTCCGACCTGCAGATCGAAGACGGCCAGATCGCGGACGAATCGTGGACCCCCGCCGGGGCGCCGTCAGCCAATCACGGAACCGAGTGGGCCACCTTCCGCGACGGTGGCGCCAGCATCGCCGAAGGCTCCGCCCTGCCGCTCGCCTGGGACCAACCCGGCTGGACCGCCGAGCTGCCGGCGTTCGGTCACTCGAGCCCTGTCGTCCGGAACGGTGTTGCCTACGTGACCTCGGTGGCCGCCGATGGCGAGGACGCCAAGGACACGCTCTGGCTCACCGCGATTCGGGTCGCGGACGGCGAGGAACTCTGGCGCCAAAGCTGGCCGGCCTCCGAGCGCCTGCCCTACAACCAGTACACGGCCCGTGCCGCCCCGACCCCTGCGATCGACGCCGACCGGATCACGCTCTTCTTCGGCACCGGCGACCTGTTCGCCACGAACCACGACGGGAACCGCCTCTGGCACCGGAACCTCTCCGACGACCACGGCAGCTTCGCCGGCAATCACGGCGTCGGCGGCTCGGTGCTGCTGACGGACGACCACGCCGTGGTCCTGTTGGCCCGCAAGACGTACTCCTATCTTCTCGCCGTGGACCGAGCCACCGGCGAAGACCGGTGGAAGGTGGAGCGGGAACCGGGCGTCTCCTGGACCACGCCAACCCTGTCGCCCGATCGTCGGGAGATCGTCGTCAGCTCGAACGGTTCGGTCGAGGGCTACGACGCGGCCACCGGCGAGAAGCTCTGGTGGATACCGGGCGTGAAGTCGAACACGACCCAGTCGCCCCTGATCACGGACGAGGTGGTCGTCATCTCCGGATCGGAGCGGCCGGCCAACTTCGCCGTTCGGCGCGGCGCCAGAGGGGAACTCGGCGAGGACGACATCGTCTGGCACTCCGAGTCGACAAGCCACTTCGCCTCGCCCGTTCTGGCCGGCGACTGCATCTACTGGGCCAACGCGGCCGGCGTCGCGCAGTGCATCGACCCTGAGAACGGCAAGTCCCACTGGCAGCAGAGGCTCTCGCAGCCGGCCTGGGTGACTCCCATCGCCGCCGGCGACCGGATCTTCTTCTTCGGCGAGAAGGGCGCGACCGATGTCCTGAGCGCCGGCCCCGGGGGCGGCGAGGTCCTGGCAAAGAGCCGCGTCGAGGTAGACGAGTACCTCACCGGCGTTGTCCCCGCCGGCGACGCGTTCCTGCTCCGCACCGGCAAGCTGCTGCACGCGGTACGCGGTGAGGCGGCGGCCGGCGATTCTCAGGCGGACAGTGAAGAAGTGAGTACCGACGAGGCCACGTTCCTCGACGAAGTCACCGTTACCGCTGCTCACGTCCCGGCCTCGCTGCGCGAGACACCCGGCCACGTCTCGATCGTCACCGACGAGGACATCGCGGACCACCTGTACGAGGACGTCGCGGACCTGGTCAAGTACGAGCCGGGCGTCTACGTGGAGGGAGACGCAACCCGTCTGGGTCTCAACGGCTTCAACATCCGCGGCATCGGCGGCAATCGGGTGCTGACCCAGGTCGACGGCGTGCCGACTGCCGAGCAGTTCGACTTCGGGCCCTTCAACGTCCACCAGCAGGCGATCGACATCGACACGCTCAAGTCCGCCGAGATCGTCCGCAGCGCCGGCTCGGCGCTCTACGGCAGCGACGCGGTCGGCGGCGTGATCTCACTGATCACGAAGAACCCCTCGGACTACCTCGGCAACGGCAACCACCACTTCGGTTTGAAGACCGGGTTCGACGGCCGCAGCCGCGACCGCAACCTGAACCTCACGGCCGCTGGCGGCGGCGAGGCGGCGCGCGCGTCCCTCTTCGTCAGCACCGGACGGAGCGATGAGCTCGACAACGCCGGGCAGACCGGCGGCACCGGCATGGACAGGGACCAACCGAACCCGCAGGAACGGGAGCGGCTGCAGGCCCTGGGCAAGGCGGCTTACGACATCTCGACCGGCAACACCCTGCGCGCCACCTTCGAGCTGAACACCACCGATGCGGAAACGGAGGTCATCTCCGCCCTCGGCACCAGCCGCCTCGGCCCGTTCACGATCACGAACTTCGAGGTCCTGGCGGAGGACACCCAGGATCGCAACCGGGCTTCCCTGGAACAGGTCATCACGAGCCGCGGCACCGTCGACCAGTGGAGCTGGCGGATCAACACCCAGAGCGTGGACACGGCGCAGAATGTCAGGGAACACCGCCTCTTCGCCGCCTTCGGGCCGCCGCTCGAGACGAACCGGAACGGCAACCTGACCTTCGAACAGACGACCTTCAGCGCCGATGTCAACGGCCTGGTCGAGACAGGAACCGGGGACTCGTTCAGCAGTGCGTTTCATTTCGGCGGCAGTTTCCTCGCCGACGAGTTCGACATGCTGCGCGACCGGATCGAGCACGATCTTTCCGGCAGGGTCGTGCCCACCCAGCTCGTCTTCCCGAGCAAGTACTTCCCGCAGACCGACACGGAAGAGACCGGCGCCTACGCCCAGGCCGAACTGCGCTGGAACCGGATCACCCTGATCCCCGGGGTCCGCTACGACCGCTTCATCGTCGACGCCGACCCGGGCGACGCGGTCTACATCGCCGCCGGCGGTCTGCCGGTGGCCAGTCTGGACGCGGACGCCGTCTCGCCCAAGCTCGGTGCGGCGTTCGAACTCCACAGAACGACCACGCTGACCGCCCAGTACGCGGCCGGCTTCCGGGCGCCGCCGTACAGCTCGATCAACACCGGATTCACCAACCTGGCCGGCGGCTACCAGACGCTCGCCAACCCCGGGCTCGACCCCGAGATCAGCGACAACTTCGAACTCGGCCTGCGCTGGAGCGCCGGCGGCACGAGCTGGAGCATCGGCGGCTTCCGCAACCACTACGACGACTTCATCGAGTTCCAGACCGCCGGCTTCAACCGGCAACTCAACGTGGTCGAGTTCCAGAACGTGAACTTGACGGAAGTCGAGATCGACGGCGTCGAGTTCCGGCTCGAGTCGCGCCTCGGCGACAACGTCCTGCTCCGCGCGGCCTACGCCCATATCGACGGCCACGACACGACCGGAGAGATCGACGTTCCGCTGGCCTCGATCGCTCCCAACGAGGGCGTGGTGGGACTGCGCTACCTGGCCGACTCGGCGAAGTGGGGCCTCGACGGATCGATCCGCATCGTGGACGACCGCGACCCCGGGAAGGTCGCCGAGGGCGAGCACATCCCGGATGGCTACCAGGTCGTCGATGTCGTCGCGTTCTTCGCTCTGCCGGCCGACATGAAGCTGCGGGTCGGTGTGCTCAATGCGACGGACGAGGCGTACTTCGAGTCCTGGCATGTGCGCGGTCGCCAGGCGAACGATCCGAGCCTCCTGCTCTATTCGAGTCCGGGCCGGAACGTGGTCGCTTCGCTGACCTACAACTGGTAAAGGCGGCCGCTCGTCCGGATCGCGAGCGCCGGGCTGCTGGCAGCCCGGCGGCGCCCAGTCGGAGGCTCGCTGCTACCGTAGTCCGCGCCGATGAAGAAAGGCCGGACAACGGCGACGCAGCTCACGCGGCGGCAGATGGTTGCGGCGGCCGGCGCGGCGGCATCACTGCCCGTCGCCGCCTCCCCCGTGCTCGCTACCCAGCCGTCTGGAGCGGCCGAACGGTCACTGCGCGTCGAGGAGTTGGCGCTCACCTCCGTGCGGGTGAGCGAACGCACGGCCTGGATGTTCGTTCATCTGCGCACGAACCGCGGCCTTGCCGGACTCGGCGAGTGCTCGGTCGGCAACCGCCGCGAGCTGCCGGCTCTGAATGAGGCCTTCGAGGTCGCCCGCGGCCGCTCGCCCTTCGACATCGAGGCCTACCGGGCCGCCGGGCGCGCGCGGGCGGCGGCCGGCAGCATCTTCGAGACGACCGCCTTCTCCGCCATCGAGCAGGCGCTCTGGGACCTGGTCGGCAAGGCCGTGGACGCACCCGTCCACCAGTTGGCCGGCGGTCGCCGGCCTACGCGAACATCAACCGCGTCACCCGGGAACGCACTCCCGCCGCCTTCGCGGCCAATGCCCGCGCCGCGGTCGCAGAGGGCTTCACGGCGATCAAGGCCGCCCCGTTCGACGGCTTTCCGGCGCTCGACGCTCCCGCGTCCGAAGTCGCCGCGGCCGCCGACCTCGGCGTTGCCTGCGTCGAGGCGATCCGGGCCGCAATCGGGCCGGATGTCGACATCCTGATCGACTGCCACAGCTTCTTCGACGTCGAGCTGGCGATCGACGTCGCCAAGCGGCTCGAACCCCAGAACCTGGCCTGGTACGAGGAGCCGGTCGCTCCGACCGATGTCGCCGCAACGAAGGCGATCGATGGCCGGCGGCGAGTTCCTGTTCGGGATCGAGGGCTTCGGTCCCCTCTGCCGGGAACAGGCGGTCGACGTGATCATGCCCGACGTGAAGCACTGCGGCGGGCTCCACGAGGCGCGCAAGATCGCAGCAGTCGCCGAACTCGACGGCGTCGCCGTGTCTCCCCACAACCCGAGCGGCCCCGTCGCCACGGCGGCCTCCGCCCAACTCTGCGCGGGCTTAGCCAACTTCGAGATCCTGGAAATGCAGTGGGGCGAAGCCATGTGGCGCGGCGACCTCGTCGAGCCGCCGGAGCGCTTCGAGAACGGTTCGATAGCGGTACCGGAAGGTCCCGGCCTCGGCGTCGAGCTGAACAACTCGGTGGTCCGGGAGCACGCCTGAGCCGGGAACCCAGACGCCGGTCCGGGCGGCGCTAGTCCGGCGACCGCCTGTAGCGTCCTTTGCCGTACTCGTTGACCCAGCGACGTGAGCTGCGCCACCGGCCATCAGGATCACGAATCGCTCTGAGACGTCCACGGATGGCTGCGACGCGGAGCGCCCCTGCCTTGAGATCGGCGGTGGCCAGGGCGGCAAGAGGCACAAGCCGAGCTGGACCCGCGACCGCCGGAATGACGTTCCGGTAGAGGTTGTCGAGGATCGCCCGGGCCAGGAGCTCCGCCAGCGGCCCGTGCTCACCGGCGTCGGCTCGTCGCAGGGCCTCCAGGTACTTGCCTCTGTCGCGCTTGTAGACAATCGCCGGCGGGAAGCCGAGACGAACGAGGATCAGGTTCAGCAACAGCCGCCCTGTGCGGCCGTTGCCGTCAAGGAACGGATGGATCTGCTCGAACCGGCAGTGAATCTGAGCAAGCGCCTCGGGGAACGCCGGAGCATCCGCATCCAGGGCATTGGCCGCCGCCACCCAGGTTTCGATCTCGCTGGCTACCAGAGGCCATGTGACGGGGATCATGCCCCCGGGAAACGGTCGAATCTCATGCTCGCGAAAGGAGCCCGGGGCTTCCCGCCCGGTGGCATCGGGATGTGGAGCGACGTCCCACACCGGTGCCATCGCCGCGTGGTGAACGTGGCGCACCTCAGCCAGAGTCAGGAGCGCATCCGGCCGGCCGCTTCCACCAGAGCCAACTGCCTGTCGGTAGACCCACTCGGCCGCCGTGCCGTAGCCCCGCACTTCAAGGTACTCGCGGAGCTCCTTGTTGCCGACCGCCCGACCCTCTGCGAGCAACTGCTCCACCTGCTTGAGCACCAGGGTGTTGCCCTCGATCGCGGTCGAGTGATGGGCCTCCTCGTACCAGATTCCGCGCCAGATATCGTTCGCCTCCAAGGGCGTCGGTAAACCGCCCAATCGGCCTCGCAGGTCGGCGACATCGGCGTGCAAACGGCGGTACAGCTCCGGCCGAGATGGTCTCCCCCGGCGCTTCGGCTGCTCAAAGTGTTCGCTCACGGCGGATCTAACTGTACCGCACAAAACTGACCGCAGAGAAAAGTGTGCGCTTGTGACGCCACAAAATGAACCGTACAAACTGCTCCACGAGACACCAGCCGATGTTCCGCAGCGAGCAACCACCCTCCCCGTCTTGCACAACGCGGCGAGAGACTCGATCGAGGGGCGGCGGATATAGTCCCGTCCGCCTTCCCCCAAGCCTCCAAACGCGCTTGGCGCGTCCTACCGTCTGCCGGAGAATCCCGTGCTCGAGATCCAGACGATCCCCGTCCTGAGCGACAACTACTCCTATCTGCTCCACGAGACCGGAAGCGGCAAGACGGCGGTCGTCGATCCGCCGGAGACCGGCCCGATCGAGGCGGCGCTCGCCGCGCGCGGCTTCGGGATCGACTGGATCGTCATCACCCACCACCACATGGACCACATCGCCGCCGTGCCCGACCTGAAGGCGAAGTACGGCTGCCAGGTTGTGGGGCCCGCCGCCGACGAGCACCGTATTCCTGGGCTCGACCTGACCGTCCGTGAGGGCGACCGCTTCCAGTTCGGCGAGGCCGAGGCGGAGGTGATCGACACGCCCGGGCACACCACGGGGCACATCACCTACTGGTTCGAGAAGGACCGCGCCCTCTTCTGCGCCGACACGCTGTTCGCCCTGGGCTGCGGCCGGGTCTTCGAGGGCACGATGGAGCAGATGTGGGATTCCCTGGCCAAGCTCCGCGCCCGCGGCCACGAGTACACGCTCTCGAACGCCCACTTCGCCGTCACGGTCGACCCGGACAACGAGGAACTGATGGAGCGGGTTGCGGAGATCGAGGAGCTGCGGCGGGACGGCAAGCCGACAGTGCCCTCGAACCTTGGGGTCGAGAAGCGAACCAACCCCTTCCTGCGGCCCGACGACGCGGGCATCCGCGCGCTGCTGGGCATGGCGGGCGCCTCCGACGCCGAGGTCTTCGGCGAGATCCGAACTCGCAAGGACAACTCCTGACGCCGCCGCGCGTCGTATGGGCCAACGAACACGACCCGTCTTCGTCAAGACAGGAATCACGCGCATGAACGAACAGGAAGCGGCCTGGCTGGCCCGAACGCAGGAAGAGCCGATCGACCCGGACCGGGAGATCTGCGACCCGCACCACCACCTCTGGGACTACCGCGAATCCCGGTACATGCTGGAGGAGCTCCACGGCGACACGGGTGCCGGCCACAACGTGACCTCGACCGTGTTCGTCGAGTGCGCGTCCGGCTACCGGGAGGACGGTCCCGAGGAGATGCGGGTCGTCGGCGAAACGGAGTTCGTCCTGGAGGTTGCCGAGCGAAGCGACGCCGCCGGCGCGTCGATCGCCGGCATCGTCAGCCACGCGAACATGCTCCTGGGCGATCGCGCCAGGGGCGTCCTGGAAGCTCACATCGAGGCGGGCGGCGGACGCTTCCGCGGCATCCGCCACTCCGCCGCCTACGACCCGAGTCCCGATATCCGGGTCTCCCACTCGAAGCCGCCGCCGAGCATGCTGCTGCGCTCCGACTTCCGCCGCGGGTTCCTGAGCTTCGACGCTTGGCTCTACCATCCCCAGATCGACGAACTGACCGATCTGGCGCACGCCTTCCCGGACACCCGGATCATCCTCGATCACGTCGGCGGTCCGCTCGGGATCGGGCCCTACAAAGGCCGGCGCCGCGAAGTCGAGGCGGACTGGCGCAAGTCGATTACCGACCTCGCTCGCTGCGACAACGTGGTGGTCAAGCTCGGCGGTCTGCCAATGAAGATCTGCGGGTTCGGCTGGCACAAACAGGACGAACCGCCGTCCTCGGCCGACACCGCCGAAGCCCACCGGCCCTACTACCTCCACTGCATCGACCGCTTCGGTGTCGACCGCTGCATGTTCGAGTCGAACTTTCCGGTCGACCGGGCAGGCGGCTCGTACACCCTGCTCTGGAACTCCTTCCAGCGCATCGTTGCGGACTGCTCCGAGGACGAAAAGACGGCGCTCTTCCGCGACACGGCGCGGCACGTCTACCGTCTGGGAGACTGAACCCCGCGTTCGGCTATCCCGCGTGTCGCGACTCGAGAAGACGCTCGACGAGGTCCGCGACCTGCTCGCGGAAGACGGGGTCACGTCCGAACTCCACGGCTCGGTCGCCTCCCTGGAGCAGGCCGGCCCCGACCAGTTGGCCTTCGCCAAGGATGAGCGGACGCTGCGGGCCACGGACACGCGGGCCGGCGCGCTGTTCGTACCCTTGGCGACAAGCAGTCTTTCGGCTCACCAGATCGTCGTCGAGGATCCGTTCGCCGCTTTCGTCGTCGTGCTCCGCCACATCGACCGCGAGCGCCGGTCCGAAGCGCCGGGAGTTCATCCGACCGCCGTTGTCTCCGCAAACGCCTCGATAGGCGCCGACGTGGTCATCGGTCCAGGCGTCACGGTGCGCGACGAGGCCGAGATCGGCGACCGCTCCGTGCTCCACGCGAACTCCTGCGTCGGCCGGCGCAGCCGGATCGGCCCCGACTGCATCCTGTTTCCAGGACGTGACGGTCGGTGCGCGCGTTACGGTCCACGGCGGCACCGTGATCGGCTGCGACGGCTACGGGTATCTGCAGCGCGGCGGCCGCCACGTGAAGATCCCCCAGGTCGGCACGGTCGAGATCGGCGATGACGTCGAGATCGGCTCCCAGGTCACGATCGACCGTGCCGCTCTCGACGCGACGGTGATCGGGCGCGGCTGCAAAATCGGCGACCTCGTCCATATCGCCCACAACGTGACGATCGGCGAGCACACCCTGGTCGTGCCAACGGTGAGGATCGCCGGCCGAGCGAAAATCGGCAGCGGCGTCGTGCTCGCCGGCGGCGCAGGCGTCGCGGACGGCATCGTAATCGGCGACGGCGCGGTACTCGGCGGCACGACGGTGGCCTACCGGGACGTGCCGGAGGGCGCAATACTCTTCGGCGACCCGGCTCGGCCGAAGACGCAGCAGTTGCGTATTCAGGCGGTGCTCGACCGCCTGCCCCGGATGGAGCGCGACCTGCGCAAGTTGTTGCGTCGGGCGGCGAGCCGGGACGACGAAGACTGAGCGCGGGACGATGACCTGGAAGCCCGAGATCGAGGAACTCGAACGCCGGCGGGCGCTGGCCCGGGAGATGGGCGGCCCCGAGAAGGTCGAGCGCCAGCACCATTTCGGCAAGCTGACCGTGCGCGAGCGGATCGACGCGATGATCGATGCGGACAGCTTCCACGAAGTGGGCGAGATCGCGGGGCGCTCCGAGTACACCGAGGACGGCGAGCTCGTGGCCTTCCGTCCCTCGAACTTCGTCTTCGGGATGGGCGAAATCGACGGCCGTCCCGCGATCGTCTCCGGCGACGATTTCACCGTGCGCGGCGGATCGGCCGACGCCTCGATCCCGGCCAAGCGCAGCCACGCCGAGGGTCTGGCGCTGGAGATGAAGCTCCCCCACGTGCGCCTCGTCGACGGCATGGGCGGCGGCGGCTCGGTCAAGACGATCGAGATGGCGGGCCGCACCTACATCCCCCAACTGCGCGGCTGGGAGGTCGTCGTCCAGCACCTCGCGGTCGCCCCGTCGGTGTCGCTCGCCCTCGGTTCGGTGGCCGGCATCGGAGCGGCCCGCGTGTGCACCGCCCACTACTCGGTCATCGTCCGCGACACCGCCCAGATGATGATCGCCGGGCCGGCCCTGGTCGAGTGGGCCGGCGGCGGCGTGGTGCCGAAGGAAGAACTGGGCCACGCCCGCATCCACACCTCGAACGGGGCGATCGACGATGCCGTGGACTCGGAGGAGGAGGCGTTCGAGCGCGCCCGGCGTTTCCTCTCCTACCTGCCGACGAACGTGGACGAGTTGCCGCCGCGTCTTCCCGAGTCAGAGCGCTCCGACGACCCCAAGCGACGCGACCCGGAGCTGCTCGACATCGTCCCCCGCGATCCGAAGCGGACGTACAGGATGCGCGAGGTGATGGGACGGATCGTCGACCACGACTCCTTCTTCGAGATCGGCCGCGACTGGGGGAAGTCGATCATCACCGGACTCGCGCGCCTCGACGGCTGGCCGATCGCGATCTTCGCCGAAGACGTGAACGTCTACGGCGGCGGGTGGGACGCCGACTCCTGCCGCAAGCTCTCCCGGCTGATCGACCTCG
>JAGWAG010000161.1:6477-10176 GCA_021296535.1 Acidobacteriota bacterium | reverse complement strand
TCCGCCTCGGCCGCCGACTTCGTCATCGGCTTGTCGCTCATCACGTGGAAGCCCGCTTCGAGCGCCGCCACAGCGACCGGGAAGTGCATGTGGTTCGGGGTGACGATGGAGACGAAGTCCATCCGCTCGGCCGGGTCGAGGGCGGCCTCGCGCGCCATCATCTCCTGGTAGGTGCCGTAGCACCGCTCGGGCGGCAGGAAGAGCTCGGCGCCTGAGGCCCTGGAGCGTTCGGGATCCGAGCTGAAGGCGCCGCAGGCGAGTTCGATCAGCCCGTCGAGGCCCGCCGCCATGCGGTGGACTGCGCCGATGAAGGCGCCCTGGCCGCCGCCGACCATGCCCATGCGGATCTTCCGTTCCATCGCGCTGCCTCCCGCCGCCTTCCCGGACTCAGTTGGGCGTGATCAGCACGTTGTCGTACGAGACGACGGACGGTGAATAGCCGAGCAGACCCGGGGAGCCGTTTCGAATCGGATGGGGGTCGACCGCGGTCACGGTCCAGTCCGCGGGCTCATCCGCACCGCGCGCCCAGACCTTGCCGCGAATCCGGGCCTCGTCGTCGTCGGACTCGACCTGGAGCTTCATCGTGTACCACTGGTCCATCTCAACTTCGAAATCGGCTGCACTCTCGACCCGGAGTTGTGCCGACCACGAGCGGATCTGCAAGCGCTGGTGAATGCCGAGCAGGTCCAGGATGTAGCCGCTGTTGATCATCCCCGCGTCCGATTTGCGGCGGCCCTTCTGCGAGAGGCGAACGTCGGCCTGGATCGTGTAGTCGCCGAGGCTGGGCGGACCGAGCAGCAGCGGCGAACGAAGAAGACCCCGCTCTGCCACCGGCTTGATCAGGATGCTGTCACCGTTCTCTTCCGTCACGTCGTAACGGCCGCCGCCGATCCAGAGACCGCGCTTGCCGCCCGAGAAGTCCTCGCTCCAGGGCAGGGGCGGGAAGACCCGGAACCGGGCCTCGGCCTCGATGTCTCCGACTCTGGCGACCAGGGCGCCCGTCGCAAAGACGGGTCCATCGGGGAAGGTGACGCTGGCATCGCGAACGTTGTCGTCCTCTGCGCGCGCGTCCCCGCTCAGTCGGAACGTTCTGTCGGTGCCGCCGTAGGCGTGGCTATCGCGCAGCGACCAAGTGACCCTGACTGGTCCCAGCGACCGGCCACTCGCGTCGAACGCTTCCACCTCGAAGTCGTGTGTCTCGCCGGGGCCCGCGGTGACTTCGGCCGGGTTCACGAGCAGTGACGCCGGCTGGCCTTCCGCCGAGCCTTCGTCGCCGAGACTCGGCGGGTCGGAGGACGCGACCTCGAACGGCGCATCCTTGTCGCCGAGACAGTACAGGCCCTCTTCCGTCGTGAAGTAGATCCGCCCGTAGGCGACCGCTGGCGACCCGTAGAACTCCGCGTAGCGGCGGCCGTCCGGCATCTTCAGCTCGTGCCGGGCGAGGATCTCGGCGCTGTCGTCGCCGGGCCGGACGATGGCGAAGTGGCCGTTCGTCTCAGGGGCGAAGAGCTTGCCGTCGGCCCAGACGGGCGAGGCCTTGCCGACCGTGCCGATGCTCAGTTCCCAATGGACGTCGCCGGTGGCGGCGTCGACGGCGGCGAGGTTGCCCTGATTGCTCACGATGTACAGCCGGCCCTCGTGAAGCGCGGGCGACGGGAAACCGGCCTTGTTCCGGTTCCAGCGCCACAGTTCGCCGGTCGCCGTGATGTCGCCGCTGGCGGTGCCGTCGATCGCCACCACCCGGCCGAGCGTCGCCTCGTCGACGTTCTCCTCGCTGTGGGAGACGAATACCCGGCCCGCGTCGTCGACCACGGGCGAAACGTTGATTCCGCGCTTGGAAAGCTCGAACTCCCAGACCTTCCTGCCGGTGCGGGCCTGCAGCGCGTAGATGTGTCCGTCCGCGTTGCCGCCGATGACGAGCCGCTGGCCGTCGATCGTCGCGAGAACGGGGACCGATTGCGTGTTCCGGTCGTAGACGGTGCCGCCCGGAGTCGACATCCAGCGCACCGCCCCGGATCGCTTGTCGAAAGCGTAGTAGCGGTGCCGGGGCGCGCCCTGGTTTCCCCAACTGCCGTTGATCATGTTCAGGATGACCAGATCCTCGTGGATCACCGCGGACGCGGTACGTCCGCCGTAGCCTTCGAAACGTCCGTGTTCCTCCTTGAGGGATCGCGACCACACAGTGTTGCCGTCACGGTCCAGGCAGAGGAAGAAGCCGCTGACCAGTTGCGCGTAGATGTAGCCGGTTTCCGGATCGCCGGTGAGCGAGGCCCACCCGACGCGGTTCATGGGCACCGTGGTGAGGTAGAGGTTGTAGCGCCGCTCCCAGACGGGAACGCCGGTCCCGGCGTCGAATGCCGCGATGACGGCTTGCTGGTCGACCCCGGACCCGTCGCGCCCGTTGACGAACACGCGCCCGCCCATGACCACCGGCGTGGAGCGGCCGATGAAGTCCCGGCGCCAGATCAGGTTTTCGCCCTCCGGGTTCCAGGTGTCGATGAGACCGGTCTGGGAGGAGGTTCCGTTCTGATGGGGACCGCGCCAGGAGGTCCACTCTTCGGCGTACACCGAACCGACGGTCAAGGCTGCCAGGAGCGCCAGCGCGGCGGTCTGTCGTCGGATCATCGTTCTGTTGCCTGGTTGCTCGGGCCCGGAGGGATGGGCCCCGCCTCCACATGCGTTGTTCATTCTGCGCAATCTCCTTGCTCGCCTCGGAGTCCTTCCTGATCGGCGGGATAGACTATCGCCTCAACGCTACTCAGAGGTTGATCATGCCCATTCCCCCCGAACTTGAGTCCCGCATCCAGGGGATCGTGGATTCCGGTTCCACCGTCCTCTTCATGAAGGGCAATCCCGCGGCCCCCCAATGCGGCTTCTCCGCCCAGGTCGTCCAGGTGCTGAACCGGCTGCTTCCCCAGTACCAGACCCCGAGGTGCGCGAAGGGGTCAAGGAGTTCTCCGACTGGCCGACGATCCCCCAGCTCTACGTCGGCGGCGAGTTCATGGGCGGCTGCGACATCGTCAAGGAGATGTACGACAGCGGTGAGCTTCACGATGCGCTGGGCATGGACCGACCCGCGTTGACAGGCGACCAAGTAGCGATTTCGATCAGCGCGGAGGCGGAGCAGATCCTCCGCAACGCCCAACAGCAGCAGCAGGCCCAGCAACCGGACGTACAGCTGCACTTCGGCATCGACGCGAAGTTCCAGCCCTTTCTCGGCTTCGGGCCGGCGACGGGATCGGAGGTCCGGGTGCAGGTCGGCGATCTGTACTTCCTGCTCGACCAGGACAGTGCCGGGCGGGCCCAGGGCGCCTCGATCACGGTGGTGGACAGCGAGCACGGGCAGCGCCTGGATGTCGACATCCCGGCTGCCCGAGCCGCCGGCTGATCGATCGGCGCCTGGTCGAAACGGCCCCGTGGAATGGAGATCGCTGAACAGCCATCGCCGCAGGAGACGGCCGAGCGCATTCGGGAAGCCGTGGCCGCGGCGCTGCCGGGCGCCCGCGTCGACGTGACGGGCGAGGGCAGTCACTTCAGCCTGCGCGTGGAGTCCGCGGCCTTCGCCGGTCAGGGGCGGCTGGCCCGGCAGCGCCTTGTGCTGCGGGCTGTCGCGCCTCTGATGAAGGGCGAGGGCGCGCCGGTTCATGCGATCGACCGGCTTGAGACAGTGCTGCCGGACTAGCTCCGGCAAACTGCTTC
>JAGWAG010000161.1:0-6380 GCA_021296535.1 Acidobacteriota bacterium | reverse complement strand
CGCTGCTGCGCTCTTGTCACCTTGCTGCTTGTCGTTGCCGCTCCGGCTCTCGCCGCCGGACCCAACGAAGTCGACGCGAAGGACGTCGTGACCTTCCATGAGGATGTCGAGCCGATCCTCCAGCGCTCCTGCCAGGGCTGCCACCGGCCCGAGGGTGTGGCCTACGGCGGCATGAAGGCGCCGATGGCCCTGACGACGTACGAGGAGAGCCGTCCCTGGGCCCGCAGCATCGCCCGCCAGGTAGAGGCGAAGCGGATGCCGCCCTGGTTCGCGAGCGAGGAAACCCACGGGCTGTTCACGAACGAGCGGATTTTGAGCCAGGAGGAAGTCGACACGATCCTGAGTTGGGCCAGCACGGGCGCCCGCCGCGGCGATCCGGCGAACGCGCCGGAGCCGGTCGAGTGGCCGACCGGATGGCTGATCGGCGAGCCGGACCTGGTGCTCGATCTGGCCGAGCCTTTCTGGGTCGACGACGACGTGAAGGACCTGAACATCAGTCTGAAGGCGGAGATGATCACGAACGAGATGCTGTCGGAACCGCGCTGGATCAAGGCGATCGAGTTCCGGTCCGGCAGCGACGTGGTTCACCACGTGGTCGGTTCCCGGATCGCGGCGGAGACCGAGACGCCGGGCGCCTCGGGTCTGATCGGCGGCATCGCCCCCGGTACCGAGCCGTTCCACCTTCCCGACGGGGCCGGCCGCCTGCTGACGCCGGGCACCCAGCTCTACTTCTCGATGCACTACAACAAGGAGCCGGGCGTGGACACCGGTGTCTGGGATCGCTCCCAGATGGCCTTCAAGTTCCATCCCAAGGACGCGAAGATCGACCGAATCGCCAAGTGGGAAGGGGTCGGCAACAGCGATTTCGAGATTCCGCCCGGTCATGAGAACTGGATCATCGGCGCCTCGAAGGTCTTCGAGTACCCGACGACGATCTACGGTTACCTGCCGCACTCCCACCTTCGGGGGCTGGACGCCAAGTACACGGCGTACTACCCGGACGGCACCGAGGAGGTTCTCCTCGACGTTCCGGCATACGACTGGAACTGGCAGACGAACTACATCTACAAGGAGCCGAAGGACATTCCGGCCGGAACCCGCGTCGACGTGCTGATGACCTACGTCAACACGGAGGAGCGGAACGAGCTGACGGTACTTGAGCTCGACACGACCCGCGCCGTCCAGTTCGGCGGCCCGACGACCGACGAGATGATGATCGGCTTCATCGACTACTCGGAGGATCGGGGCGACGAGCAGATCACCGAGACGGAGGGCGCTTCGGCGGCCGCGACTCCGGCGGCGGGCGGCGCCCGGTAACCGTCGACAAGAACTAGAGCCTTCGATATGCGGCGCGTCCACTTCGCTGGGCGCGCCGTTTCCCTTTGTGAGAGTCTCGACGTCGAACGATGACCTCTGAAGGTTCTGGGACGACTGAGGACTCCGGGAGCTTGCTCTACGGCGCGGTCGATCTCGGCGGTTCCCACATCGGGCTGGCGCTGGGATCCGTCGACCCGGCGGCGGGCGAGTACCGCCTGATCGCGCGGCGGAACCTCGAGGGCGGCGGCTATGAGGGTTGGGAGCCGGTGCTCGACCAGATCGCTGAGGGCATCCTTGAACTGGGCCGGGACGTCGGCGAGCGTCCCGCCGCGGTTGGCGTCGGCTGTCCGGGATGGGTGGATCTCGAGGCCGGGATAACCCGCTTCCTGCCCAACCTGCCAACCCAGTGGCGCGACGTACCGGTGGCGCGGATCCTGGGCGAACGGCTGGAGGTGCCCGTCCATCTGCTGAACGATGTACGCGCGGCCACGTTGGGCGAGTTCACGCTGGGCGCCGGGCGGGGAACGTCGACGATGGCTCTGTTCGCCCTCGGCACCGGGATCGGTGGTGGTGTCGTCGTGGACGGCAAGCTACGGCTGGGGCCGCTTGGTTCGGCGGGAGAACTGGGCCACCAGATCGTCGACCCGACCGGCCCGCTGTGCGGCTGCGGCAACCGCGGCTGCCTGGAGGCGGTGGCGAGCGGCCCGGCAATCGCCGCCGCTGGCGTCCGGCTTCTACGCTCGGGCCAGGCGTCCGCGCTGTTCGACCTCACCGGCGGCGACGCAGGAGAGGTCACGGCGGAAACGATGGGCGAGGCGGCAAGGGCCGGCGACGAGGCGGTCAAGTGGGAACTGGAGCGGATCGCCCGCCTCGTCGGCATTGCTGTGGCCAACGTCGTCGTCGCCCTTCATCCGGAGCTCATCGTGCTCGGCGGCGGCGTCGCCGGCCTCGGCGACCTGCTGTTCGACGGTGTTCGCCAGGAGCTGGCCGAGCGTGTCCGTGTGTTCCCGATCGACGACGTGCGCGTCGAACCGGCCGTTCTCGGCACGGACGCTGGCCTGGCCGGGGTCCTGGTCTGGACCGCGTTGAGAAGTATCTCGCCGTAGCTCGTCGGTGGCAGCCCTTCTTTGGGGGTACGTTCCGCCTTGCGAACTTGAAGTCGCCGTCCTCGACACGATGGTCAATCCGTGCTGCTGCGCGTACGCCCAGACATCGGAATCGTCTGCAGTCGCCAGACCGACGGCTCGCACATGAAGGGAGTTCGTCCGAATGTCGTGAAGGCGGTCGCAGAACCTCGGTGAGAGGTTCTGGACGAAGAGCAGCCTCACCCTGCGCCGGTTGCGGCGGGCCGCCGCTCGCGATCGGCCGCGAAGGCGAGGCAGGTTCGGATGTTGTCGCGCGTCAAGTCCGGGAAGTCCCGGACGTACCGTCTGCCGCCCGAGGGTAGCGCGCTCGGCACGCGGTTGGGGCACTGGTGGCGCGGGGCCGCAGGCCTGGAGTTGGCGGCCGTGACGATCGCCGGCATCGGCGCTGCGGTCGGTTCAGGCGGTCTGGCGGCGCTGCGGATCGGACTCCCGGGCGATGAGTTCGAAGAGTCTGGCGCGAGCCCGTTTGAGGGCGACGGCGGCGTCGAGATCGCTGATGGCTCCGGCGTGGTGTTCGAGGGAGGCGATGGTCACGCCGGGCTTGAGGTACTGCTCGACTTCGGGCAGGGACCTGGGCTTCTCGAATGGTGTCATCACATCCTTGTAGCGGTAGCGCTTCCTGGTCCTGCCCTTGGTGTCGGTGACTTCGCTGGCAAACAGGCACGGGCGGTGGAAGTTGAGGAAACTGCGCTGTCTCGCCACCCGCGTTGCGGCGCTTGACCGGGACATTCGCACCGCGATCGGAGCCGATGAAGGGCTTGCCCGCCGGGCCGAAGTACTGCGGTCGATCCCCGGAGTCGGCCCCGCCACCGTCGCCAGCCTGATCGCCACCATGCCGGAACTCGGGAGTCTCGACCGGCGCGCCGTAGCCGCGCCGCTCGGAACGGCGCCCTGGGCCAACCACAGCGGCAAGCACCAGGGCCGTCGCCATGTGCGAGGCGGCCGCGCTGCGCCGAGGCGAGCCATTCACATGGCCGCGCTGGCGGCAATCCGCTTCAATCCCCCGCAGCGCGACTTCTACCGCAGACTCCGCGAAGCCGGCAAGGAGCACAACGTCGCCCTCGTCGCGGTCATGAGAAAGCTCGTCATTCTCGCCAACGTCCTGCTGCAGCAAGGCCGCAACCGCCACCGCCGCCGAAGTGCGCGGAAACGCTCGAATGCTCCGGCTAACCTGGCATCTTGACAACACGGATGCTCACTTCTCGCTGGACAGCTCTCCTGTTTGAGGTTGAGCGTGCGCTGAGCTAGCCTAGGCGCGGCGAGTATGAGCGGCTCCTGCTTGTAGACGATCTTGGCGAGGTTGCCGAGGGTGCGTCCGTCGAAGCGGCTGGCGGCCAGGCGATACCGTGAGGAGTTCTGATGCGAGGACTTCCTACCGAATGACTCAGAAAGGACTTCCTACCGGATGACTCAGACTCGAATTCGCGCGATCCGTTCGTACCGAGTGCTGCCGCTCGTCGTGTTCTGCGCGGCGTTCGCGACGGAGGCGGTTGCACAGGGCAACGCGGAGTCCGATCGGCGGGTGCTGGAAGCGCTCTATGACGCGACGAATGGCGCGGGCTGGACGGTCAACACGAACTGGAAGACGTCGGCGCCGCTCGACGACTGGCACGGAGTTTCGACCGACTACGACGGTCGAGTCAGGCGGCTGAGTCTCGACAACAACGGGCTGACCGGTCCGTTACCCGGCCCCTTGGGAAACTTGGCCCACCTCGTCGAGCTGGAACTTTCGGGCAACCGCCTGACCGGGCTGATTCCCCCGACGCTGAGCCGCCTGACCAACCTCCGCCACTTGAACCTCGGGGGCAATGACCTGACGGCTGGTCCGATCCCCTTATGGATACGCGACCTCGTTCACCTCGAGAGTCTGTGGCTCTGGGCCACCAACCGGACCGGCACGATCCCGTCCTGGCTGGGGAACTTGCTCGACCTCGATTCGCTGAATCTCTCTTTCAACGACCTGACCGGCCCGCTGCCGGCCGAACTGGGCCGGCTGGCCAATCTCCGGGTGCTTTTTCTCCGTGACAACAACCGCCTGACGGCGGGACCGATCCCGTCCTGGCTGGACGGCCTCACCAACCTCGAACGGCTGAGACTCTGGCGGACGAACCGAACCGGGCCGATCCCCCCGGCGCTGGGCCGTCTGGCCAACCTCCGGGAGCTGGACCTCAGCGACAACCGCCTGACCGCGGGACCGATTCCGGAGTGGCTCAGCGGCCTCACCGACCTCGAACAGCTGAATCTCCAGGTGACGAACCGAACCGGGCCGATCCCCGGCTGGCTGGGGAGCTTGACCGACCTGCGGTCGGTCGAACTCGGATACAACGACCTGACGGGCCCTCTGCCGGCCGAACTGGACCGTCTGGGCAACCTCCGGGAGCTGGATCTCCGCCTCAACCGCTTGACCGCCCCGGTGCCGGTGGCCCTGACCGACCTCGGCGACCTCCTGGAGTTCGACGTGTTGCTGACCGACGTCTGCATTCCGTCCGATCCTGCGTTTCAGCGATGGCGGGAAGCAATCATGGCGCGTGGAGGGACGTTCGCGGGCGTCTCGTGCGACGACCACAACGGAACCGGCACCCTTCTCCAGTATGACGTGGCACCCAATGTCCCCCCGCGCGAGCTCGAACTGATCAAAGAGGGAATCTCAATAGCGCAGGACTTCCTCGCAAGTCAGATGGGTGGAGACATCCCGGAAAAAGTCCAGCGTGGAATCACGGTGAAGGTCGTGGCTACTGGAATGGGTAATCAAGAGCGTGGAGGCCGCGGCGCTTCCGCCACCGGCCTTGATGAAAGTGGCGGTCGCCCCTTCTTCGACGTGAGACATCCTGACTGGTTGAATACGTGGCCCCTGTGGAGTGCCGATCTCCAGCACAAGGCAGGTGCGGTTCATGAATACACGCATGCGTGGGCTTGGTCATTGGGTGGTCTCACCATCCACTGGCAGCCGCTGGGCGACTGGCTGAACGAAGGGCTTGCTACATACATTTCCTGGGAACCATTTATAAGGAGTGGCGAAATGCGAAGGTCAGATGTCCGCGCCTTTATGAGGGGCCCCGCGGACAGAGAGGCCTTACCTTGCCTGGAAACCTTGGAAAAGTCGCCCGACCTTTGGCCGGGTCGCGTTGGATACATCGCGGTGGAGAAACTGGTAGCGGAAAGCCCCAACGGGATCCTCTCTCTGCGCATCGTCAATCAGCAAGCCAGGCATGGTTTTGATTGGGCTTTCGAACGTGCCTTCGGGATAAGCAGGCGAGAGTTCTATGACGCCTTTCCGGACTACTTGAGAAGTATTGGCGGACCACCTTCATGCTTAGAGGGCGGCGGAGGGCAACCGCCCGATCCAGACCCGGACCCCGATCCAGACCCGGACCCCGGCGATCCCAACTGTCCCTCCAACCGTGCGTGCCTGGACAACGGCTTCACGGTCGCGATCGAGTACGAGGATCCGAACACCGGACTCTGGGCCGACGCCAAGCGACAGTCGCAGCTTGGTCCCGAGAGCGCCGTCTTCTACTTCTTCACTCCCGACAACGCCGAGGTCTTGGTCAAACTCCTGAACGGCTGCGCCATCAACCAGCACTGGTGGCTTTACTCCGCGCCAGCGACAGATCTGCGCTACCGCGTGACCGTGCGGCCTCCCGGTCAGAGCGGAACTACGCGAACGTGGACTACTGCGCGCGGCGTACCCCACCGCATTCCTGGTTTCACGACTGTCCTGGCTATCACCGACATCAGGGCTTTTGCCTGCTAGCTCCGGGCTTGATTGTGATCCGATCCAAGTCCAGCATGTATTCAGCCTAGGCCTAAGCGGCTGACCGGCTCTCGCGGCGGGCTGCAGTGGCGGTAGCCGTCGCTACATGCCGCCGCCGACGGCGCAGGAGGAGTTCGGCCAGGAACAGGAGGGTCGCCGCGGTG
>JAGWAG010000026.1:35167-38909 GCA_021296535.1 Acidobacteriota bacterium | reverse complement strand
GTCGCGCGCTTGTAGTAGTTGCGGAGCTGACGCTCACTGACGTTGTACTGGAAGCGGAGCCGCTGCTTCTCGAGCAACTGTCTTCCGTAGTTGCTCTGGCGCCTGCGCCGCTTCAGGCCGTGCATGCCTGGCGGGTGGCTCTTCTTTTCCATGTACCGCGCCGCCTTGGACGTGAGCGCGACTCCCAGCTTGCGCGAGAGCTTGACCTTAGGCCCGTTGAACTTCACCTGTGTCTCCGATTTCCTGTTTGCTTTGCCGATCGACGGACGTGGAGGCAACGAGCCGATCGGTCTGCCGAGGGTCGGGATCCGACCGGCGCGCCTATCGCTTCAAGTGTTTCAGGGGCTCTGCTGCCGCCGTCGAGCGGACGCGCATTGTAGCAGCGAGCGGTTGCAGACCCAAGTGGTCATCGGGCTCACGGATGGAAGAGAGTTCGTTGGGCGGTCCGGCGCCGGAATGCGGTTGCCGATGGGCTTCCTGTTCGACCGGTCCGGCCGCCCTCGAGCCCGACGCGGCGGCGGACGGTCTCGAACAGCCGGCCGATCTGTTCGGCGTACTCTCCGCCACCCTTCATCCGGTGATGGAAGCGGGGGTCGTTCAGATCGCCGTCGTGTGCCTCTCGCAGCCGGTTCAGGACCCGATCCCGCCGGTCCGGAAAGTGCGTGCCGAGCCAGTCGGCGAAGAGTTTCCGCAGACCATGCGGCAGCCGAACCAGGATGTAGCCGGCGCGCGTCGCGCCGGCCTCGGCGGCCGCCTCGAGGATGGCCGGGATCTGGTCGTCGTTCAGGCTGGGGATGATCGGCGCCGCCATCACGCCGCAGGGAATGCCGGCCTCGCTCAGTTCGCGTAGGGCTTGCAGCCGCCGCCGGGGACTCGATGCCCGGGGCTCCATACGAGCCGAGAGCGACGGCGACACGGACGTGATCGACAGGTAGACGCCGCAGGCCTGGAACCGGTTGAGTTCCAGGAGCAGGTCGAGGTCGCGGGTCACGAGGTGGTTCTTGGTCACGATCGCGACCGGGTTGCGGAACTCGGCAAGCACCTCCAGGCACCGGCGGGTGACGCGGAGCCGCCGCTCGATCGGCTGGTAGGGGTCTGTCACGCCGGAGAGCATGATGACCTGCGGCGTCCAGCGGGGGTTCTCCAGCGCCCGGCGCAGCAGTTCAGGCGCCCTTTCCTTGACGAGTATCCGGCTCTCGAAGTCGAGCCCGGCGGAGAAGCCGAGGTACTCGTGTGTCGGCCTTGCGTAACAGTAGATGCAGCCGTGCTCGCAGCCGCGGTACTGGAAGCCGAGGTCCGGCGAGTCGTTCTTCGACAGGACCGTTTTCGAGTCGTCGCGGAACAGCTCCGTCGGCGGCACTTCGCCACGTTCCGCCGTGCTTTCTCCGGGCTCGAAGTCGACGTCGATGCGCTCGAAGCGGTTGCGCGGGTTGGCTGCGGCGCCGCGGCCGCGAACCGAACCGGCCGGCGACTTGGCTGGTTGTGCGGAACTGGCTGGCGCGCCTTTGCGCGGCGTCGTGGGTGGCGTCGTCACGACGCTGGAGCCTAGCACGACTTACGCCCTATTTTCGTTACCGTCGGGGGCGGTTCACGCGCAAGCTCCCTAGCGGAGGATCAACTGCGGCCGCTCCGAAGGCGCCGGTCGGGCGCGTCCGATCACACGCGCCTCATCGAGCCCCTGGGAGCGCAAATCGTCGATCAGGCTCTCGCTTCGATCCGGTGCGACCGCCAGCACGAGGCCGCCCGCGGTCTGGGGGTCGAACGCCAGTTCCAGCTGGGGCCCCGGTGGCGCCTGTCGCCTCACGGGCAACGGCAGGCGCGTATTCTGGTGGTGGCTCGTGCTGCGCTCGCCACGTTCCAGCAGTTCGAGGGCGCTCGGCAGGGCGGGGAGAGCATCGACGTCGATCTCGATGTCGGTGCCGCTGGCCAGGGCCATCTCGCCGAGGTGGCCAGCGAGACCGAAGCCGCTGACGTCGGTCGCCGCGCGGGTTTCGGCGCGCTGCGCCGCCTCGAGCGCGCCGCGGTTGCTCGTCTGCATCGACGAGAGTGCGGCGCGGATGGAGCGACCCGGGCAAAGACCCATCCGGTCGGCGGCAAGCAGGACGCCGCAGCCGAGCGGCTTGGTCAGTACGAGCTCGTCGCCGGGCTGCACCGCGCCCTTGAGGAGGAGGCCGCGACCGTTCCTGGCGACTCCTTCGACGTGAAAGCCGACGACCAGCTCGGGCCCGGTGTTCGTGTGGCCGCCGAGCAGCAGCACGTCTTCGGCATCCAGGGCCGCGCGCGCGCCGGCCAGGACCTGGAACAACAGCTCCTCAGCCGCCTCGCCGTCCGCGGTCTGGGGCAGAGTGACCAGGGCCTGCGCGATCCGGGGTGCTATGCCCGTCGCATGGAGATCCGAGCAGGCGTTGACCGCGGCCACCCGACCGACAAGCCATGGATCGTCGGTGAAGGCGGGAAACGCGTCGAGGGAAGCGACGACCTGGTCCCCCGCCGGTGTCCGGTATGCCACAGCGTCGTCGGGGGTTGCCAAATCCAGAATCACGTCGGCGCTCTGGCCGGTCTTCTCGTCCAGGCCCACTCGTGCGAGCGCCCTGCCAAGGTGATCGGGCCCCACCTTGGCGGCGCAGCCGCCGCAGAACATGGCCGCCGCCTGGGTTCCGCCCGCGTGGCCCATCGGCCCTGCACCGTCAGCCTCGCCGCCTTCCTCGGCCGTCATGTCGGCAAGCCAGGGTCGGGGCGCCCCGTCCGGACCGAGCGCCTGGAAGCGCTCCATGAATCGCCGGTCGATCCGGTCCTTCAGGCGCATGACCCACCTGCCCTCGAACGTACGTCCCCATTTTGCGCCCACGGCCGTTCCGTCGCCGAGATTGAGCAGCGAAAGGAAGTCGCCCTGCGGCGTGTAGCGTCGCAGCGGCCGCCCGCCGAGGCGCCGTTCCAGGTTGTCGATGAGGTAAGGCCCCATGCGCACCGCGTAGACGCCGGCGCGCGCGCGCCCCGGGTGGTCGGCCAGGGTCGCGCAGTCGCCGACGGCAAAGACGTGGTCGTGCCCCTCGACCTGCAGGGTCGATCGCGTACGGACGAAGCCGCCGTCGTCGAGCGGCAGATCCGAGTCGCGGAAGATGGGCAGCGCGGCGGCGCCCGTGACCCAGAACGTGAGGTCGGCGTCGAGCCGGCCACCGCCTTCGAGCTGGACCGAGTCCGCATCGACCGCCTCGACCTTGGCGCCGAACATCGTCTCGATGCCGCGCGCGCGTGCCGCGGCCGCGATCCGGCGCGCCAGGGACGGGTGGTAGCCGGGCAGGATGCGGTCGCCTGCCTCGACGATCGTCGTTCTGGGTTCGAGACCCTGGCGTCGCAGCCGCGCGTCGACGCAGAAGGCGAGTTCGATTCCGCCGGCGCCGCTGCCGACGACGACGATCCGAGGCTCCGTGTTCGTGAGTGCATCCAGGCGACCGTCTACCGCCGCAGCCAGTCGGTTGATGGGCCGCGTGGGGACCGCGTGCTCCCGAACTCCGGGCAGGTCGAGTGCCGCCACGCTCGAGCCGACGTCGAACGAGGCCAGGTCGAAGGGCAGGGGTTCGCGGCCATCGACGAGGAGCCGCCGGGCCGCTGCCTCGACCCCGGTGCACGGAGACATCACGACGCGCACTCCGGCCCTTCGCGCCAGCGGCACGGCGTCGATCTCCAGCTCGTGGCGTGCGTACTGGCCGGCTACCAGGCCGGGCGCCATCCCGGAGTAGAC
>JAGWAG010000026.1:18674-35075 GCA_021296535.1 Acidobacteriota bacterium | reverse complement strand
CGCTTGGCTGCTTCCGGCGCCAAACCTGACGTACCGGGACCCCGGCCCCGGCTGTGCGATGGCGTACTCACGTCATACCGGATGAGGGGCGGTCGCAGGCTACGAACCGCGGCTGGAGTCGTTCTCGGGTCCACGGACGGCGCCTGACGTCCGCAGCGCCGCGATTCGTTTCGTGTCGTAGCCCAGTTCGTCGAGTACCTCTTCCGTGTGCTCGCCCAGGGCGGGGGCAGGTCGCCGGATTGACGCGGGCGAGCGGGAGAAGCGCCATGGCACTCCCGCCATGCGCAGGCTGCCGATCGTGGAGTGTTGAACGGTCTGGCTCATCGCCATCGCTTCGACCTGGGGGTCGTCGAAGAACTCGTCGGCCGAGCGGACCGCGGCGCAGGGAACGCCAACCTCGACGAGGGCGGCTTCCAGTGCGCGGGCGGGTCGTGAGGCGACGATCGGGTCGATCTCCGCGCTGAGTTCCTTCGCCTGGGCGACGCGCTGGGGGTTCGTCGCATAGCGCGGATCTCTGGCCAGATCGTCGCGGCCGATCGCTTCGCAGAACAGTCTCCAGAACTTGTCCGTGCCGGCGGCGATGAAGATCGGCCCGTCGGCGGCGGCGAACATGCGGTAGGGGAAGATGCCCGGCGGACCGGTGATCTCCGCGTCGAGCGGCACCAGGTAGGACTGGGCTTGCGCGCTCATGATCGCCTGGAGCAGGGACGTCTCGATGTACTGGCCCTCTCCGGTGCGCTCGCGGTGGAGGAGCGCGGCGTTGATCGAGCAGACGAGCAGCACCGCCGCCATGTAGTCGGAGACCGCCACCGGGCAGATGGCGGCGACGCCGTTCATCTGCTGCTGCAGGTGCGCGGCGCCGGCCATCGACTGCAGCACCGGGTCGTACCCTGGACGCTGCGCGTACGGTCCGCTGCCGCCGAAGGCGCTGGACGACGCGTAGACGATCGCCGGGTTGTGCCGGCTGAGGGTGTCGTAGTCGATGCCCAGCCTGGACGCCACGCCGGGGCGGAAGTTCTCCATCGCCACGTCGGCGTCCCGGGCCAGGTCGTAGACGACCTGCTGTCCGTGGTCCGTCTTCAGGTCGACGGCGATGCCACGCTTGTTCCGGTTCCAGGCCTGGAACAACCGGCTCTCGCCCTCGATGAAGGGTCCCCAGTGGCGTGCATTGTCGCCGCCGGGCGATTCGATCTTAAGGACATCGGCGCCCAGGTCGCCGAGCAGCATCGCGCCGTAGGAACCGGCGATGAAGCTCGTGAAGTCGAGGACGCGGATGCCCTTGAGCGGGCCGTGGGCGTGTGAGTCCGGCATGGGCCCGTCAGGCATCGGGCGATCTTAGCTACTCGACCAGTTCGACGTTGTCGATCTCGAGCGAGAAGGCGCCGAGACCTGTGGGTCCGCCGATGAAGAACGCCCACGCGCCCGAGGGGTCGAGACCGCCGAACGAGGACAGCGGGATCTCGACCCGGCTCCAGTCCTCTCCGGCGTCGAAGGAGGCGGCCGCCGGCCTCATGCCGAGGCTTTCCGCGAACGCCATCGCCTGGTAGGTCGCGCCCTCGCCGCGGGCATCGAAGGCCAGGGCGCGGATGCCGCCGGCGTCGACTGGGTCGCCCAACTGGGAGCCCAGCAGGACCATCACCCCGGACCACGGAAAGGCGAAGCCCTCCCTGATCTCGCCCTCGATCCGCAGCGCCTTGCCGCCGCCGTTCCGCGGCGCGGCAGTGGTTGTGACCGTCGATTTGCCGCCGGCGAACGCATCGGTCGAGTGCAACCACTTGGCGGGCAGGCTCGCACCGTCAACGTCTTCGAAGTCGGACAGGAGGGTGGGCTCGAGGCGCGGTCGGCCGGTCGCGGGTGCGGCGGCTTGGCGCTCGAAGCGCACACCGTCCTTCCAGATCCCGGCGATGTCGCGGGTTGCAAGCACGTCGGCGGTCGCGTCGCCCTGGACCAGAAGGAGGTCGGCCTTGAACCCGGGCGCGATCCGGCCGCGGTCGCCCAGGCCGAATGCGTCGACGGGCGCGGCGGTTGCCGCGTGCAGGGCCTCGACCGGAGTCAGACCGGCGCGGACGAGCAGTTCGAGCTCCCGGTGAACGCTCGCTCCGTGGGTCGTGCCGGGATTCGGTGCGTCCGAGCCGGCCAGGATCGGCACGCCGGCGGCGTGGAGCGCGCCGACGTCGGCCAGGATGCTCGCCATCCCGTCCGGATCCGGTTCCCGGCCGAAGTCCTGACCCAGACCGCCGCGCTGCTCGGGAGTCAGGAAGGGAGCGATCAGCGGATCCCCGGCCAACTCCAGGCCGCCCGCCATCCCGGTGACCGTCTCGAGCACCGCGAGTGTCGGGACGAGGAAAATCCCCGCCTTGCGGGCCGCTTCGATGAGATCCGGGCCGCCCGCGTCATCGAAGTACATGTGGACCAGGGCGTCGGCGCCCGCGGCGATGGCCTCCCCGGCCTCTTTCGCCGTGCTGATGTGGAAGACGGCGAGCAGATCGTGACTGTGCGCGGCGGTCGCGATCCGCGCCAGCGTCGAGGCTGCGAACGTGGGAAGCGGGCGCCCGGCGGATCCGGGTTCGTAGATCACCTTGATGAAGTCGGCTCCCGCGGCCATGCGGTCGGCGATGAAGGCCTCCGTCTGCTCCGGGTCGTTCAGGGTGGGCAGCGCGATGCCGAACTGCGTGCCGTGCCCGCCCTCGACGGTAACGGGGCCGCCGGCAAAGACGTCGGCCCGGTCGGGAACCGCTCCCGCTTCCTGCTGCCGCCGCCACTGGGCCGCCATGGCCTCCGCGGTGAGCATGTCCAGAACCGTCGTGACGCCGAAGTTCAGTGCCTGCTCGAGCGCCGGCCCGAAGTTGTGCGTGTGGCTGTCGATCAGTCCGGGCAGCAGGGTCATGCCGGTGCCGTCGACGATCTCCGCGTCGGCGCCGGCGGTCGCCGGAATGTCGTCGCCTGATGTGACCGACTCGATCGTGCGGCCGCGAATGAGGACCGTGGCGCTGTCGAGCACCGCGTCGCCGGTGAACACGCGGGCGCCCTGGATCACCGTGGGCTGCGCGAGGGCGACGCCGGCGGAAGCGGTCAAACCGCAGACGGCGACGGCAGCGATGCGGAGTAGGCGGAAGGGCTCTGGCTTCATGGGCACCTCCTCGGGTTGGGCTTGCGGCGACAGGCCCCCACGCGGCGTATGCTAGCGGCGATCAAGCGAAGGTCAGACGAAGGGAGAAACCGTGAAGATCAAACTCGACATCGACTGCACGCCCGAGGAGGCGCGCGCCTTTCTCGGCCTTCCCGACTTGGCGGGGATCCAGAACGAGATGCTGGAGAAGTTCCGGGATCGCATGGCCGCCAACCTGAAGTACGCGGACCCGCAGGAGATGTTCAAGCTGTGGTTCGGCGGTCTGGGAACCGGCTTGCGGCCTCCCGCCAAAGCGAATCGCGACGCCGACTGACCCGCGTCCGGCGCCGTTGCCCGGCGCTACACTGTCGCCGTGATTCGGCGAATCCAGGCGCTGCGCTACCGCTGTCTGCGGAGATCCGTTGCCGGGTGAACCGGATCTGCCAAGAGCTGGTGCTGAGAACGAATCGTGAACCGGATGGAGCGAATCGCCGCGCTGCACCGGGCGCTGGACGGCCGGCGGCACCCTGTGTCGCCTGGCGATCTGATGGCCGAACTGGAATGCTCGCGTTCGACCCTGTTCCGGACGATCGGCATGCTGCGCGATCACCTCGGCGCGCCGGTCGAGAATGTGCCCGGCCGGGGCTACTTCTACGACCGGGAAGCCGGAAGCTCCGAGCTACCGGGGCTGTGGTTCCGGAGGGACGAGTTGGAAGCGCTGCTGGCGATGGACGAACTCCTGAGCCGAGTCCAGCCGGGTCTGCTCGAAGATCTCATCGCCCCGCTCCGCGGCCGTTTTCGGGCGATTCTCGATCGCGGCCGACGAGGTGGCGGGCGCTTCCCCGCGCACCGATTCCGCATCTTGCGCGCCCACGGACGAGAGGTCACGGCGCGCGAATTCGAGATTGCCACATCGGCTGTCGTCGAAAGACGCCAACTCGCCTTCGCCTACGAAGCGCGCTCGACCGGCGAGACCGCGAGGCGAACGACCTCGCCCCAGCGGCTCGTCTACTACAGGGATCAGTGGTACCTCGATTGTTGGGACGAGGAGCGGCAAGGTTTGCGGACGTTCGCGCTTGATCGCCTGAGCGAACCAGCATTACTCGACCAGTGTGCCCGAGACGTGCCCGATGACGATCTCATCGAGGCCTTCGGTGCCGGCTACGGTCTCTTCGCCGGCCCTGTCCGCAGCCGCGCCCGTCTCCGGTTCCAGCCCGAGCGAGCCCGCTGGGTCGCCGACGAACGCTGGCACAGCCGACAAACGGCTCGCTGGCTGCCGGACGGCCGTTTGGAGCTGACCGTCCCCTACTCCGAAGTCGACGAACTCCTCGGCGAGATCCTGAGACACGGCCCCGACGTGGAAGTCGTTGAGCCGCCGGAACTTGTGGAGGTCGTCAGGGAGCGGTTGCGGCGGGCGGTGGGCGTCTACGAGTAGCGAGTCGCGTGGGAGGTTCGGGGAGTGTCAGGTTCTGAGACTGGGGGCTGGTAACTTCCCCGCGATTCTCTCGGAGTGCCTGGATGCCAGGAATGAAGCGTCGGGTTGATCGGCCCCTCTCAACTCGCGCAGCATCCTTGAGGACAGGCACGAAGCCACCGTCTGAGCCGGAGCGCGTCCATCCTGGGCAGGCCCGGCTCCCACATCCAACTGAGGACCTTCCCATGCAGCTAGACCTTCAACGACTCCTGACCGGCGTCGCGACCGAATCGTTCGACGACGGAATCCGCATTGACACGGAGTTGGAACCCCTGGCCGGTCCGGGCGGCTCGGTGAAACCGGCCGTCTACGAGGGCGGGAAGTACCAGGAAGATCGTCGCTGGGCTTCGCCTGACGACACTGAGCCGACACCCGTGATCGTGGTCGACAACGTGCCGTCACAGGCGAACCGCCTCGAAGCCGCCCTCAGGCGGCATCGGGAGGCATCGGCGCCCGTTCCGGAGCTCGTTCTGGACCTGTCGGAACTGGGCAACCTACCGGCCCACCTTCCGCGAAGGCTCTCCAGCCTGGAGTTCCCCCACCGCAATGCAGATGCCTACCTGCGCGACTCGACGCTGGATGGCGTGGACTTCATCAAGACGGACCTTGGGCAGGCGGTTTTCGGCGCGACGGCGCAGACCTGCGGCCCGTTGATGGCCTGGTTCCCCCAGGCTCTGCTCTACGGCTTCTGGCAGTCGCACCTGGGCAAGAAAAGGCAGAACACGAAGCACGCCCGAGCCTGGGTGTCCGAGATCGTGGGCTGGCAACCAGCGGCTACCGAGACGAGAACGTTCGGGTTGAAAGGGGATGCGCTGAACCTGAACACGGACGAGCAGATCTCGTCGAACGCCGATGATCGGCTGCAATGGGGAATCGGTGGCGAGAAGGTCGAGGGCGGCAGCAAGGACAGGCTCTCCGAGACGGGTCACGGACAGGTGCCCTTCATGGCTGCCGACGCACCGGCTGCGGCTGTCTCGTTCACCCGCGTTACCCAGAGAGCCACAGTCTCGCTCGCACAACTTCGGCGGGTCAGCCTCGGTCCGGGCTACTCGGACGCAGCAGATGCGTCGGTTCGGGCCCTGCTGGTCGCTCTTGGGCTGCATGCCCACTTCCTGGCCTTCGGCCGGGGGTTCGCCCTCCGCTCGGGCGCCGAGTTGCGGCCGAAGACGACCACGGTCGAGTGGCTTGGCGCCGAGTCCGATGAGGTGCTGGACCTGGGAGGAGCGCGGAGCACCGAGGCGCTCTTGAGCGAAGCACTTGAACACGCCCGTTCCGCCGGTGTTCCCTTGGACGGCTGGTCGGCATCGCCGGTCACGCTGACGCCAAAGGAGAATCTCAGGAAAGCCATCCGCTCCACCTGGCCGGATCTCGACGGATGACGCTGGAGATCACGGTCGAGCTACTGCATGGCTCGTTCCGAGCAGATCCCGAAGGAACGGCAAGTACCGGCCTGGCGACTCGCGGAGAGTGGCCGCCATCTCCGGCGCGTCTCTTCGCAGCGTTGGTCGCCGCCGACGGTACCGGGGAACGCTGCAGCGTCACCGATGGCTCGGAACTGGCCTGGTTCGAGAGCCTGCCTCCGCCCGAGATTCGTGCATCGACCTTCCGTTCCGTCTGGCCTCAGAAGCTGGAGGACCGCTACGTCGTCGAGCACAAGCTGAAGGGTAAGCCCGCCGAGAACACCGTGCAGGAGTACCCGGCCCGTAAGTCCGCGCTGGTTCGCCCAGGAATCCGCGTGTCCCCGCAGCGCCCCACGGTCACCTACCGGTGGAGTACGGAAGTCCCGGCGGAGGTTCTCGACGGCCTGCAACGCCGTGCGGCGCGAATCGGCTACCTCGGCGCCGCCGACTCCCCGGTGCGAGTGAAGGCCCTTGCGCTTGAGTCGACTACACCGCCCACGCCGGCCGACTATGTCCCTGATCCGAGGGGCGATGTGGTCATCACCGTCCCGGCGGCTGGTGATGTCCGAATCCTCGACCGGATGTACGAGGCTTGGGTCAAGCACGGGCCGATGGTCGGGCGTGGACAGTTCCCGGCGCTGCGGCATGAGGTCATGTATCGCTCGCCGGCCGCCCAGGTTCCTGACGAGAGAGTAGTGGCCTGGCTTCGCCTGTCGCGGGCGGTTTCCGGACGGCGGGTCTCCGCGGTCACGGCGCTGTTCAAGAAGGCCGTTCTCAGGAGGCATCAGGAGATGTTCGGCGAGCCTCCCGGCGTGCTGCATGGTCACGGCTTCGATGGCAGCGGCTACGACCTGGCGCGATTCCTCGCGCTGCCGGATGTGGGCTATCGCTGGTCACGCGGACGGATTCACGGCCTGGCTCTTTGGTTGCCGCGTTCGGCCTCAGCTCTGGAGTCGAGCCGGGCCCGCGACGCTGCCCGGAACGTGCGCCGGCTCGTCGGACCGAAGATCGACGTAGCTGTAGCTCCCTGGGACTCGTTGGACCGCTTGGTCGCGGCGAAGCCCGAGCGCTGGCGCCGGGGTTCCGCTCGTTGGGCCACGGCTTTCCCGGCGGTCCACGAGCGGCGAGGCGCCGTTGGCCTTGCTGAGGTGGCCCGCTGGTGCCGTCATGCCGGCCTGCCGGAGCCGGTCGCCGCACGGCTGGCGCGGACACCCTTTGTCCCCGGAGGGGTTGACCTCGCTCCGGTGGAAGTCAATCGCCCGGGCCGCCCCAAGATGCCGTACTCCCATGTGGAACTCCGCTTTGCGGAGCCGGTCCGTGGCCCGGTCGTCATCGGCGCTGGCCGGCAACGGGGCCTCGGACTGTGCGTTCAAAGCGATGAAGCAGCGGCTGAGACTGAATCGTGACGTCACCGGCTTCAGATCACGCTCCTTCCGTGGGCGGGCCCATGCCTGACTTCACTTCGTTCTATCGCGCGATCAACGGGCGTGACCCGTTTCCTTGGCAGGCGCGGCTGGCCAGCCAGGTGGCCGCGTCGGAAGCATGGCCCACTCAGGTGGGCGTTCCCACTGGACTCGGAAAGACCGCTTGCCTTGACGTTGCCATTTGGTGGCTGGCCTCGCAGGCCGGGCGCCGGCCCGCGGAACGAACTGCGCCGACGCGCGTGTGGTGGGTAGTCAATCGGCGTCTTCTCGTCGACTCGACGTACTCGCATGCCGACGCCATCAGCAGGAAGCTGGCGGACCCGTCGGGCGAAGGCCTGGCCGGCCGCGACGTCCAGGTCGTGAGCGATGTTGCCGGTCGGCTCCGGTCGCTGTCCGCTGGCAAACCGCCCCGGCCCCTTGAGGTCGTTCGGCTGCGCGGCGGCGTTTCTTCACGGCGGCCGTCTGACCCCTCGACTCCGGCGGTGATCCTCTCGACCCTGCCGATGTACGGCTCGCGCCTCCTCTTTCGCGGCTACGGCACGAGCCGCGGGCTGCGGTCCGTGGATGCGGCCCTGGCAGGGACCGATTGCCTCGTTCTCCAGGACGAAGCGCATCTTGCTCCGCACCTGATGTCACTGATTCCCGCGTTGTCCGAGTGCTCGCCAGCCGCGCGCCTGATCTTGCCGGCGCCGCGCTCGAGACCGGCGGTAGTCGCCCTGACGGCAACCGGGGATGCCCCGGAGGGGAGCCGCTTCGACCTGAGCGAAGATGACGAGAGGAACGACATCGTACGCAGCCGCCTCGACGCGGCCAAGCCAGTCAAGGTGGTGGAGGCCGCAGGCGCTGCGGGCCGGGCTCTCGCGGACGAAACACTGGTTTTGACTCGTGACCGAGGCAACACGACGTGCATCGTCTTCGCCAACACGCCCGCAACCGCAAGGGCGACCTTCGACCTCATCCTCAAGGCCACCCGCAAGAGTCCTGCCGAGGTCGTTCTCTTGACCGGTCGTTGCCGGGAGCGCGAGGCCGTAGCCATCCGCGAGCGTGTGCTCGACCCGGTACATGGCATGCCGGCCCAAAGGGATGAATCGGCCGTGCGCGACCGACCATTGATCGTCGTTGCGACCCAGACGCTGGAGGTCGGAGCCGATGTAGACGCCGAGAACCTGGTGACCGAAACCTGCGGCGTACGAGCGTTGACCCAACGGCTCGGGCGGCTGAACCGACTCGGCCGTCACACCGGGGCTCGCGGCGTCTACGTTCATTGCCCTCCCCCGAAGAGGAAGCGGAGAAAGGGACCCGATGAGTGGCCGGTCTACGGCAGCGAACCCGCAGCCGTGCTTCAGCGGCTGAAGGGTTCCCTCTCGAAAGGCCTCGGGGAGGTGGATCTGTCACCGCGCCGAGTCGCAGAGGTCCTGGGGCCGCCAAACGACGATCCCGGCCGTGCTCCTGAGATTCTCTACGGTCTGTTGTGGGAATGGCTGAAGACAACGACTCCTCCGGAGGGAGAAGCGCCGGTAGAACCATACTTCGCCGGCATCGACGGGCCCGCGTATTCCGTGTCGTTGATCTGGCGCAGCCACGTCCCGGATGAAGGCGAGGCTCTTTGGCCGAGAGCTTTCGATCAGGAGGCGGTTGATGTCCCGCTCTCGGAAGTACGCCAAGTCTTCGGTGACGAAGAGGCGTTGTGCCGGCTTGGCATTGATCGCGTGACTGTCGAGCACGTCACGAAGAATCGCCTCCGCCCGGGTGACACCGTCGTGCTCGGTACCGACCGGGGTCTTCTGGATGAGTTCGGCTGGTCGCCCTCGTCGAACGAGCCGATCGTCGACGTGTCGGTCGAACGGCACGGTCTGCCACTGAGCCTGGAGTGTCTGCGGCGGCTGTGTGGCGTTTCGGTGGCACGGGGCGTCATCGACCGGGCCGCGGGCCTGTCGGAACGGAGTGAGGTGGAAAGCTACGAGAAGCGAACGGCCGTCCAGCAGATCGTCGCGGCCGTCGTCAACTGCCCGCCGCATGGCTGGGACCCTGCCGCCTGGGAGGCGTTCGTGGCCCGGCTGGGTCGGGAAGTAGTGACGGCTCGCAACGAGGTTCCGCGGCTGGTCTTGGATGACAAGGCCGGAGCATCGGACAGCAGCGACAGTCGGGATGAGACGTCGCTCTCAGCGGCCTCCAGAGACCTGGAACTGCACGGCAAGACCGTCGCGATTCACGCGCGCGCCATCGCTGAGCGTGTCGGCGCCGATGCGAATCTTGTGCGGGTGGTGGCGTGGGCTGGTCGCATGCACGATTTGGGGAAGGCGGACAGGCGCTTCCAGCGGTGGCTGGATCCGGAGGGCAGGTGGTCCATGCCTGTCGCCAAGTCCGACATGCCGCGGCACCGCTGGGATGCGACCAGGGCGGCGGCTGGCTGGCCGCGTGGCGGCCGTCATGAAGCGATCTCTACCCGTCTCGCCGCCGCATGGCTCGCCGAGAGCGACATCGAAGGGTTCACCGACACCATGCTGGACTTGCTGATGCACCTGATCATCAGTCACCACGGCAGCGGTCGTCCGCTCGTGCCGCCCGTTGCTGATGGCACGAGTGACTCCGTTTCGGCTCGGGTGCTGGGGTCCGAACTGGCAGCGCCAGCGAATCTGGAAGTCGTGGACTGGGATCAACCGAGTCGGTTCAAGCGCCTGAACGACCAGTTCGGGCCATGGGGATTGGCACTTCTGGAGTCGATCGTCCGGCAGGCCGACCACCAAGTCTCAGGAGGGGCCGACGTGACCTTGCCGGAGGGCTACGAATGGCCGAAGTGAGATGCCCAGGGCTACCGGCATACTGGGTGAACGGTTGGCTCGCCGCCGTTGGAGCCACGGTGCTCGTTCCCGGGATGCGGCTCCGGTGGACGGAAGAACTGACACCTGTAGCCGTTCTGTCAGTGGAGGACGGCGACCCGGTTGAGTTGCTGGCCGTGTCCTGGCCTAACGAGGAGTTCCTTCGGGGTCTTCCGGTTGCGAATGACCTGGAGGGAACTCCACAGCTCAGGAGAAACGTATCGACCAGCGCATTCGTTGCTCGTGCAGTAGCAACTCGGGGCCAGCGGCACTCATGGACGCTCGCGTCTACGCTAACCGATCTCCTAGTTGACGAAGGCGACATGGTTGGCCACGGACGCTTCAATCTTCCCGCGCCACAGGGCCAGACGCTATGGGATCGCCTATTGGCGGTCCATCGGCACGTGGAACCCGAAGCGGGGCGTCTCGACGAGTCCCTTGGTGGGCGTGCTCTGCGGATTCGCGCCAACGGGCTAGGGTTTGACATCGGGCGACTCGGTTCGCTTGCCGACGAGCCCGCTAAGTTGGTTGATCCAGTCGTAGAGTTTCTCGCTTTTTTTGGCCTTGCCGTTCTGCCAGTCAGGGGGCCCGGCGTGGATGCCGGCTTGGGAGGCCGAAGGAGCGCTCGGGTAGCCCAAAGAGGTTGGTTGTCCGGTACGGATGGTGTCATTCGGTTCGTGTGGCCCGCATGGCTACACAGGCTGGACTTGCCGGGGATCGACGCTCTTCTGGACGTGTGGAAGCCGTTCCAGAAGGACACTTGGGGCTTGTTGGGTGTTCGTGCCGGGTGGAAGAGCGTCAGCTATCGGAGCCGAGCGCGGCTGGACCCGACGAGAGCTATCGGCTCGGAGCGCCTCTGACCCTGGAACCCGTGGTCCCGATCTCGGCGATCGAGCATCACGCTTACTGTCCCAGGCAGTGCGCCTTGATCCACTGTGACGGCGTCTGGGCCGATAACAAGCACACGGTGAGGGGAACCCGTGGCCATCGCCGGGTGGACAGCGGCCGGCATCGTGAGGAACGCGGGCGGCTCGTGTTGCGGTCGATTCCCCTCTGGTCGGAGCGACACGGATTGTCGGGCCGGGCCGATGCCGTCGAGGTAGCGGGGGCGGCCATCGTGCCAGTCGAGTACAAGTCGGGCGTTCGGCACGGCAAGGCGGCGGACCTCCAGGTCTGTGCTCAAGCCCTGTGCCTGGAAGAGATGCTGGGTCTTGACGTGCCGACCGGCTATGTCTGGTATGGCGGTCCGCGGCGGCGTGAGCGGGTGGACTTGACGCTGGAGTTGCGGAAGGAGGTTCTGACCATCGTCGAGGAGGTCCGGTCGACCCTGCGCAGCGGAACGCTGCCGGAGCCCCGAACGACTCACGCTGCTCCGAGTGTCAGCTCCGCCCTCACTGCGTGCCCGAGTTGACGAGCAGTCCGGCACGGGTAAGCCGCTACTTGAACTGCACGGTGTTCAAGTGCGCTACCTGAATACGGTCTACGTGCGCGAGCACCGGGCCCGCGTGGCCCACCGTCGCGGATCTCTCCTCGTCTCCCTGCCATCGGGTAAACGCCGTGTGCCGCTGGAGGCAGTCGACGCGCTCGTCCTGCTTGGGGGAGCCCAGATAACCACACAAGCGGTTGACGCGTGCGTCCGCCGCGGAGTCCGGGTCGCAGCCCTCACCATGAAAGGCGCCGTCCGCTTCGTCGTGGGCGGCGCTACCAGCGGGAACGTCCATTTGAGGCTCGCCCACTACCGGGCGGTTGAGGATGAGGCTCATTCCCTCAGAATCTCGAAGGTCATTGTGGCGGCAAAGCTCCAGAACAGCAGCCGCGTCGTCGGGCGATGGGGCCGTGACGAACGAGAGACTGTTCGCGCCGACCGGTTGCTCCGCCGAGCGCTTCAGATTCGTGAGCGAGTAGCCAAGTTGGCCGATGCGTCGAGCCCGGACCAAGTGCGGGGCATCGAGGGCGATGCCGCGAGAATCTACTTCCGGGCGCTCGAGATTGCTCTTTCGACGAGCAACCTTAGGTTCCGACGAAGGAACCGGCGGCCACCGCGTGACCCCGTCAACGCGATGCTGGGCTTCTGTTACGGCCTCCTGGTGACTGAGTTGACCGGTGCAGTGGAAGGTCTGGGCCTCGACTATCAGATGGGGTTCCTCCATCGCCCGCGGTCGGGAAGACCGTCGCTTGCACTGGATCTTGCAGAGGAGCTTCGGGCGTTGGCGGACCGGTTCGTGGTCGGCCTCGTGCGCCGCCGCCAAATCGGGCCGGGGAGTTTCGTCGAAACGCCCGGTGGCGGCGTCTACCTGACGGATGATGGAAGGCAGAGTCTGATCGAGGCCTGGGAGCGGGACAAGGACCGGGAGCTTCAGCACCGACTACTGAGACGCCGAGTCGAACGGTGGGCGCTGCCCCTCGTTCAGGCCACGCTACTCGCCCGCCACCTGCGGGGTGACCTCCCGGCGTACCCGGCCTACGTCTTGGCGTCCTGAGCCATGGACGTCCTCGTCACGTACGACATCGCCGACACGGAAGGCAAGGGGGCGTCCCGCCTTCGCCGAGTAGCTCGGGTCTGCGAGAAGTACGGCGAGCGGGTTCAGCTCTCGGTGTTCGAGTGCCGCCTGTCGCCCACCCGACTGGCTCGGATGATCGGCGAGGTTCAGGACATTCTGGACTCGGACATGGACTCGCTGATCGTCTATCGCTTCCCCGGCTCGATTGCTGACTCACGATCTCGATTCGGCCGGGGCCAAGCGCACGAGATCGGCACGCCCTGGGTCCTGTAAGGGCCTGCGAACCTCCGGTGATTCTCGTTCCTTGCGCCCGCGAAGCGCCCTTCGTCCTCCGACAAGAGGAGGATCTTCCCGGACTCAGCCAGTCTTCACCCGAGAATCGGGCGGATCCCGAGCCTTGGAGGCTTGTGAGTCCCGAGGGGAGCGGCCGTGCTGCCGTCGCCTGTCCAGTACACTCGACTAGCAGTGTCGCCGGAGTTAACGCTCCGGCCTTCGTTGAGCGAACGTCACCTTCGGCCGGCTCTACACCGACGAAGACGGTGTCGCCGGGGTTAACGCTCCGGCCTTCGTTGAGCGTCGCAGCCCGCGATTTCGGCGAGCACCCCAAGACAGTGTCGCCGGGGTTAACGCTCCGGCCTTCGTTGAGCGCACGACGGCTCGGCGTCGTCGTTCTGCGGCCGGTAGCGGTGTCGCCGGGGTTAACGCTCCGGCCTTCGTTGAGCCCAACCGCGTGTCAATGGCAACCGAAAACTGGGCACTTGTGGGAACTGAAGGCTGCTCACATGGTCTTGGGCGGCAGGGTCCTGATGCGAGGTTCCGGAGAGCGACTCCGGAGCCCATGGAGTGGACCGGACCATTTCTGATGCTGCACTAAGCTCATTCGGGCCGAGACGTTTCCGGTTGTCCCAGGCGGGACACTTGGGCTGCCATTGACACGGCGACGCCCCTCGCCATGAGGAGCGGCAGGTGCGGCCAACCGTGTGCCCGTCGCCGCCGTCAGCCAAACACCCGCGGTTCGAACCCCGGCGGGTTCACGATGCAGGCGCTGCTTCCCGTCGCCCGGATCACGAACAGCCCCTGCCGCTCCGCGTGCCTGACGACGGACGTGTCGCTTCGGAGGTAGGCGACGGCGCCGTAGATCGGCAGGTTCCGGTACATCGAGAGCCACTCCGTGACCCAGGACATCCTGTCCAGGAAGTCGGTCACGTGTTCCGGCCTGAGTGTGGTCTTGACCTCGACGACGACCGCTTCCGCGCTGTTCCCGGCAACGATGTCGAACTCGTAGTGCTCGCCGTTTCGCCTGCCCGTGAGCCGCTGGAAGGTCTCGGTCACGGCGATGCCGCGCTCCCGGAGGAGTGGCACGAGGTCGCCTTCGACCAGACTCTCCATCAGCTTGCCCCACTGGGAGGTGAAGAAGCCCTCCGCCTTCTTCAGTCGACGGTCCGTCTCCTGCATCTGGCGGTCCGTCTCCTTTGTTCGGCGTGCATTCTCCTGGATCAGCCGGTCCGTTTCCCGTGACTGCTCCCTGAGTTCCGCCATCTCTCGCATGAATCGGCTGTGGTGCGCCTCCATTACGGCGGCGTTGGTCCGGTGCTGCTCGCCGGCCTCGCGCAGAATCTGCCGAATCTCGGCGAAAGAGGGGGCCTCGTTCGCTTCCGCGACGCTCTCATTCGTGCTCATGCTGGTTTCGTTCTCCTCCTGGCGGCCATGCCGCCCGACACGGAGGTTCCACGGCCGGGGAGGGGCAGTCTCCCGACACGAGCAGGTAGCCGGCGAAGCCGGCAAGGGACCGAGAGCTTACCCGAGCAATGAACGAGACTGGTCCGAGACCGGCTCGTCGACGTACCCCTACGCCCCCGCGCCGGCCTCGAGTCCGGTCACGTCGTACGACATGAGGATCAGGTCGTGGGTGGCGTCGGTGGGGTCGATCACCCAGTCCGCGAGCAGGGCTTCGATCGAGAAGCCCAGCTTGTGGAACATCTGGCGGGCGCCGCGCTGCTCGCGGGCCATCTGGGCGACGATCTTGGTCAGCCCGATCTGCTGGGCGAGCTGAAAGACGTCGTGCGCCAGGTGGCCGCCGAGACCTGCCTGACGGACCTCCGGCAGCACCATGATCCGGATTTCGCCAAGGTGCCGCATCCAGGAGGATTCGCGGCGGTTCAGGCTGCCATAGCCCACGAGCCGGCCGTCGAGGTGGGCGACGACGGCGATACGCAGCCCTGCGTTGATGCCCTCGAGCCAATCGTCGACGACCTTCGGATCGGTCAGGTCGACGCGCAGGAAGCGGAGATCCTCTTCCGGCAGGGCGCGCGCGAAGGCCAGCATCTCGTCGCGGTCGTCCTGGCCAAGGAGCCGGAACTCGAAGGGCTTGCCCTTCAGATGGACCGTGCGCGGGTACTCGTTCGCCATGTCGTTCACTCGGCCGCCTCCGTTTCGCCGCTCGGTTCCTCGGCTGGCGCGCTCTCCGCGAGCCGGTCCAGGTAGGTGGTGACGGCGGAGAAAGAGCCGTCGACCGTGTTCTTGAACTGCCGCTGGCCCTCTTCGGCGGCGTCGCGCCAGGTTTGCATCAGGGCGCGGGCCTCATCGGGGAGGTTTGGAACCTGGCCGATCATCCGATCGGCGAGTTCGAGCTGCCGGTCCTGCAGCGCGACGATCGCGTTGTAGCCGTTCTCGAACGCGGCCTTCTGAAACTCGAGCACCTGTTTCTGGTAGTCGAGTACCTGTTTGGGGATGGTGAGACGGTTCATCTTAGGTCTCCAAGGTCTGATCTGCATGCGGTGGCGGCTCCGGTGGTGCGTCCCGAACCGGTTGACGGGCGGGGCTGCCGGCTGCTTCGCGGAGTTCGCCCAGCGACTCGGCGAGCAGGTCGGGAAGCACGTTGCCGTCCGGGCAGGCCCGTTCGTCCACCGTAAGGCCGACGTGCAGCAGTTGGTTGTAGGCGAAGAACGCGCAGGAAAGGCCCTGGCCGAAGCCGACCGGCCAGGACGGGGTGTAGCCGATGACCGGTCGGCCGGCCAGGAACTGGGGAATCTGTGGACCGGTTGCGGTCGCCACAGTTAGGTGGAAGGGAGGTCTGATGGAAGCAGCGACCGCCGTGGTTGCGGCGGCCAGAGGCCCCGCCGCCCGTTGTACTCCGGCGAGACGGGACAAGGCGTCGGCGACATGAGCCGCGCGCAGGAGACGAGTGAGTTGCAGAACGGCACGCAATCGCTGGGAAGCGCCTACGGCCAACGGAACTTCGACCGGCAACAGGCTCCGCCGGTGGCCGCCTCGGTCGGCGACGTCGGTCGCGAGGGCGATCTTCAGACTGCGTCCGGCGGTCGGCACACCGCGCAGCGACAGATAGCGCTCGAGGCCGCCGGCGACCGTGGCCAGGACCACGTCGGACAGGGCTCCTCCGAAGCGGGCCCGGACCCTGCGAACGTCGGCGTAGGAGAGCTCGCATCGAATCAGGCGCCGGCGCCCTCGCACCGGACCGTTGAAGGGCAGGGGCAGAGGCGGCAGCGCGGCGTCCGGCATCACCTCGTTCAGAGCCAGGAAGGCGGTGCGTACCTCTTCGCTCGAGAACCCCATCGCAGTGTCAAGCAGATCCTGTCCGGTCAGCGTCCAGTTCTCGATCCACTCGGACATTCGCTTGCCGGTGCCGAGACCGGGCGGGAACATGTTGCCGTTGC
>JAGWAG010000026.1:16325-18589 GCA_021296535.1 Acidobacteriota bacterium | reverse complement strand
GGCGAGGTGCGTCTTGATGAGCAGGGCGTCTCCGTCGGCGTGGAAGCCGGGCAGGAGGTGAACTTCCCAGAGCGGTCGCCTGGGATCGAGCGGCTGGCTGAGAGCGGTATCGAGCGCCGACGCCGGATCCTCGGGGCCAGCCACCTGGACGTGCGATTCGGGCTCGAAGCGCACCGGGCGCCAGCGGGGTCTGCCGATTGGCGGCGTGTCCACACGGAGCCTGAACCGGGGAAGCTCGCCGAGGCGGTTGACCTGCTGGAGGAGGTCCCGCGGCTCGATCTGCCCTTCGATTCGTGCCAGGCCGCCGACGTGAAGTCCCGGGCTGTGACGTTCCAGGTTCCAGAGGAACGCGCGGTCCGCCGCCAGCGGTGCGTTCGCCGTCGTCATGGCGTGGACTCTCCGGCCGCGGGATGGCGGCTGAGGAAGCGCGCGAGCCGCCGGTACGCCAGTGGGTTGGCGGCGAGGCCGCTGTGAGTGCCCGGAACTTCCGCGTTTTGAGCGGGATCGTGGAGCCGGGTGTAGCGCCAGGCCACCACGCCGTCGCGCCGCGTGTAGATCGCGAGTTGAGGGATCCCCGCGGGGAAGACACCCTGAACCGCGCGTACGATGTCGCAGCGGCAGTCTCCCGAGAAGCAGTTGGGGTTGTTCCCGTCGCCGCGTTCAACCGCGCGCCGCCGCACGACGTCGGCCAAACGCATGACCAGCGGGTGGGAGCGGACGCCTCGGATGGGCGTCCCCATCGTGGTTACCGAGGCGACGAGTTCGGGTCGCAGAGAGGCGACGCCCCGGGAAAGCACGCCGCCCAGACTGTGGCCCACGAGGTGTACGCGGCGGCCAGTGTCCGCGGCGGCGGCCTCGAGCGTGTCCGTCAGTCGGTACCCCAACTGCTCGAGGCAGTTCGCGTTGTGCCCGACTTCCGATGAGTAGGGCCGGTAGCCGATGCGGCCGAGCCAGCCGCGCATCATCGCCAGGTAGCCGTCCGTCCCCATGAAACCAGGCACGACGACAACCGCGGCGCCGTCGCCCCGGGGGACGCCGACGCCGTGGAAGACGGGCGTCAACGGCAGAAGGGAGAACTCGGCGATCGCAAAGCCCTCGCGCCACAGCGGCAGGGCGGCGGGAACGGTGTCCCGCAGCAGGCGCGGGTTGACGCTCCAGATCGGGTGGATCGGTCGTCGTGGAGCCGTTGTCACCGGACGACCTCCCGCGCAGGCTGCCGCACGGTGTTTCGCACTATGCGACTCCCTGCAGGGGGCCGGACTGGTCCGCCGCGGCGCGGGCCGTTCCGACCGTGGCCTGCTCGGCGGCAGCAACGGCCTCGGGCGCCGTGGCCGGCTTCGAAGCGCCCGCGTCCGTCTCGACCTGGCCGGCTACAGCGAAGCAGCGCGCTCCGGTCCCTTCGTCGTCCTCGATGCCGGCGGCCTCCCGCAGTTCGGCATAGGACTCCTCCAGGCACTGGGTGAGGAACCACGGATCGGGAATCAGCCTGGAGTCCACGGTAATGCCGAGTGTGATGCGCTGGTTGTAGGTCAGGATGGCGACGAACAGCCCGATGTTGTTCGACACGATGCCGAGCGGCAACCAGTCGACGAGCCTATGCCGTCCGAAGTAGAGGGGAATCATCGGGCCGGGCACGTTCGTTGAGACCGTGTTGAACAGGGTCTGCTGGAAGGGCATGGCCGCGCCCATGGCCGCAATCAGTGGCGGCACGCGGACGCCGAACTGGCTCATCTCGTAGAAGGCCTTCGCCTGGCCGGCTTCCTTCAGCCGGTTCATCCCGTCGCGCTCCTTGCCCAGGCGTTCGACCGGATCGTCGACACCCACGTACAGCGGGGCGATCATGTTCGAGACCAGGTTGCCGAGCTGGCCGCGCTCGTCCGCCTCACGCATGCTGACGGGGCACATGGCGCGGAGCTCCAGCCCCTTCGTGTCCTGGCCGCGGGCGCGCAGGTACCGGCCGAGACCGCCCGCGAGCACGGTGAGTACGACGTCGTTCACCGTGCCGCCCAGGGCCGACTTGACGGCTCGCGTCGTCGGGAAGGAGAACTGGGCCCAGGCGAACCCGCGGTCGCCGCCGACCGGCCGGTTGAAGACCGTACGGGGCGCGGGCGTCGCGCTGACCGGCAGGGTCGCCGAACTCGCCGACATCATCTCGCGCGTGCGGTCCGCCATGACGTCCGGGCGCAGGGCGTCGAAGGCGGCTTCGGTCCAGGTTCGGTTGAGTTCGCCCAGACGATGCTGCGTTGCTTCCTGGAGGAGGCTCA
>JAGWAG010000026.1:2800-16160 GCA_021296535.1 Acidobacteriota bacterium | reverse complement strand
AGCGGACGATTGCGGTCGAGCATGCCGCTGTAGGCCTCGGCGGCCACGCGGCCGAGCACCTGCTCGTTGCTGTCGGCGGGCAGCCAGATTTCGTCGATGTGATTCTCGATGTCGAAGTTCGGGTCGTCGACCCACAGCGGGTGGGAGACGAGGAACGGCGGGAACATGACGCGCTGGCGGTACCGGGGCAGCAGGTGCATGCGGGCGCCGACCTGCTCGATCATGTGCTCTCTGGAGAACTCACCCTCGTAGACCATGCAACCACCGATGTGCATGGTCTCGTTCGGGCGCTCCACGTAGAGGAAGGCGGCGTCGAGGGGGCTGAGGAAACGGTTCAGTTCCGGGGCCATCGGGATCTCCAGAAGACGGCGGATCTGGGTGAGGGCAGGGCGGATTGCTGCACTGCTTGCTGCAATGCAGCAGAGGCATCGTTACACAGAACCGGCCGAACGGCAAGGGGGTAGGTGCGGCTGGCTGGCGTGGGGCGGATCAGTCGTGGCGGCGCCAGCGGAAGACCGTAGCGTCGATGACCTCGCGGGCGGGTTCGACGATCACGCGAACGGGCTCCCTCGGCTCGAAGAAGCGGGGCGTCAGGCAGCGTCGGCGTTGCCGGCCCTTCTGCGTCAACCGGCAGGGGAAGCGGAGGTCGCCGGCGTCGATCGCCACGTCGACCGCATCCCGTGACGGAGTCCGGATCGCGATCTCCAGCGACACGAGCGACGGCTCGAGGCTCCCGGTGCTGCCGCCGGCCGCCCTGGAGTCGATCTGATAGCGGCCTTCGGCGGTGGCCGCGAAGGGCGCCTGCGAGGGCGGACCGATCGGATCGAACCGTCGCCGGACCAGGATCACGGGCTCGCCGCGAAGTCGGAACAGGCCCGGCTCGAAGCGCTGCTCCGTGGCTTCGGCGCCCGCCGCCAGTTCTCTGTAGGCCGGATCCTGATCCGGTCCGAGTCGCGAGCCGGCGAAGAGCAGCACGTCGGCGGTTTCCGCCTCGGCGCTCAGCTCCGCCGGGATGTCTTCGGTCCGGATCACGGTGGGAACGAAGGCGCTGTCCCAGGTTCTGGGGTCGAAGGCCTGGGCGCCGAGCGGCAGTTCGCTCACGAACGTCCGTCCGCGGAGCGGCTTTCGCGCCCCGGCGACCCGCGCCGCCTCGTCCACCGTCAGGGGAACGTTCTCGTCATAGACCGTGCGATGAACGGCCTGGACCTTGACGGAGACGGCCGTTGCGACGAGCAGGACCAGCACCGGCGCCGCCGCCCGGCGCCACCCGGCCGGTCCGCCGGCCCTTCGAGCGGCCCCCACCAGGAAGACGATCAGCCAGGCGCCGGCGAGGGCGGCGACGGGAGCGACGATCAGCCAGTTGGGGGGTTTCGGGTAGCGGGTGGCCAGCCAGAGGGCGGCGACGTAGCCGCCGAAGAAGGTCAGCATGATCCAAACGTCGCTGGTCGTCATGGCGCCGCCGGGGCCGGGGAGCGGAGCGGACACGCGACGGTGGCGCAGAACGAGAAGGAGCAGCCCAGCCAGGCCTACGAGAGCGGCAGCGCCGAGCACCGGGCCGAAGTAGATGCTCCCGACCAGGCTCGGGGCTGATCGAACCACCCCGAGTCGGCGTTGACGAGCCGCTCCTGGTACTGGTTGACCGTGGAGCCGAGGTGGCGGCGGTAGAGGTCCGGGTCGAGCACCAGCCACGGATTCAGCAGCAGCAGGACGCCCGCCGCGGCCCCTCCCGCGGCCATCGTTCGGCGCGCGACGAGGCCGATGCTCCTGCTCTCGATTCCGCCCAGGGCGATCGCTGCGAGGAGGGGAATGAGGAGGGCGCCCCCGTTCCATTTCGAGGCGGCGGTCGCGCCGACCATGGTGCCCGCTACGGCGTAGCTGCGAAGAGTGCCGCTCCGGCTGGCCGCCAGCATCGCATAGAGCGCGACGACGGCCGTCAGCACGAGCATGATGTCGGGCTTGAAAGCAACCGACTGACGCAGGTGCCACGGGACTACCGAGAGGAGTAATGCTCCGAGCAGCCCGGCGGACGATCCGAACAGGCGCCGGCCGATCAGGAACACAATCCAGAGGGAGGCGGTGCCCACCAGAGCTTGAATCGCGCGGCAAGTACGGACGCCAAGGGGCGTCAGGAAGGGCCTGCCATTGGGCGCCACGGCGAAGGAGGTCGGCGCCTCGCGTAGCCCCGGGAGGGCGCGAGCGGTCTCCCAGCCCTTGAGGACGAGCGCGTGGGGAAGATACGAGAGGGTCGGATAGTGGGCGCGGACCGGGCGCCACTGACCCTCGGCCAGGATCGCCGCGACGTTGCCGGCGTTGTAGCGCTCGTCCCAGATGCGGTTCATCGTCGGGTCGGGCCAACTGAAGACGAGGCGTACCGCGAACGCCCACAGCAGGAGCAGTCCTAGCAGCCACGCCTGGAGCCGGGACATCGCGGGAGGGGCGCCTTCCGGACTTGGGGAAACCGCCGGGTTCGCGTGAACCGCGGTCACGACATCAGGCCAGAATCTGGTAGCCGGAACGGGCAGTCAGCGCCCGAAACAGCTCCTGCAACCGGGCGAGCACCGGCCGTTCCCCGCTGCCGATCGGCCGGCCATCGACCTCGGACACCGCGACCAGTTCGCCCATCGTGCCGGTGCAGAACGCTTCGTCGGCCCGGTAGAGCTCGGCCTGGGAGTAGTCCGTGACCTGGTGGGGAATGCCGTTCTCCCGGCAGAGTTCGAGCACGGTCGAGCGGGTCACGCCCTCGGGGCAGGCGTGGCAATTGCTGGTCACCACGGCGCCGCCGCGCACCAGAAAGACGTGGGTGGCGTTCGTCTCCGCGACGAAGCCCTGGCGGTCCAGCATCAGGGCGTCGTCGGCGCCCGCCGCGTTCGCCTCGATCTTGGCCAGGATGGACTGGATCAGGTTGTTGTGGTGGATCTTCGGATCCATGCAGTCGGGCGGGAAGCGGCGGATCGAGGACGTCATCAGCCGGATCGGCTGTGAGCCGTAGACCGGCGCCTTGTGCTCGGCAAGGACGATCAGGGTCGGACCGGCCACATTGAGCCTAGGGTCCATCCCGGACGTGACCTTGACGCCGCGCGTCAGCGTCAGCCGGATGTGGACGTTGTCCCGCATGCCGTTCGCCTCGAGCGTGCGCCGAATCTCACGGGTGATCGCGTCCTGGTCCGGGATCTCCGTGAAGGCGAGGGCCAGCGCCGAGTCGCGCAGCCGTTCCAGGTGTCGCTCGAGCTTGAAGATGCGGCCGTCGTAGAGGCGCAGCCCCTCCCAGACGGCGTCGCCACCCTGGACGGCGGAGTCGAACGGACTGATCCCGGCGCGGTCGCGGTGGATCAGCTCGCCATTGATGTTGACCAGCAGGTCGGCGTTCTTGGGATCGGCCTTTTGCAGCATGAGAGTCGGCGCCTGTTTCCGTCAGAAGGTTCGTCAGAAGGTGAGTCGGTGGGCGGCGAGATGATCGTAATGCCGCTGGCACTCGTCGAGAACACTGTTCAGGAAGCCGGGGACGGGTTCGTTCTTGGGCCGGTAGGGAGCGAAGCCGGTGCTCTTCTCGACGGCGCCGTACCAGTGTGGCGCCCAGATCCCGTCCGTGTCGCGACGCCCCGGCGGCCAACTGAGCATGGCCTCGTCGAACTCGGCGCCGACCGCCCGGCAAAGGCCGTTCATGCCTGCGCGCGGGTTTCGGAGCACATCGGCCGAGTCGAGCACGGCCGGGGGAGCACCGAGCCGCTCGCATTCCAGGTCGAACAGCTCCCGCTGCTGCGGCAGGCCGGTGTCGGCCAGGGTCGGCCGCGGGAGGATGCGGATCAGCGAGGTCAGCATCTCGGCGGGGTCGCGGATCAGGAACACGTTGGTGAGTCGGCTGACCCATGACCGGCCCCCCGGCAACAGGTGATGCGCCATGTGCTTTTGGTAGAAGATCGGCCGCCCTTCCGGTGCGTCCTCCGTCAGCCACCTGGTGACCCGCTCCAGGTCGCTGTCGTGATGGGCGAGGATGTCTTTCCGGCCGGGATGGTCGAGACCGTGCTCGAGGAGGTAGTTGGCGTAGAGGGGCTCGTCGCACACGAACGTGTCGTCGCGGTTGCCCCAGGCACGCAGCATCGCCGTCGAGATGTTCCGCGGCCCGGACCACATGGCGATTCGGAGCACCTCGGGCGTGGCGCCGGTGCCGTCGGGTCCCATGAAACGCATTCTAGGAGCTTGCGCCGCCCAGGCGGGCAACGGTGGTCAGATTCCCGCAAGGCCGGTGATAGCTTGCGCCGATGGGCCCACGGGCTGAGTTCGAGGCGGAGCACCCCGAAGTTCACATCCTGTCGGCCGACCAGGCGGGCCGGGTGGACTTGGTGATGGGCGCGCTGGGCTGGTTGGGCGACGAAGAGCAGGTGACGACGTGCCGCGCTCTCAGCGGCGACTCGAGCACCGTGATGCGGGTCGAGCTACAGGAGCTGCGGGGCGGTTGGCGCACGGCCGTATTGAAGCAGGCCCTGCCGTGGCTGCAGCGGGACGAGTCGGTCGCCATGCCGGTCGATCGAGGGAGTGCGGAACTGCGGTTCTATCGTCGCGTGACCGGCTTGCCGGATGCCGCAGCAAGGATGCCGCGGCTGCTCGGAGGCGACGAGACGAGGTCCGTGCTGTTGCTGGAGGACTTCCGGGGCGCTTCTGACCTCACGTCGCTCTACGGCGGCGGCTCGCTCGGTGAGGATGCCGCGAATGCCCTGGGCTCCTTCCTGCGAGCGCTTCATGTTGGCACCCGTGGCGGGCAGGATCCGGAGCCGGCGCACACCGGCATGAGGACGTTGAACCAGCGACTTGTGTTCGAGGCGGCGTTCGCTTCGCCAACGGCCGGCGCCGAGTGCTTCGGCCCCGACGGACCGGGGCTCAACGGGCCGGCACTGGAAGAGATCGAACCCGGCCTGGGTGCTGCCGCGGCCGCGTTGCGGGCGGATAGCGGCTTCCGCGAAGCGATCGCCGCACTCGGCCGGCGCTTCCTCGACGCTGGGGGGTCCCTGGTTCACGGTGCCTTCCATCCGGGCAACTGGCTGTTGCTACCGGACGGTGGTGTGCGAGTCGTCGATCCGCAGTTCGGGGGTCGGGGCGACGCGGAGTTCGACATCGGCACCGGCTTGGCCCATCTGTTGCTCTCGCAGCAGCCGTGGCGGCGGCGTGGGCTCCGCCGCAAGGGGAGGAAGAGCAGGAGGACTCAGCTTCTGACGAGCCTGAGGAAATCGGCGCTTTGGTTGCCCGTTATGCCGGCGCGGAGTTGGTTCGCCGCCTGATCGGCGGCGCTCAACTGCCTCTCGCTGTCGAAACGGGTTCCAGGTGCGCTCTGCTGGACGTGGCCCGGACGGCTGTCACGGACGGGCGCATGGAGGTTCTGGAGATATGAAGCGATACGTTGCCCTTACCCTGACCGCGGCGATTGCCCTGGTCGGCTCTTCGGTGATTCCCGCGTTCGCGCAGAGTTCCGGTTTCGACCAGGGGCGCGTACTCGACGGTCCCGGACATGTGCTGCCGCACCGGGAGCGGGTCGAGCCCTTCAACCGGATGCTCGAGGAGAGGCTGGAGACGCTTCTGCCGCGGCTGATGCGGGAGACCGGGATCGACATGTGGCTGGTGATCAACCGCGAGTACAACGAGGACCCGGTGTTCTTCAGCCTCGTGCCTCGGCCGGTGTTCGCGGCCAGGCGGACGACGATGCTGGTCTTCTTCGACCGAGGGCCGGAGCTGACGGTCAACCGCTATCCCTACGGTGCGCTGTACGAGTCGGCCTGGGAGGGCGGCGACCTGGAGGAGCAGTGGCACGGGCTGGGCGAAGTGATCGCCGCGCGTGATCCGAAGCGGATCGGTGTCAACGTGTCGCGCCACTGGCCGGTCGCCGACGGTCTCTCGGCGGCGCTCCACGAGCGGCTGATGGAGGTGCTGACGCCGGAACTGAAGGAGCGCGTGACCAGCGCTGAGGAACTCGTCGTGCGCTGGATCGAAACCCGCAGTCCCCTCCAACTGGAGGCGTACCCGCAGATCGTGTCTCTGGCCCGGGGCGTGATCGCGGAGGCGTTCTCGGAGCGCGTGATCACTCCGGGCGCGACGACGACGGACGACGTGGTCTGGTACATCGCCCAGCGATTCGAGGATCTCGGGCTCGACATCTGGTTCCTGCCCTCGGTCAACGCGCAGCGCCGGGCGGCGGACGAAGACAGCGGCTGCGGCGCCGACGAGCCCTTCTGCGGCGGCAGCGGCGATTTCGTTATCCGCCGCGGTGATGTGCTGCACACGGACGTGGGCATCTGCTACATCGGTCTCTGCACCGATACCCAGGAGATGGGCTACGTGCTCCGTCTCGGCGAGAGCGAGGCGCCGGCCGAGCTCAAGGCTGCGTTAGCCGCCGGCAACCGCTGGCAGGACATCCTCACCGGCGAGTTCCGGACCGGCCGCTCCGGCAACGAGATCCTGGCCGCGACGATCGCGCTGGCCACCGACGAGGGCCTGCGTTCCAGCACGTACACTCATCCGCTCGGCGTGTTCGGCCACGCCCCGGGCCCGACGATCGGCATGTGGGACAACCAGGGGCCGACGCCGATTCGCGGCGACTGGCCGCTCTACCCGAACACCGCCTACGCGATCGAAGGCAACGTGAAGGTCGAACTCGAGATGTGGGGCGGCCAGGACGTCCAGATCAAGCTGGAACAGAGCGCCGTCTACAACGGCGACAAGGTGCACTACCTCGCCGGTCGCCAGACCGAGTGGCACCTGGTGCGCTGACTAGAAGATCGCGCTCAGGAGGCCGAATCCTGCGCAGACGACGGCTACCAGTCCACCGACGACGAGCAGGACGACGCCAACGGCGATCGTCACCGGCAGGGCGATGATCGCGATCGGGATAAGGATGACGGCCAAGAGTGTCGCGGCGATGAAGCCGATGATCTTGAACGGCAGAAGCACCAGTTTGAAGGCGATCTTCACGATGAAGGCGACGGCGGCGAACACGGCGAGCAGCCCGAGGGCGATCACACCAAGGGTCAGGATGGTCAGGACTTCCATATCTGGTTCTACTCCTCCTTCCTCTGCACTACGAGGATGAGGCGTTGAGGTTTCGGGGCGCGGTACACTCCGCGGATTCTCAGCAGGAGGTGCGCGCGATGAAGATGGACCGCAGACGGTTTCTGCAGACCGGCGCCGTGTTGGGCGCCGCCGCAGCCGCAGGCTGCATGGAAGGTGCGGCGCCCGAAGAAGAGACCGCTGTCCCGGCTGTCGCCGATCCCCTCTACCGCATCTCCCTGGCCGAATGGTCCTACTTCCGCGAGCTGTTCGGCTCAGGCATCAGCGCGTTGCGCGACGGATCGTTCCGGGACGACGCGAGCTTGCTCTACCAGGGCGAACTCGATCACCTGGACTTCCCGGCGCGCGCCCGGAGCCACGGGATCGAGGCGGTCGAGTACGTCAACACCTTCTTCTTCGACCGCGCCCGCGACGAGGAGTACCTGGCGGACCTCAAGTCACGATGCGACGGGGAGGGCGTGACGAGCCTGCTCATCATGTGCGATGCGGAAGGGGACATCGGGGCCCCGGACACGGCGGCGCGGGCGCAGTCGGTGGAGAATCACCACAAGTGGGTCGAGGCGGCGGCTTTCCTGGGCTGCCACTCGGTGCGGGTGAACGCGGCCAGCGCTGGTTCCTTCGAGGAGCAGCAGCAGCTGGCTGCGGACGGGTTGCGCCAGTTGTGCGAGTACGCCGACGGTTACGACGTGGACGTCCTGGTGGAGAACCACGGCTACCTCTCCAGCAACGGCCAATGGCTTGCCGGCACGATCGCGAGGGTGGACCATCCGCGGGTCGGTACCCTGCCCGACTTCGGCAACTTCTGGACTTCGTACGAACCGGAAGAGTTGTACGACCGCTACCAGGGCGTCACCGAGCTCATGCCCTACGCCCGGGCGGTCAGCGCCAAGAGCTACGACTTCGACGAGGACGGCAACGAGACCGCGATCGACTACGAACGGATGATGCGGATCGTCCTCGACGCCGGGTACCGCGGCTGGGTCGGGATCGAGTTCGAAGGGCGGATGGCGGCCGACGAGGGAATCGTGAAGACGAAGGACCTGCTCGAGCGCCTGCGCGACGAACTCGCGCCCGACTACGCCTGACCGCTCTGCGGTAGTCGAGTGGCCGCGGCGAGGTGCGTTCCCGTCGCCGGAGCACCCTCCGCTTCGAAGACCCGCCCCGGGTTGAGGATCCCCTTCGGGTCGAGCGTCCGCTTCAGCGTCTTCATCAGCGTGATCTCTTCCGGCGAACGGCTGCGCCCGAGGTGGGGCCGCTTCTCGAAGCCGATGCCGTGCTCGGCCGACACCGAGCCGCCGATCGGCTCGAGGTGCCCGTAGACGATCTCCTCGACAGCGCTTCGGGCTTCCTGCGAACCGTCGCCGACAGAGGCGACGACGTGCAGGTTGCCGTCGCCGAGATGGCCGAAGACCACGCACTGGCTGTCCGACCACCGGTCCGCCAGCGCCGCCTTGATGTCGGCGACGTAGGTCTCCATGTCGGCGATCCGCAGGCTGACGTCGAACGTGAAGATCGGGGCCAGGTGGTTGAGTTGCTCGACATCGTCCCGGAGCGCCCAGATCTCGTCCCGCTCGGCCTTCGACTTGCCCAGCACCGCGTCACCGATCAGGCCGGCCTCCATGCAGTCTCCGAGCGCTTCCTCGAACTGGACCGCGTCCTCTTCGGGACGGGTACCGAGCGACTCGACGAGCACGTAGTAGGGATCGCCGTGCGGAATCGGCGGCGCCGTCCTGGCCTCGGGGCCTGTGACCAGCTCGTAGAACTCGCGCCACATCACCTCGAAGGCGCTCATCGAGCCTCCGATCTCCTCTTCCAGCCGGCCTAGCAGCGCGATGACCTCGGAGAAGCCGGGAAGCGCGAGAAGGGCGCAGTTGTGGCTCCGAGGACGTCGCTCGAGCCGCAGCACGACCCGGGTGACGATTCCCAGTGTGCCCTCGGAGCCGACGAACAGGTGCTTCAGGTCGTAGCCGGCGTTGTTCTTGACCATCTTGTTCAGGCTGGAGAGCACGGTGCCGTCGGCCAGCACCGCCTCCAGACCAAGGACCGAGTCCCGGGTCATCCCGTAACGGATCGTCCGGTTGCCGCCGGCGTTCGTCGCCACGTTGCCGCCGATCGTGCAGGAGCCACGCGCACCGAGGTCGAGCGGGAAGAGCAGTCCCTCGGCCTCCGCCGCTTCCTGAATGCTCTGCAGCGCCGCGCCTGCCTGGACCGTCATCGTTCGGCCTACGGGGTCGATCTCCTCGATCGCGGTCATCCGTTCGAGCGTGATCGCCACCTCCAGGTCACCCGCCACGCCGCCGCCCACGAGCCCGGTCAACCCGCCCTGCGGCACGACCGGCTGTGCGGCGCGGTGGCAGGCCGCCAGCGCCGCCGAGACCTGCTTCGTGGTGCGCGGACGGAGTACCGCCCGAGCCGCGCACGGCACGGTGCCCGAGCCGTCGCCGGCGCGTGCCGTGACCGCCTCGCCGGTGAGGACGACGTCGTCGCCGAGGGCGGCCTTCAGTTCAGCGATGAGAGTGTTGCCGCTGTTCGATTCGGAGTCGTTCATGTCAGCTCGGACATCAGGTTGTCCCATCAGTGGGGCGACGGCGGATCATACCGACTGGCCCCGGGTGGGAGGCCGAAGATGCGCGGGTACCCGGTCTCGCTCGCTGTCACTGCAACGTCTCGACGAGCTCCGCCTCGATGATCCTCCGATCCTGCGTCAGCAATGTCGCGCCAAGCACGCGTGCTGTTGCGACGAGAATCCGGTCGCCAGGGTCGCGGTGAAACGAATCAGGAAGCGCGGCGACCCGCTCGGCGATCGCTGGTGAGATGCCTTGACGGCGTACCAGCGGCGGAGCTACGGCCTTGTCGAGCCACTCGCGCAGTGGCAGGGACAGCCGTACTCGGCCCAGGCTGTGAAGGGTCGCGATCTCCCAAAGGGAGATGTCGGACACGAGGAGTGGCGACTGGGGTCCGACGGTCGCAACTGCCTCCTGTTGGGCTGGCGAAAGCCGGCCGGAATCGTCGAGCCACCAGATGAGGACATGGGTGTCGAGCAGAAGTGTCAACCGCGCGTACTCTCCCAGTGGTCTGCGGGCAGTGGCGGCTCCACGATGTCGCCGACCTCGGTCACCGTGCCCTTCAGTTCGTACTGCGGGTACGCGGCGCCGGACCGAACCGCGGGAGAAAGCTCGGCGACCGGTTTCCCGCGCTTCAGAATCACGACGGGTTCACCGGTGGCCGCTACCCGATCGAGGATCGCCAGGCAACGGGCCTTGAAATCGGTGGCGTTGATCGTTTCCATCTGACCAGTCTTCAGGACCGGTCAGACGATGTCAAGTCGGCTGAGCCCTCAGGCGACTACGCTCTGGAACAGGAGAACCATCAGCGAGATCGTTGTGCCGGTGTAGAGGGTAAGGCCGGCTCCCATGAGCCAGACGATGAGCTTCAGCCTCGCCTCCAGGCTCTTGTGCCCGGCCACCATTTCCGCGCGGAGAGCCGCGATCTCGTCCATGACCGCCTGGAACCTGACGTCGACGACCTCGAACTTGCTGTCGACGACCTCGAACTTGCTGTCGACGCCGGCGAACTTGCTGTCGACACCAACGAACGCGTTTCGGACGGCGGCGAACCCTTCCTGGAACTCGCTTCGGACGGTTGAGAACTCACCCTGGGACTCGCCATGGAAGGCGGCGAACTCGTTGCGGACGGCAGCGAACTCTGCCTGCGACTCCGCGCGAACGGCGGCGAACTCGTTGCGGACGGCAGCGAACTCCGCCTGGGACTCCGCGCGAACGGCGGCGAACTCGTTGCGGACGGCAGCGAACTCCGCCTGGGACTCCGCCCGAACGGCGGCGAACTCGTTGCGGACGGCAGCGAACCCTTCCTGGGACTCCGCCCGAACGGCGGCGAACTCGCCTCTGACTTCGCTGCGGAACGTTGCGATCTCGCCCTTGACGCGTTCCTCGGAGGCCTCGAGCCGGGCGACGATCTCCTCGCGGAAGCCGTCGAACCTGCCGTCCACGACGGCTGTCTGTTGTTGGAGGACGGTGACCGCCTCCTTCAAGTCGGCCACATCGCCTTCCAGCGACCGCTGCCCGGTGCCGCTGCCCGTCACTTCGAGCATCACTTGAGCCTTCTCTTCGGCGGAGCCAGCTTCCCTGATCTCCTGCGTGGCTGGGGCTGACTCCGACTGTATCGCTGTTGGTCGCATGATTCCATTTCGCCCGGTCGCCGGTGGTCGAGTCCGGACGCGTTCCCGGTCTCTACAGACTCAGACGGAATCCGCCTGCGGGAAGTGGATCCGCAGGTTGCCTCTAGCGCGACCCGCGCCGCGCGTGCTCCCCCGCAGAGGTCAAGCCGTTTCGGCTTACCCGGCCACGCTGTGCTCCCGCTCGCGCAACCGGATCAGGCACTCTTGGCTCGCCGAGGCGACGAGCTCGCCCTGCTGGTTGAAGACGTGACCGCGGACGAAACCGCGGCCGCGCGCCGCGACCGGGCTCTCCTTGCTGAACAGGAGCCATTCATCGGCGCGGAAGGGGCGGTGGAGCCAGAGGGCGTGGTCGAGGCTCGCGCCCTGGATTCGGTAGCCCTTCATCGATGGGCCGTGGGGCTGCATGGAGACCGCCATGAAGTCCAGGTCGGACATGTAGGCGAAGAAGGAGAGGTGGATGATGCGGTCGTCGGGCAGCGCTTCGCGGCAGCGTAGCCATGTGTTCTTGCGGGGCTCGGTCGCGGGCCGGTCGCCGCGCGGCAGCATCTGGATTCCCTCGACCTGGCGGCTGTCGATCACCTCGAAGCGGTGGGCGAAGCGCCGGTAGGAGGGGTCGTCCTTTGCCATCTTCCGGTAGATGTCGCCGTCGGATGGCAGCTCGTCGGGAGGCGGGACTTCCGGCATCTCGGACTGGTGCTGGAGGCCGCCCTCCTCGACCTGGAAGGACGAGGACATGTTGAAGATGGCCTGTCCGTGCTGGATGCCGACGACGCGCCGGGTGGTGAAGCTCGACCCGTCGCGGATGCGGTCGACATCGAACAGGATCGGCCGCTTCGGGTCGCCGCGGCGCAGGAAGTAGGCGTGGATCGAGTGGAGGTGCCGATCCTCCACCGTTTTCGACGCGGCGCCGATCGCCTGGCCCAGCACCTGGCCGCCGAAGACGTGGTTGCCGGGACCGTTCTGCGCGCGGAACAGGTTCTCCTCGATCTGCTCCATCTGCAGCAGGTCGATCATCTCCTGGACCGCGCCGTTCATCGGAGCGGGATGGTACCCGTTGCGAGTCCGCGGCGGCGTGTGCGCTTCAGAGGGTAAGGCGGAGCCAGTCCATCACTTCGTCAAGTTCGGTGAAGACGGGCGCGCCGGCCGCGGCCGCGGCGGTCGACTGTCTGCTGTCGCCGGGCGGGCGGTCGTAGAGCGCCAACGGTCGCTGGTAGCGGAGCGCCAGTTCGATCTCGCTCCAGGTGCCGGCGCTGCCCGGCAGGGCGACCACGGCGTCGGCACTGAGGACGTTGATGTGATTGCGCGAGTCGGGTCCCGTGCCTGCCGCGCCAGACAACGGCAGGTGGGTCCGGATCGCCACCTCGACCCACGGGTTCGGGTAGCCGTCGGGCGAGCCGCCGCTGTCTTCCGCGCCGGGCAGCACGCCGATGCACAGGCCCGCGCGGTCGGGCATATCGGCGAAGGCGCGACTGGTCGCGGTCATCGTGCCGGCACCGCCCCCGGTCAGCAGGTGCCAGCCGTTCCCGGCGATCGCGCGGCCCAGCGGTGCGGCCAGATCCTCGTGACTCTCGGTGCCTGAACCCCGGCTGGCTACTGGGACTTGCCCCGGGCGCTGATCGGCCACAGTTCCTCGACCCGGCCGTCACGCACCGGGTAGTAGACGTCGTAGAGGTTGACCGTCGGGTCGCAGTGCGGGGTGACGCACCAGAGCCGGTCGCCGAGCTGGGGCGGCCGCGGTGCGTCGGCGATGCGGAGCATGCCGTGCTCGTCACCGCCCCAGCCGTACACCACGCCGGCCAGGTCGGCGAGTTGCGGCCGGTCGGCGTCCGACGCGAACGCCTTGTAGCCGCCGTCCGTCGTGATCATCTCGGGGACTGGCTGGCTGATCGCGGTGACGACCACGAAGAGCGAAGTCTCGAAGTCGTCGAAGACCTCGCCGTCGCGGCTGCCGATCCGCCGGTACTGCTCGTCCATGAACAGGTAGGAGCCGACCTGGAGATCGGTCATGCCGTCGACCGCCGAGTCGATGTCCCAGGTTCCCGTGCCGCCCCCGGTGAGGACGCTGAGCTCGATGCCGTCGTCCTCGATCAGCCGCTTCGTCTCCACCGC
>JAGWAG010000026.1:0-2766 GCA_021296535.1 Acidobacteriota bacterium | reverse complement strand
TGCATCAGGTGTCCGGCGTAGGCCTGCAGGCCCTGGAGATCGAGGTTCGGCAGGCCGTCGATCGCCTGCGCGAGCTCGAGCGCGGGTTCGCCCACCGCGATGCCCGTGCGGCGCGTGCCGACATCCAGGTCGACGAGCACCCGCTGCGTGACGCCCTGGGCCGCGGCCGCCTCGTTCAGCCGTTCGGCGGCCGGTTGGTTGTCGACCACCAGGGCGACCTCGGAACTCATCTTCGAGAGGGCGACGACCCGCCTGATCTTGTCGTCGGTCACGACCGGAGAGGTGATCAGGACCTCCTCGAGTCCCGCTTCGACCATCACCTCCGCTTCGCCGACCTTGGCGCAGCAGACGCCGACGGCTCCCATCTCCAACTGGCGCTTCGCCAGCAGCGGGCACTTGTGGGTCTTCGTGTGAGGGCGAAGGCCGATGCTCCGCTCCTCGGCGTGGGCCGCCATCTTTGCCAGGTTCAGTTCCATCGTGGCGACGTCGATGAGCAGCGCCGGCGTTGGCACTTCCTCGACCGGGATCGGTACGTCGAGAGGTATCGCTTCGTGGCTCAACGCAGGTTCCGGTGAGCCTCCCGTGAGGCCTGAACTGCAGGCGACGGACGCGCCGCCGGCCGCAGCGACCGCCCCCAGGAATGCCCGCCTGGTGGTGTCATTCGCCATTCGTCGGCTTCTCCCTTGGTTGTCCGGGGCTCGATCACCGTTGCCGGTCCCACTCCAGAGAATCCTGGACCCGATCAGTGGGGTACAGCATCTTCGGGACTATAGCCTCGGAATGGTTGGCGCTCCTGGCTGCTCGTGACCTCAGTTGTTGCCGGAACGCCATCGTTAAGCTAGCATTCAGCAGGCATATTGCCTGCATCGGGAGGGAGAACGCGATGGGGAACTTGACCGTCCGCAACCTCGATGATCGCGTGATCGCCGAACTGAAGCGCGAAGCGAAGCAGAACGAACGTTCGCTCGAAGCGGAGATTCGTCACCTGTTGACGCTGAGAGTCTCGAGCCGGCTCCGGGTCGCTGACTTTCTGGAGCGTTCGGAGCGTCTCGCCGGGACAACCGCCGGTACGGGTCAGACCGACAGCACTCTGTTGCTACGGGAAGACAGGGATCGGTGAAGATCACTGTCGACGCGAGCGTCGTCATCAAGTGGTTCGTGGCCGAAGTGCGCCACGAGGAGGCCCGCACCGTCCTCGGACACCGGATCGAGCGGCACGCCCCCGACTTCGTGCTCGTCGAGTGCGCAAACGTACTTTGGAAGAAGGCTCGGCGCGTCGAGATCGCGGATCCCGGACCGTTTCTTGAGGAATTCCTTCGACTGAGTGATGTGTTGACGCTGCACCGGACCGCAAGCCTGCTTCCCGTGGCGGTCAGGACGGCGGGCGAACTCGATCACCCTGTCTACGACTGCCTTTACCTCGCTTGTGCGGAGCTGACGGGCTCAGCGCTCCTTACCGACGACCAGAAGCTGGCTGGCAAGGCGACGAGCCGCCTCCCTGGGCCCGACGTTCTGGCCTTGGATGATGCTGGCGCTATCGAGAACATTCGCTGGGCCGCGATGCGCCTCGTCATCGATCGGGACCGGCTTGAGGAGTTGGTGGAGGCGTCTCAGAAGGTAAGCCGGACAAGGAAGAGTCTGGCTGACGGACGACGGCTCGTCGACCCAGCCATGGTGATTGATTCTCCGGCCAGCCGGAGGCTGCGAGACATGGTCCGGAATCTCAGCCGGGAGGAGCGAGTTGACCTTCTTGCATTGGGATGGCTGGCTCAAAATGGACCGGAGCCGGGCTGGGAACACTGGTTCAACCACGCCTGCGAGATGGTTGGAAGCGTGCCGGAACGGTACTTCATGGGCTTCGACTGGGCAGGAGGCCTGGAGTTGCTGAGAAGAGAGCAGGAAGGCAGCAGTTGACGGTCAAACGGGGCAGCGGAGCGGTTTGGCTCGAACGTAGAGTTGCTGTCGTGGCGAGGGTAGCTATGGGCGTCGCTTTGGCGGCGGTCACCGGAACCCTGCCGGCTCAGGAGCCGCCGCCCGACCGGATCTTCACCGACGAAGTCGACGTGGCGGAGGCGTCGGTCGTGATCGAACTGCCGAGGCTCGGGAGGTTGTCGCCGGAGGAGTTCGAGCCGGGTGACTTCGTCGTCGAGGTGCTCGGCGAGCGACGTCGCGTTACCGGCGTATCGGCGCTCGACCTGAAGGCGAATCCGCGGCCGGTGCTGGTCTACGTCGATGCCCTGCTTTCGAAGCCGGAAACGGTTCGCGTCAGCGCCGGGGCGCTGGCCCGGCACGCGAGGCCGCTGGCCGCGCTGGGCCCGGTTGAGATCGTTGTGGACGTTGGGTTACCCGGCGGCGCCGAGGTGCGACTGCCGCCGTCCACCGCTTCGCGAGCCGTGGCGGCGGCGCTCGAGAAGATCGCCGGAGAGGGTCTGGGCCTCGATGCCTGGTTCGAGTCGACGAACCGGCCGGCTGGCCTGCCGACCTACGTCGACGTGATGCGCGGGTCGGCCGACCGGCTGCTGGCTGAGGCCGTTCCCCGCTGCGGCGATCCGCCGTGCTTCCTGTTCTGGCTCAGCGACGGGTTCCCCGCCGTGGACGATGCCGGCGTGCGAGCGGCCGGCGACCTGGCGGCAGGCCTTGCCGCGCATGGCTGGATCGTGGTCGCCATGGCGCTCCACGTGCCCACGCCCGACCCGGACTTCGGCGACACGAGACCGCTCAGTTTCGAACAGTGGAAGTCACTGATGCCCGGGGTCAAGATGCCGC
>JAGWAG010000025.1:8475-25007 GCA_021296535.1 Acidobacteriota bacterium | reverse complement strand
TTCTCGGCCGGCATGAGGAAGCGCCTGATTCTCGCCCGCTCCCGGCTGGAGAACCCGCGGCTGCTTCTTCTCGACGAACCCTTCGCCTCCCTCGATCCCGAGGGCCAGTCCCTGGTCGAGCGTTGGGTCGGGCGCTTCGTGGACGACGGCGGAACGCTGATCGTCGCGTCTCACGCGATCGAACGGGCTTCCCGCCTGTGCCGCCGGGCGGTTCTGCTGGAGCAGGGCCAGGTGGCCTGGCAAGGCGACGCCTCCGCCCTGGAAGCCACCTGGGCCAGGAGGCTTGGCCGTTGAAGCTGCTGCGGCCCGTTCTCCTGCTGCTGGCGAAGGACCTGCGGGTCGAGTGGCGGGGACGCTTCCGGTTCTTGTCCATCGTGCTCTTCGGGGGCATCACGCTGGTCCTGTTCTCCTTCGCCATCGACGCGGACGACCGCGCGGCGGCGACGATGGCGCCCGGCTTCCTGATCCTCGCCCTGCTCCTGAGCTCCACCCTGGGGCTCTCCGAGTCCTTCCGGGTCGAACGGGAGAACCGCGCCCTGGAGGGGCTGCTGCTGCTGCCGGTCGAACCGGCGGTTCTCTTCTACGCGAAGGCGCTGGGCAACTTCGTCTTCCTGGCCCTGCTGGCGCCCGTGCTGCTGCCCTCGGCGATCATCATCTACGGCGTCGACGCCGGGCCGAACGCTCTGCTAGGGCTCCTGCTTGTCTGGCTGCTGGCCGCTGCCGGACTCGCCGCGCCGGGAACGCTGTACGCGGCGATGACCAGTCGCGCCTCGAGCCAGGACGTGCTTCTGCCCCTGCTCCTCTTCCCCCTGGTCATTCCCGTGCTGATCGCCTCGGTCAGGAGCGCGGCCCTCGTGCTGCACGGAGATCCGATGGATCAGACGCGCAGTTGGTTCATCATTCTGCTCGCCTTCGATGTGATCTACTGGGCGCTGGGAGGCGTGCTGGCCGCCGTGGCGATGGAGGAGTGAGAGCCCGCGGGCAACCCGGCTTCCCGCCACGCAAAGGAGCAAACCGAAGGTGGACGGCGTTATAGTCGGCGGTTGGGGATGGGTCGTTGCCGCCTATGGTTCGGCGGGGGTGGCTCTTGCCCTCTACACCTTCAGTCTGTTCGCCCGCCGGCGACGGACCCTTGACAACGCACCGGCGCAGGAACCGAGTCATGAGCACGCAACCCACGACCCCGACCAGCGAAACCCCTGACCGCGGCAACCGGCGTCTTCTCTTGCTGGCCGCGGCAGGCGTCGTGGCCATCGCGCTCTCCGTTCTGGCCTTCGGCGATGTCGGCGAGAACCTCGTCTACTACTGGAGTCCCACGGAACTTCAGGAAGCCGGGCCCGACGCGGTCGGCGCCAGTATCCGCCTCGGCGGCCTCGTCGAGCAGGACTCGGTGAGCCGCAGCGAAGACGGCCTGACCCTCGAGTTCACGGTCACCGACGGCACATCGCAGGTCGACGTCCGCACCACCGCGGTGCCGCCGGCCATGTTCCGGGAGGGCATCGGCGTCGTGCTCGAGGGAACCCTCCGGGAGGACGGCCAGTTCGCCACGTCGCGGCTCATGGTGAAGCACGACAACGAGTACCAGGCCCCCGACGTCGATGACCAGCGCGGCATGGAGGAGTTGATCGAATCCATGCAGTTCGACACGTGACCTCGGCCCTGGGCCAGGGGTTCGTGCTCCTGGGCCTGATCGCGGCGAGCTTCGGCGCTCCGTTCGGCTACATCGCCGGTGTCAGGCGATCGGCATCCGGTCTGCGCTGGACGAGGCGTCTCGCCCACGTGTTCGCGGTGGCCATGGTCGGCGCCTGCGGGGTCATGTGGTACGCCCTCCTGAGCCACGACTTCTCCGTCTCCTACGTCGCCCAGGTCGGGTCGCTGTCGACGCCGCTCCACATCACGATCTTCTCTCTGTGGTCGTCGCTCGAGGGGTCGATCCTGTTCTGGGGTCTGATCCTGGGCATCTACATCGCGGCCACGGCCATCTTCCAGCGGCGGGGCCACGAGGACTACCTGGCCTACACCCTGGCGACCCTGCTCGCGATCGGCGCCTTCTTCACGTTCCTCATCGCCAGCGTCGCCGACCCGTTCGCGCCCACGCCGGCGCCCATCCCGCCGGACGGCCCGGGGCCCAACCCGCTGCTCCAGAACCACCTGCTGATGGCGATCCATCCGCCCATGCTCTACCTGGGCTACGTCGGCATGTCGGTGCCCTTCGCGATGGCGGTCGCGGCGCTCCTTCGCGGGCAACTGGGCGCCACGTGGCTGCGCCCCATGCGCCGCTGGCTGCTGGTTCCGACGTCGTTTCTCACCGCCGGCATCATGCTCGGCGGCTGGTGGTCGTACGAGGTCCTCGGATGGGGCGGCTACTGGGCCTGGGACCCGGTGGAAAACGCTTCCTTCCTGCCCTGGCTCACCGGCATCGCGGCGCTCCACTCGGGAGTCGTCCAGCAGCGGCGGGGAACGCTCAAGGCCTGGACCGTGATCCTGATCATGATCACGTTCCTGCTCACGATCCTCGGCACCTTCCTGACCCGCTCGGGGGTCGTGAACTCGGTCCACTCCTTCACCCAGAGCCCGATCGGCCCCGTGTTCCTCGGTTTCCTGGCCCTCTGCACCGCCGCCGTCGTCGTCCTGCTGTCGCTGCGGATCGACACCCTGGTCTCCGAGCCCTCGAACGAACGCCTGGTCAGCCGCGAAGGCGCCTTCCTGCTGAACAACCTGCTCTTCGTCAGCCTGATGTTCACGGTGCTCGTCGGCACGATCTACCCGATCATCGCCGAGTCGCTGCGCGGGGTGAAGGTGAGCGTCGGCGAGCCCTACTTCAACCGGATGGCCGTACCCCTGTTCGGCGGGCTGCTGCTGATGATGGGCGTCGGCCCGGCGCTGCCATGGGGCGGCAGCAACCCGAAGCTGGTGCGGCGCGCCCTGCTGCGTCCGCTGCCCGCGGCCGCCGTTGGACTGGCCGTGGCGCTGCTGTTCGGCGCCCGCTCCGCGCCGGTGCTCCTCGTCTGCGCCTTCGCCGGTTTCGCGCTCTGGGTCACCGCGGACCAGGGCCTGCGACCGGCGCGCACGCGGCTCCGGCGCGAGGGCGGCAGGGGACCGCTTGCCGCGCTTCTCGTGGCGCCCGACAAGCTGGGCGCCTACGTCGTCCACTTCGGCGTCGTCGTCACGTTCGTCGCGGTAGCCGTGTCGTCGAGCTTCCAGCGCGAGGCCGAGTCCACGCTGCGCGCGGGCGAGACGCTCACCCTCGCCGGCTACGAGATGACGTTCCGCGGCGCCGAGCAGGTCCAGGAGCCGCATCTTCTCCGCCACCAGGCCCGGGTCGAGGTCTCGAGCAACGGTCGGAGCCTGGGCACCCTGTACCCGTCGCTCAACATCTACCCGAACCAGCGTGAGCCGATCGGCACGCCCGCGGTCCGCACGACGGCGGGGCACGACCTCTACCTCACCCTGATGAACGTCGGCGGCGACGGATCGATCGGTCTGCGCGCGATCAGGACGCCGCTCGTCGCATGGATCTGGATCGGCGTCGTGATCATGGTCCTGGGCACCGCCCTGTGCCTGATTCCGACCGCCGCCGAACGGCGGGCGGCCGCGCCGCCTCGCTCCGTCCCGGATCTCGCCGCATCGCCCGCAGGGGGAGGTCGATGAACCGCAAGGTCCTCCTCGTCGGCCTCGGCATCGCGGCGCCGCTGCTGCTGCTGCTCGGGTTCGGCTTCCGGCATGACCCCCAGATCGTCGAGTCGCCGCTGATCGGCAAGCCGGCGCCCAACTTCCGGCTCGCCGACCTCGACGGCAACGTCGTCGACCTGGCGGACTTGCGCGGCCAGCCGGTCATCATCAACTTCTGGGCCACGTACTGCGCGCCGTGCTGGGTGGAGCACCCGCTGCTCATGGAAGGCGCACGGCGCTGGCACGGCCAGATCGCCTTCCTCGGCATCGTCTTCCAGGACGACCCCGACCTGATCGAGCAGTTCAACGCCGAGTACGGAAGCTGGGGGCCATCGCTGGTCGACGACGGCGGCCGGGTCGCGATCGCTTACGGCGTCTACGGACCGCCCGAGACCTTCTTCATCGACCGCGACGGCGTGATCGTCGACAAGGCGATCGGCGCGGTCTCGCCGGACCAGCTCCTCGGCGTCGCCAACCGCCTGCTGGCGCAGCCGGCCGAGGCGACCGGTTGACATGCGGCGCCCTGGCTCGACGCCCCGGCCGGACCGCCGGCGGTTGACTTCGTCGGCCGTCCTCCTGGCGCTCCTCGCCGCGTTTCCATTCGCCGCAACGGCTTCGGCCCAGCCGCCGGCTACGCAGCTCGACCTGCTGCTGCCGCCGGCGGAAGGAGAACGCCGACAGGGATTGGGCGTCGAGGCATCCCATGAACTGGGCGATCCCCTCGGCCGACCCCTCTCCGGCGCTGAACTCGACGAGGCGGTCGCCGGTGTCGCGGCCGAGATCCGCTGCCCGAAGTGCCAGGCACTCTCGATCGCCGATTCCGGCGCCCAGTCGGCGCAGGCGATGCGAGAGGAAGCACGGTCACTGCTCGCCGCCGGCTACACCCGGGAGCAGGTCGTCGGCTACTTCGAGCAGCGCTACGGCGAGTTCGTCCTGCTCGAGCCGCGCGCCCGGGGGCTCAACCTGATCGTCTGGGCAGCGCCCGCGTCGATCGTCGTGGTCGGCGCCCTGCTGGTCGTGCGCCGGCTGCGGCTGCGCCGGCAAGGCGGCGACGAGGCCCTCGACGCCTACCTCCAACAAGTGGAGCAGGAGACGACAACCTGACTCTCGTCGCGACGGTCGCACTGGCGGTCGCCGTCCTCGCCGGCCTGGGATTCGGGTTCGCGTTCCTGCCCCGGGAAGCCGCTGCGCGCGCGGCCGCGCTCGAGCTTCAGCGCGCGGACCTCCTGAGCCGGCGCGAGGATCTCATCGGCCGGCTTAAGCAGGCCGGGCTCGAAGCGGCCGACCGCCGCCGGCTCCAGGTCTCGACGGCCCGGGTGCTCAAGGAGCTCGACGAGGTCGAGGAGGCGATCGCCGGGATCGCCCCGCAACGCAGCGCCAAGCCGCGCGCGACGCAACCGGCCGGCGGGGCCTTCGTCCAGGCACACCCCCTGCTCTCCGGCGTCCTGCTCGGCGGCGGCGTGGTCGGCCTGGTCGCCGCCCTCGTGATCTGGGCCCAGTTGGATGCCCGGCCCGATCCCGAGGCCCAGCAGATGGCCGAACAGCAGGCGGGCGGCACCGACTTCCGCGGCCAGGCCCCGCTCGGCCCGGAGATGGCCCGGCAGGCCGAGGAACTGCGGCGGCAGATCGAAGCCGACCCCACGAACATCGACCTGCACCGCGCGCTGACCCAGCTCCTGCTGTCGAACGGCCGCACCTTCGACGCCTTCCAGCAGGCTCAGAGCATCCTGGAGATCGACCCGGAGGATCCCGACGGCCACTACGTCTCCGGCGTCGTCCGCCTCTCGATGGGCCAGGCCGACGTCGCGTTGGATTCACTGAGCCGGTCGCTCCAGAGCGACCCCGGTCACGAGCAGGCAGCGCTGATGCGAGGCCTGCTCCTCCTCCAGCTCGGCGACCGCGACGGCGCGATCGCCACCTGGCAGAACGCCAATGAAGCCCGCACCAGCCCCCGCCTCCAGCAGGTCACCGCGATGGCCCGCGAAGGCAAGACCTTCCAGGAAATCATCAACACCCCGATGTAAGGCGTCGACGTCAAAGACCCAGTCTCCGGATCACCTCGGTCGCGACGTCCCGCTTGCGTTCGGTTCCCCGCGTTCGGATCCTCACGTCCGCCTCGCGGTACGAGTCGAGGCGACTCTCGTACAGGGCCCGGGCCTGGTCCGGGGACTCGAACAGCGGGCGGCGCTTGTGGGACTGCTGCGCGCGGCGGCACAGGGCTTCCCAGGGCGGGTCGAGCCAGACGCTGGTGCCCAGTTCAGTGATCAGGCGGCGGTTCCGTTCCAGAGTGAAGACGCCGCCGCCGGTGGCGATCACCGCCCGGTCGAGTGCGGCGCAGCGTTCAAGCGCCGCCGTCTCGCGTTCCCGGAAATAGGCCTCACCACGCTCGACGATCATCTCGGCCACTGGCTGCCCCTCATGCGCGGCGATGTCCGAGTCGAGATCCCGGAAAGGCCAACCGAGGGAACGTGCCAGCCGCCGGCCGATCCTGCTCTTGCCGGCCGCCATGAAGCCGACGAGGAAGACGCGCACGGCCAGCCTGCGGGAGCCCTAGCCGTCCTGAGGGCGGGACCGTTCGCTCTTGAGTGCCCGCACCAGGAAGAAGGTGAAGCCGCCCCACACGAAGCCGCAGATCAGGACCAGAACGAGAATGGCGAGCGGGGACATCGGCTTCGGGTAATCCGGTTGGACTATACGCCAGCCGCCGCCGGATGCCGGCCAGAGGGCCGGCGCACCCAGTAGGACGTCCAGCCCGGAAGGTGCGCACCGACGCCGGCGCGACGCCCCTCAGCGGAGCGCGCGCAGCAGGTCGCGGCAGCTCGCAGCGAGCCTGTGCGGCTCGAACGCGGAGATGACGGCCACGACGTCGGCGCCGGCTTCGATCACGCGGGGAGCGCGGTCGGCGTCGATGCCGCCGATCGCGATCAGGGGTTTCGAGGTGACCGCGCGGGCTTCGGCTACGCCGGCGAGGCCGACGACGGGGTCCGGACGGTCCTTCGTCGTCGTCCCGAACACCGGACCGATCGCCAGCGCGTCGACCGCCCGGTCGGCATCCGCTTCCGCCGCCTGCTCGCGACTGTGGGTCGAGCGGCCGATCGGACAGGCGGGAGGAACCGACTGCCGGGCCACCGCGGGCGGCAGGTCGTCCTGGCCGAGATGGAGGCCTGTGCTCGAGCCGCTGGCCGCCAACGCGGATGCCGCCGCCGCGCTGTCGTTGATCCAAAGCAGCGGCGCGTCGCCCTCGCCGTCCACGCCCGAAGTCTCCTCAAACATCGGCCCCACCGCCTCCGCCAGCCGCCACGCGGCGAGGTCCGGCAGCCCCTTGGCACGAAGCTGGATCCACCTCGCGCCGCAGTCGAGCAGCGTCCTGACCGCACCCGTGACGGCCTCCGGCTCGAGGCCGAACAGCCCCGTGTCGACGATCGCGTAGAGCCGATTCGCGGGCGGTCGGAGCTCGCTCACTCTTCGTCCAGACGACCGAGAAACCCGGTATCGAGCCTTGCTTCAGCGAACGCCCGCGAACCGACGATCCGCCGCATGAGCGGCAGCGTGGTTCGGACGCCGTCGATCTCGAACTCCATCAACGCCCGGGTCATTCTCGAAATCGCCTCCTCCCGGTTCGCGCCGTGGGCGATCACCTTGGCCACGAGCGAATCGTAGTAGGGCGGCATCGAGGCGCCCTCGAAGCCGTGGCTGTCGACGCGGATGCCCGGGCCGGCAGGAGGTCGGTAGCGGCGCAGCGTACCCGGCGAGGGCGCGAAGGTCTCCGGATCCTCCGCGTTGATCCGGCATTCGATCGCGTGGCCGCTGGTCGGCGTGCCGTCGGGCAACCCCAGCGGCTCGCCCGCCGCGGCCAGGATCTGCAGCTTGACGAGGTCGACGCCGGTCACCGACTCGGTCACGGGATGCTCGACCTGGATGCGCGTGTTCATCTCGAGGAAGTAGAAGCGGTCGCCCTCCACCAGGAACTCGACCGTGCCCGCGTTCGCGTAGCCGACATGCTTCGCCAGCCGCAGCGCGGCCTCGCCCAGGGATCGCCGCAGGTCGGCGCCTATCGCGGGCGCCGGAGCCTCCTCCAGGAGCTTCTGGTGGCGGCGCTGAATCGAGCAGTCGCGCTCGCCCAGTTGCACCGTGCGGCCGAAGGAGTCGCCGAAGACCTGGACCTCGATGTGGCGCGGCCGTTCCACGAGCCGCTCCACGATGAGCTCGCCGCTGCCGAAGGCGGCGCGGGCCTCGCTCGCCGCCGACTCGAGGGCGCTCTCGAGTCCCGCACGGTCCCGGACGATCCGCATGCCGCGACCGCCACCACCCGCGGCGGCCTTCAGCATCAGGGGATAGCCGATCCCGTCGGCGAAGTCCGCCGCTGCCTCGGACCCCTCGGGCAGTGGGCCGCCCTCGAGCACCGGCACATCGGCCGCGACCGCGGCTTCGCGCGCTCTGCCCTTGTCGCCCAGCGTGCGGATCGACGCCGACGACGGTCCGATCCAGGTCAGGCCGCACTGCTCGACGGCGGCAGCAAAGTCGGCGTTCTCGGCCAGGAAGCCGTACCCGGGATGGACCGCCTCCGCGCCGGTAATGTTCGCCGCTGACAGCAGGTTGCGCTGGTGCAGGTAGCTCCCGGCGGGTGCCGGCGGCCCCACGCAGACGCCAAAGTCGGCGAGGCGCACGTGAAGGGCTTCCCGATCCGCCGTGCTGAAGGTGGCGACAGTCGCGATGTCGAGGTCCCGGCAGGCGCGGATGATCCGCACCGCAATCTCGCCACGGTTGGCGACGAGGATTCTGCGCAAGGGTTGCTCAGGTCTGAATCACGAAGAGAGGCGCCCCGAACTCGACCGGGTCGCCGTTCGCGGACATCACGGAGGTGATGACTCCCGAGACATCGGCCTCGATCTCGTTCATCAGCTTCATCGCTTCGACGATGCAGACGACCTGACCCTTCTCAACCTGGGAGCCCACTTCAACGTAAGGCGGAGCGTCAGGGCCGGGTGCGACGTAGAACGTGCCCACGATCGGGGAAGTCAGTACGTGCCCTTCAGGCGTCGTCTCCTCTTCGGCGGCCGCCTCCTCGGCCGCCACCGGCTGCGGCGAATCGGCGATCGCCGCCGGCGCGGCCCGTTCCACCCGAGGCCCACCGGACGCCCCTCCACGATCGCCGCCCACCCGCAGGTAGAGGCCGCCCACCTGGTACTCCACTGAGAGGTCCGAGCCGCCACGCCGCTCCTCGGCGATGTAGCGGATCAGCGCGTCAACTTGTTCATGGGTCAGCACGACGGCGGAGTGTATCCGCTATCGGCGTCCCGCTGCGGCGGGCTTACCCTTGCCGCGCCTGCGCAGCCCTTCCAGCCCTTCGCGTGCCCGGCGGTTGCCCGGGTCGGCCCGGAGGATCTGTTCGAAGATCTCCGCGGCCTCGCGGCGGTGTCCCTGGGCCAGGTACAACTCGCCCAGCGTCACTGTCGGCGCCGGCCATCGGGAAACCACCGGGCCTCCTTCGCCCGCCATCCCGGGTCCCGCTACTGACCCGTGACCTGGACGAACTTCGTCACCTCATCGGAACCGAGCGTGTTGGTCGCCCGGAAGGTGACCGCGTACGTGCCTGTCTCGGCATAAGTATGGGTCGGGTTCTGCCGCGTGCTCGTGTTGCCGTCGCCGAAGGTCCAAAGCCAACTCGTCGTGCGGCCGTCCGTCGTGTCTTCGAAGGAAACCAGCAAGTTGCGCGTGTTGAACGTGAAGTCCGCCCGCGGCAGCCGCTGGATGCTGACGTTCACGTTCGTCGTGACCAACTGGCCCCCGCCGCTGCCGACGTCGACGCCGACCTGGAAGTTGTCGCCCGTCACCGTGTCGAGATCGCCCGACGTGACGATCAGCCGGTCCGACGCGGTGCCGTCGGCCCCTGTGGAGATCAGTCCCCCGCCCGAGTCGAGTGTGCCGACCTCGGTGCGGAAGTTGACCTCGGCGTTCTCGAGCGGCTGGCCCCGGTCGTCGCGAACGATGGCCAGCAGATCGGCCTCCCCGCCCGTCTCGGGCACGCTGTTCGGCGTCACCTGCACGGTGACCGAAGCCGGCGAAAGACCGAGCTGGACCTCCACCGTCGCCGTCTCCGAGCCGCCGGTGCTGGCCGAAACCGTGGCAACGCCGAACTGGCCGTTGGCCGCCAGCATCGCCAGCGCCTCGCCACGATCGTCGACGGGAACGCTCGCCGGGATCGAACCCAGCGTGGTCGCGAGCCGCACCAGGGTGCCGGAACTGACCGGCGTACCGTTCGGCCGCAGCGCCACGACCCGGATCTCCGCACTCCCGTCCGACGGGATGCGGTCCGGATTCGCGCTGATCGTGATCAGCGTGCCCGACGGGGCCACCGGGTTCGTCTGGTCACACGCCACCAGGAGCGCCAGACACAAGCTGGCGACGATGACGGCAAGCAGGAATCGGCGCCGGGTGTCCATCTCTCGAATCAGTATACGAACGCTGCGAAGGGAGCGTCTATTCGCTCGTGTCCGGGCGACCTTCGGCCCAGACCAGCCTGGTCACTTCGTCCGAGCCCACCGGGTTGCTGGCACGCAGGGTCACCGCGTAGTAACCGGGCTTGGCAAAGGTATGGGATGGACTCTGGGCCGTGCTCGTCGTGCCGTCACCGAAGTCCCACTGTCTGCTTGTCACCTGACCCGCGGAAGTATCGCGGAATGCGACCAGCAGACCGCCGGGACTGAACTTGAAGGACGCCTCCGGCAGCCGCTGGATACGGATGCCGACATTCTGCGTGACCAGCTCCCTGCGGCCGGAGCCGACCGCCGCCGTCAGCCAGAACCTGTTCTCCTGTACCACGGCAAGTTCAGCGGCAGTCACCGTGAGCCGGTCCGTGACGCCCCCGTCCGCGCCGGTCGTGAGCAGCCGACCTCCGGAGCCGAGCGTGCCGGTCTCGGTAAGGAAGTTCACCTTCGCCTTCTCGAGCGGCCGTCCCCGGTCGTCGCGCACGAGAGCGAACAACTCGACCTCGCCGCCGGTCTCGGGAACGCTGCTCGGACTCCCCTGGATGGTCACGGACCCGGCAGAACGTCCGCTTTCTGGGGGCTGCGCCTCGGCACCCGCCACGACCGCAGCAGACGCCAGGAGAATCGCCGCAGCGGTCACCGCGGCAACGACAAGGTGGATACGACGAGTCTTGTTCATGTTCTTTCCCTCCATCAGTTCCTTGGTCCGGCTCTCCAACCTTGTCTACGGCCCCCCGGCCGACTTCGTCTAGCGGCCGTCCGACGCCCTCCCCTCCGGCCGCAGGAGCGGACGGGTGAGCCCGCCGCCCGGCCGCAGGCCCGTCAGCCGGCGGCCGAGGCCGGCGGCGCGCCCGGGCGGCGCTTCACGGTGCGGATGGCGTCGAGGTCTTCCAGCGACTGCTGGAGTCGGTTCAGGTGCTTGCGGTTGCGGACGTCGACCACGACGTCGATCGAGGCTTCGCCGTGGCCGCGGCTGCGGCTCTCGATGTGGCGGATGTTGCTGCCCTGTTTGGCGATCGCTTCCGTGACGCGGGCGAGCACCCCCGGCCGGTCGCGGGTCTCGATGACCAGGGTGACCGCGAACATCGCGTCGTTGCGCCGCGCCCACTCGACGCTGATCTCCCGTTCGGGGTGGTACAGCAGGTTGCGCACGTTGGGGCAGTCCACGGAGTGGACCGAAACGCCCCGGCCGCGGGTCACGAAGCCGATGATCTCCTCGCCCGGCAACGGGCTGCAGCAGCCGGCGAAGAACGCGAGCATGTCGTTCTCACCCTTGACCACCAGCCTGGCCTGGTCGCGGGGCAGTACCTTGTTCACCGCCTGGCGAAGGCGGCCGGGCCCCTGATCCCGGCGTCTCAGCCGTTCCGGCGGCAGGACCGCGCGCAACACCGGCTTGACCGAACCGCGGCCGAAGCCCAGCCGGCTGAACAGCTCGTCGACGCTCCCGTAGCCCTCGGCGGCCACGAAGTCCGCCATCTCCTTCGAGTCGAACACGCGGCGCGGGCTCACCCGGTAGCGGCGCAGTTCACTGGTCAGCATCGTGCGGCCGATCTCGATCGCGCGCTTCTTCTGCTCGGCGTTGATCCACTGACGGATCTTGCTCCTCGCCCGCGTCGTGGCGACGATGTTCAGCCAGTCGCGGCTGGGTTCGCGGTTCGGGTTCGTCGTGATCTCGACGATGTCGCCGTTGTTCAGTTCGGTGCGCAGCGGCACCAGCCGGCCGTTCACCCGCGCGCCGCTGCAGTGATGGCCGAGTTCCGTGTGAATGCGATAGGCGAAGTCGAGCGGCGTCGCGCCGCGGGGGAACGACAGCACGTCGCCCTTGGGCGTGAACACGTAGACCTCGTCGGGATAGAGATCGATCTTGAGCGCGCTCAGGAAGGTGCGCGGGTCCGGCACCTCCTGCTGCCACTCGAGGAGCTGGCGCAGCCAGACGATGCTGACGTCGTTCTTGTCCGTGTCGAGCTGGCCCCCCTTGTACCGCCAGTGCGCCGCCACGCCCTCCTCCGCGAGCAGGTCCATCGCCTGGGTCCGAATCTGGACCTCGAACGGCTGCCCGCCGCGGCCGAGCACCGTCGTGTGCAGCGACTGGTACAGGTTCGGCTTCGGCATCGCGATGTAGTCCCTGAAGCGGCCCGGAATGGGACGCCAGACCTGGTGCACGACGCCGAGCGCGGCGTAGGTGCCCTTCACGTCGACCGTGATGATCCGGAAGGCCAGGAAGTCGAACAGGTCCGGCAGATCGATCTGCCGGCGGCGGAGCTTCTGGTAAATCGAGTAGTAACCCTTGACCCGGTGACTGATCTCGGCTTCGATGTCCGCTTTCTCAAGCGCCTCGCGCAGACGCTCGGCGATTCGCCGGGTCGTGCTCCGGACCCCCTTGATCCGCTCGTCGAGCTGTCTCCGGATGTCCTCGTAGTGGTGCGGATGCAGGTACCGGAACGCCCGGTCCTCCAGCACGCGCTGAATCCGCGACATCCCCAACCGGTGGGCGAGCGGCGCGTAGATCTCCAGCGTCTCGCGCGAGATCCGCCGCCGCTTCCCGGGCTCGAGATGCTCCAGGGTGAGCATGTTGTGGAGGCGATCGACCAGCTTCACCACGATGACCCGCAGATCGCGGGCCGAGGCCAGGATCAGCTTGCGGAAGCTCTCCGCCTGCACCTCGTCGCTGCGGACGTACTCGTGGCGGCCGATCTTCGACACGCCGTCCACGAGGTCGGCGATCTCGTCTCCGAACTCCGCCGCGAGAGCTTTCTTCGTGGCGCCGGTGTCCTCCAGGACATCGTGCAGCAGGCCGACGGCGACGCTCGTCTGGTCGAAGTTGAACTCGGCCAGCATGTGGGCGACACCGAGCGGATGGCTGATGTACGGGGCGCCCGAACGCCTGACCTGCCCGCGGTGGGATCGCTCGGCGTACTCGTACGCGCGACGGAGCCAGGCTTCGTCGCAGACGCGCTCGTTCTCTTCGAGGCGACGGATGACCTCGTCGATCCGCACGTCCCCGGGCTCCCGCACCGACAGCGGATCCCGGGGTCGTGTCACAAGCGCCATCCCCTCTCCCTACGCGGCTGTCGCCCTCTTCTGACGCCGCTCGCGGCCGAACGAACCCTCCCAGATCAGCACGATCGGGCTCGCGACGTAGATCGACGAGTACGTGCCGACGAGCACCCCGATCAGGAGCAGGAAGGAGAAGCCGCGAATCACGTCGCCGCCCAGGATGAACAGGCTGCCGACCGCCAGCAGGGTGGTGCCCGACGTCAGGGCGGTGCGCGACAGGGTCTGGTTCAGGCTCCGGTTCAGCACGTCCACCAGGTTCTCGCGACGGCTGCGCCGCAGGTTCTCGCGCACGCGGTCGAAAACGACGACGGAGTCGTTCACCGAGTAGCCGATCACGGTCAGGAACGCGGCCACCGTGGTCAGGTTGAACTCATAGCCGGCGAACGCGAACAGGCCCAGGCAGACGGCGACATCGTGCGCGAGCGCGACCAGGGCGCCGATACCGAACCGCAACTCGAAGCGGAACCAGATGTAGGCCAGAATGCCGGCCAGGGAAAAGCCGATCGCCAGCAGCCCCTTGCGCCGCAGCTCGCTGCCGATCTGCGGCAGGACGCTGTCGCTCGACAGCACGGCGAAGTTGCCGAAGGTCGCGCGCTCCTGGATCGCCGCGATCGCGGCGGTGCTCAGCGCCTCGCTCGGCTCGATCGCCGACCAGTCCGTGATCAGGCCCTCGCTCCGCCGGTGCGCCATCACCTCGGCGGAAGCCGCCCGATAGTGCTCCCGGGCCGCGATGTCGTCGCCCGAAGCACGCTGGTCGTCCGGGTCGGCCTCGAGCAGCAGAGAGGCCAACGCCTCCGTTCCCTGCCGGTTCAGATCGAACCCGGAAACGTCGCTGTTGTATCGCTGCTGGAGCATCTCCTCGGCCCGGACGGTGCTCTCTTCCCCGCCTTCCTCGGCGGTCGGGGTCCTGAGAATGACCGAGTTGTCCTCGGCAGTGCCGAACGACTGGATCGAGGCGTTCTCGATCCCCGCGTCCTCCAGCAGTCCGCGCAGTTCCTGGACATCCGGCGCCTCGGCGAACTGCACGATCATCTGCGTGCCGCCGGCGAAGTCGATGCCGAGGTTCAACTGCCGGCTGAAGATGAAGCCCAGGGCGGCGACCACCACGACCGTGGACAGACCCAGACACACGCGCCGCAGGCGCATGAAGTCGAAACTCGTATTGCGAAATAACTCCATCGACGAACCCTCAGATGGACAAACGCTCGACGCGGCCTGAGCGCGAGAGGAGCAGGTCGAACAGGAGCCGGCTGTTGAAGACGGCCGTGAACACGGAAGCCAGGATGCCGACGGTGAGCGTCACCGCGAATCCGCGGATCGGACCGGTGCCGAAGTTGATCAGGAAGATGGCCGCGATCAGGGTCGTCAGGTTCGCGTCGAGAATCGACGACCACGCCTTGCCGAAGCCGGAAACGACGGAGGCCTTGACCGTGCGCCCGTTGTGAAGCTCCTCGCGGATCCGCTCGAACACCAGCACGTTGGCGTCCACCGCCATGCCGATCGTCAGGATCAGGCCCGCGATCCCGGGCAGGGTGAGGGCGGCGCCGAAGTAGGCGAGGACGCCGAACACGAGGACGAAGTTGAGGGCCAGGGCGACCATCGCGTTGATGCCCGAGCCCTTGTACACGAAGAGCATCACCAGCAGGACCAACGCGATGCCGTAGGCGAAGGCGCGCGTGCCCTGGTCGATCGAGTCCTGTCCCAGCGACGGACCGACCGCGCGCTGCTCGAGGTACTCGATTCCCGCCGGCAGGGCGCCGGAGCGCAACACGGTCGCCAGGTCCTCGACCTCCTGCTGCGTGAAGGACCCGGTGATGACCCCGGAGTCCGAGATCCGGCTCTCGATCGTCGGCGCCGACTGCACCCGACCGTCGAGCACGATCGCCAGCGGCCTGCCGACGTTCGCGCCCGTCCAGTCCTCGAAGATCTGAGCGCCCTCGTGGGTGAGCGAGAAGTTGACCACCGGCTCCTGGAACTGGCCGAGACTCGCCCTCGCCGTCTTGAGATCGCGGCCCGTGATCACGGGACGCTTCTCCAGCGCGTAGTAGCCCTGGCCGACCACGTTGCCGTCCTCGCCCCGCAAGTCCTGGGCGACGATCTCAAGGTGATCGGGAAGCGTGCCGCCGTACTGGCCGAGGATCTCCTGGGTGTCCACGGCCGCGCCGCCGCTGGGCGGATACTCGGCGAGGCGGAACTCGAGGAACGCGGTGTTCTTGATCAGGTTCTTCACCCGTTCCGGATCGTCGACCCCGGGTAACTGGACGACCAGCCGGTTGCTGCCCAGGCCCTGACGCTGGATCACCGGCTCGGCGACGCCGAACTCGTCGACGCGGTTGCGGATCGTCTGCAGGGCCTGGTTGATCGCCATTTCGCGGATGTTGTTCACCTCGTCGGGCCGGCGGTCGAAGATCACGTCCTCGTCGGCGCGCCTCCACGTCCAGTACGGCATGGTCTCCTCGAGGATGTCGGGCAGCAGTTCGTCCTGATCGACCGCCAGACCGGTAAGCCGGAAGCTGACTGGCGAATCGACCGCGCCGGTGACGCCGGGGGCGCCCTTCTCGTCGAGTTCCTGGACGAGGCTGTCGACGTCCTTCTGGGCTTCCGCCCGCAGCGCGTCGTCGGTCAGCACCTCGAGCAGGAGGTGGATTCCGCCGCGCAGATCGAGTCCCAGGCGGATCGAGTCGCCGAGCGGAAACGCCCAGAAGGCGCACGTGGCGACGACGACGACGACGAGCAGGCCCCGCATGAGGAGGTTCCGGTTCATGACTTCGTCTCCTCCGCCATGCCGCTCACTGCCGCCTTGGTCACCTTGACCTTCACGCCGTCCGCGATCTTGAGGATCACGGAAGTCGGCTCGGTCGACACGACCTCACCGTAGAGACCGCCCTGGGTGACGACGCGGTCGCCCCGCTTCAGCGCTTCGACCGTCGCCTGGAGCTGCTTTCGGCGGCGTCGCTCCGGGGCGATGAGCAGGAAGTAGAAGATGCCGCCGATCAGGATCAGCGGCAGGATCTGGATGAGGCCCGACGGTGCGCCCCCCGCGGCCACAAACAGGTTGGAATCAGGAATCATCTCGGGTACTCCTAGGGTGGTGCGGGCAGGCAACTGGGGTACGCCGGCCTTCCGGCCGGCTCCGAGCCTCTCGCAGCCCGCACCCCAGGGCGTACCCTATCGCCGTTCGGCTTCCCGCGTGTCCTCCGGCTGTTCTCCCCGCGCCGGGCCCGCCAGCCTGCCGGCCGCGATCTCCCGTCGCAGCCCGGCGATGAAGTCGAGGAAGAAGCGCACGTTGTGCTCCGTGGCCAGCACCTTGCCCGT
>JAGWAG010000025.1:0-8226 GCA_021296535.1 Acidobacteriota bacterium | reverse complement strand
GCGTACCGAGACCCATCAGGTACCGCGGCCGGTCCTCGGGCAGCGCGGGCGCCACCCAGGACACGGCCTGCCGGCCCAGATCGCGATCCTCGCCGACGCTGACGCCGCCGATCGCGTAGCCGTCGAAAGGCAGCGCGGCCAGGTCCGCCACACTGCGGAGCCGCAGGTCCTCGAAGAAGCTGCCCTGGACGATCCCGAACAGGCCGGCCGCTCCGGGGCCGGCGGCACGCCAGCGGTCGAGGGAACGCCGCGCCCACAACGCGACTCGGCCGCCGCTTCGTGCTCCACCGGCCACGGGGGGCACTCGTCGAGGACCATCGCGAGGTCGACGCCCATCAGGTCCTGGACCTCGACCACCCGCTCCGGCGTCAATTCCACCCGACTGCCGTCGTGGGGACTCTGGAACATCACCCCGCCGTCGGTGACCCGCCGCAGGCCGGCCAGGCTGAACACCTGGTAGCCGCCGCTGTCCATCGCCAGCGGACCGTCCCAGCCGATGAAGTCGTGAAGCCCGCCGAGCCCGGCGATGCGCTCTGCGCCCACCCGCTCCAGCAGGTGGAAGAGGTTGGTCATCAGGAGCTGCGCCCCGGAAGCCAGAAGCCGGTCGTGACCCATCCCCTTCACCGCGCCCAGCGTGCCGACCGGCATGAACGCCGGGGTCTCGACCACACCGTGCGGCGTGGTCAGACGACCCAGCCGGGCCAGCCCGGACCGGCGCTCGACGCGGAACCGCAGCCGACCGGAACGGGCGGACGACTCCGCCTCAACCTGGCCCACCACCGCAGTCCTGGATTCCTTGGACAGGCGTAGCCTGCACAGTTGAGGCAAGTCTCGCCAACTGGGTGCGCCGGCCTTCTGGCCGGCTTCCGTTTCCGGTCTGCATGCTCGTCGGTCTGAGGCAGAGCCTCGTTAGGGCTTCTTGAGGTCGACCTTCGTCACTTCGACATCGTCCGGCAACGTGAGAATGAACTCCTCGTCGTCGATCGGCTCGTTCAGGACCATGTCTTCGAGCTCGATCAGGAGCTCGTCGCCGCTGGCCCCCACGACCTTGAAGCTCCGTGGCAGAAAGGTCTCGGGGTCGATCCAGATGTCGATCGTCCTGGCGTACTTCTCGACCCTCCTGTAGTCCGCCGTCAGGTGCAGGTAGTACGGAGCCCCCTCCTCCTCGGGAAACTCCACCCGGACCGTGAAGTACTTCATCAGCGTCTCGAGACTGCCGGCCGGTCCCAGATAGACGAGCACGTGCTCCGAGAGGCGGCCGACCTCCGCCACCTTCGCCGTGCCGAGGTCGGCGTACCAGGTCGTCGCCACATCGCCCCGCACGGTCACCACCATGGGATCGGGTTCGACGATCTCCCAGCGGAGTTCCTCGGGCGGCCGGTAGCGGAACCAGCCCTGACTCTCCTCCGGCTCGAGCAGCAGCTCGCTGCTCTCGTACTGCACCAGGCGCGCCTGGAGCGTCTCGATCCGGTTCTGCTCGTACTTCACCCGCTCCACCAGCCGGCTCATCCGTTCGCGCAGGCCGATGCCCTCGGCCCCCGGATCGGGCGGCGCGGCCGGGGCTTCCGGCGACTGGGCCCGGAGCACGGGAATCGCTACCAGAGCCAGGAGCGCCAGGAACAGCACGCCCTGCCTCGACGCGCTGCCGCTGGACCTGAACCCGAGGTACGTCATCGTATTGGCCGGAGCCAGCCGTAGAGTAGCAACCAGTGAGCCATCAGATGAACGCGTCTCCCAAGCTCGCCTTCCGCGATCCGATTCACGGCTTCATCGAAGCCGACGAGCTGGAGGCCGCGCTGATCCGGACCAGGCCGATGCAGCGCCTGCGACAGGTCCGGCAACTCGGCCTGACCCATCTCGTATTCCCCGGCGCCGAGCACAGCCGCTTCGGGCACGCTCTCGGCACGATGCACCTCGCAGGGCGCGTCTATGACGCCCTGGCGCGGGCCGACGAGATGCCGCTCGACCCCGGGCCGCGGGCGCGCGCCCGCCGCCTGGTCCGGGCGGCCGCCCTGCTCCACGACCTCGGCCACGCCCCGTTCAGCCACTGGGCCGAGGACCTGTTCGAGGACGGGATCGACCACGAGGAGATGAGCCGGCGCCTGCTCGCCGGCGACGAGATCAGCGGCGTCTTCGAGCGCTTCGGCGACGGGGTCGAGGGCTCGGACGTGATCCGGCTGCTCGGCGACCGGCTCGACGGGCCGGAGCGGCTGCTCTCGCCCATCGTCAGCGGCGAACTCGACGTGGACAAGATGGACTACCTGCTGCGCGACTCCCTCTTCTGCGGCGTGCGCTACGGCAACTTCGACCTCGACCAGGTCGTCTCTACCGTGCGGCCCCTGGTCGACGACGCGACCGGCGAGCACCGGCTGGGCATCGACGCCGAGGGCCTGCACGCGGTCGAGAGCCTGATCCTGGCCCGCTACTACATGTTCACGCAGGTCTACTTCCACGTCACCGGCAAGGCCCTGGAGCTCCACCTGAACGAGTGGTTGCACGAGCAGGGGATCACCTGGAGCAGCGATCCCGACCGCTTCCTGGCCGACGACGACGGCGAGATGATGACCCGGATGCGGCGTTCGGACAGCCTGCACGCCCGCGCCATCACGGACCGCGCCCATTTCCGGCTCGCCCACGAGACCGAGGAGCACCTGGCGCCGGAACAGAAGCTCGCGTTCGAACGGCGCCTCGAACCCCTGCGCGAGCGCTACGGCCGGGATCTTCTGATCTCGAACTCCGCCAAGGACCCTCACCGGCTCGGCCGCGGCCGGGTGCCCGTCCGTCAGGCGAACGGACGGCTACTGCCGCTCGAGGAAGCCAGTCACTTCATGCGCTTTCTTCGGCGGATCGATCGTTACAGGGTCTACTGCAGCGAGGCCGTCTACGACGAAGTGAAGCTGGTGCTCGCCGGCTGATCCGCGGCCGGCGCGACCAGGATCGACTCTCGCCCGACCGGATGGAGCAGGCTGGCGGCATCGGGCCGAAGCCCCGCCATCAGGCGCACGATCAAGCGGCCCTCCGCCTCGAACTTCGCCTCGTAGTTCGTCCGCGGCCCCTCGGGCCAAGCCCCGGGAAGGAGGTCGACGTCGACGGCGGGATGGGCCTCCAGCGTCTCCACGACCGCCTCGCCGTACTCGACGTGGTCGGTGGCGAAGCACAGCCGTCCCGAAGTCGGCTCGAGCAGCGCGAGCACCAGATCGACCGTGCGCGGGTCCAGCAGCCGGCGACGATGGTGCCGGCTCTTGGGCCACGGATCGGGGAAGTAGATGTGGACGGTGCGCGCCATCGCCGCGGGCAGCAGCGTCGAAATCAGGTACAGCGCCTCGCCGCGCAGCAGGACGAGGTTGTCGAGGGCCCGAGCCCCGGCCCGGCGAGCCGCCAGCCGGAAGTACTTCGACACCATCTCCACACCGAGAAAGGGACGCTCGGGCGCCGCGGCGGCCGACGCGAGCAGGAACCGGCCCTTGCCGAAGCCGAGCTCGACCTCCCAGTCCGAGCGCTCCTTGAACGCCGCCAGCAACTCGGACCGGCCGGACGCGAGGCCGCCGAACCCGGCGCCGCTCCAGGCCACTGGCGTCAGTGCGCTCAGAGCAGTTCCCGGCGGCCCGGGGCCCGCAGTTGCGGGGCGATCAACAGCTCGTTCAAAGCAACTCCCGGCGGCCAAGGGCCTGCAGTTTCTCGACAATTCGGCGCACGTCCTGCGCCCGCTCGCGCGGCACGACGAGCACCGCGTCGCCGGTCCTGACGATCGCCAGGCCCTCGACCCCGATCGCCGCCACCGTGCCGGCGTCGGCGAAGAGGAAGTTGTCCCGCGCATCGACGGCGAACGTGGAGCCCACCGTCCGGTTGCCGTCGCCGTCCTCCGGCAGCACCTCCGCCAGCGACGCCCAGGAGCCGAGATCGTTCCAGCCGCAGTCGGCCACGACGCATCCGATCGAGGACAGCCGCTCCATCAATCCGTAGTCGATCGACACGGACTCGAGCTCCGCGTAGAGCGCCCGCCGGCGCTCCGGGTCGCTGCCCTCCGCGGCCAGACGCTCGAGGCCGGCGGCGAGTTCGGGCAGGTGCCGGCGGTAGAGATCGAGCAGAACGGTGCCCCGGAACAGGAAGATCCCGGCGTTCCAGAAGTGGCGGCCGGACGCCTTGAAGCGAACCGCCGTCTCCGGGTCCGGCTTCTCGGTGAACCGTGCCACCCCCTCCACACTCCCGGCCTCTGTGGACGCCTCGAGCTCCAGGTAGCCGTAGCCGGTTTCGGCCCAGGCGGGTGCGATGCCGACGGTCACCACGTCATGGTCGCCGCGCTCGACCGCCGCGACACCCACGCGAAGCACCTGCCGGAAGGCACCCTCGTCGGCGACCCAGTGGTCGGACGGAAACACCGCGATCACGTCGTCCCGACCCTGTTCCGGCATCGAACGCACCGCCCAGCCGATCGCCGGCGCCGTGTTGCGGCCGCTCGGCTCGCCCAGGATGCGCGAGGGGCAAAGCCCCGGCAGTTCGGCGGCGACCGCGGGCGCCAGTTCCTCCGTCGTGCAGACCCAGATCCCGTCCGCGCCGCAGAGCGGCTCGATCCGGCGCGCAGTCGCGTCGAGAAGCGAGCCGCCGCCGAGCAGATCGAGGAGCTGCTTCGGCCGTCGCCGTCTGCTCACCGGCCAGAACCGCGAGCCGATGCCGCCGGCCAGGATGAGTCCAATCATCGCTCAGGCCGCCTGGTCAGTCGCCGGCGCCATCCGTACGCCACAGCGCGACTTCGGCCAGCGACTTGCGCCGCAGGTCGGGCACCTCGCAGTCCGGCGCCGGATAGCCGACCGGAAACAGGATGTACGGCTTCTCGTTCGGCGGCCGCTCGAGGATCTCGCTCAGGAAGCGCATCGGGCTCGGCGTGTGGGTCAGCGTGGCGAGCCCCATTCCGTGCAGAGCCGCGATGAAGAGACCGCAGGCGATGCCGACGCTTTCCTTGACGTAGTAGTTCTTGCGCTTCGCCCCCTGCTCGTCGAAGCCGAACAGCTCGGCGAACACGACGACGATCCAGGGCACGGTGGTCAGGAAGGGCTTGCGCCAGTCCGTGCCCAGGGGCTTGAGCGCCTCCAGCCACTCGTCCGGCATCCGGCCGCCGAGATAGCTGTGCTTCTCTTCGGCCTCCGCCGCCTCCCGGATCCGCGCCTTGATCTCCGGATCGCTGACCGCCACGAACCGCCAGGGCTGGCGGTGCGCCCCCGAGGGCGCGGTCGACGCGGCCTCGATCGCCCGTTCGATCAGCCGCCGCGGCACCGGCTCGTCGGTGAAGAAGCGCACGCTGCGCCGGCTGTCGAACTCCTCGAAGATCCGGTCCGCCCGGCGTTCCATTTCGGGTGGCTCGACCCGAGGGGGCCGGTAGGAAACGAAGACCGGAGCGTCCGGCTCAGCCACCCGCCCGCTCATCCGGCATCAAGGCCCCTGCCCCGGTTCCGACGACTGGCCTCCCGCCGCGGTCCGAAGAAGTTCCTCCTCGACCACGCCGGCCAGATCTTCGTAGGCGACCGCGCCCGCGAGCGGCCGCCCGTTCACGAACAGGGCCGGCGTCCCGTTGACCCCGACCTGGATTCCGGCACGCCGGTCGGCCTCCACGCGCTCCGGCGTGTCCTCGGCCTCCATGCAGGCGGCGAAGGCCTCCGTGTCGAGCCCGGCGCGCTCCGCCTTCTCCTTCAGGTCTGACGCGGTCAGCGTGTCCTGCTCCTCGAACATCAGATCGTGAAGCTCCCAGAAGCCGCCCTGGTCCTGGGCGCACACCGCGGCCTCGGCGGCGCCCTGGGCGTTGGGATGGATCGCGTGCAGCGGGAAGTGACGGAACACGAGGCGCACCTCGGTCGGGTACTCCTCGAAGAGCTGCTCCAGGGTCGGCAGGACCCGCTTGCAGTACGGGCACTCGAAGTCCGACCACTCCACGATCGTCACCGGCGCCTCCGCCGCGCCCCGGGCCGGGCCGGTCCCGGGATCGACGGCGAGACGGTACGGCTCGAGCAGGTACTCGATCTCGTGCCCGTCCTCGAGCTGCTCCACGAACCGCTGCTGGGCCAGGTACACCCGGACCTGGTCCTCGAGTTCGTCCCGCCCGCCACGGATTCGGCCTTCGTTCTCGGTGAAGAAAGCGTCGATCTCCTCGTCCGTCAACTCGGCCTGGAGACGCTCCATCTCCCCCTCACGCCAGTCCTCCGGCGAAAGGTCCGCCTCGCCGGCCGCGGCGATCACCAGGCGGTCGCGGACGATCCCCTCGAGTGTCCGCTCGATCAACTGGTGCCGCTCCGAGTCGACCTGCAGGTCGCACTGGATGCGCTGCTGTTCCAACTGGTCCAACTGCGCGGCGGCCCGTTCCAGGGCCTCGTCGTGGCCGATGTCCACCCCGTCGAGCCGGGCCACGGCCCGAGCCTGGGGATTCTCCTCCTGGGCCGAAGCCCCGGATTCCGGGCGCAGGACCAGGAAGGCGATCACCGCCAGCAGGACGGCGTAGACGGCCGCATGAACGCCCCAGGCGGGCCGACTATCGCTCTCGGAACTCTCTGTACTCAAGGGTCTCCTCCTCGGCGGTCACTCTACCGGAGGCGCCGGGCTAGCATGGCCGCCGGATGGCCGGACGGTTCATCACTTTCGAGGGTCTCGACGGCAGCGGCAAGTCGACCCAACTCGAACGCGTTGCGCAGCGCCTTGAGGCGCGTGGGGTCTCCCACGTGGTGACCCGGGAGCCGGGCGGCACGCCATTCGCCGACCTCCTGCGCGAGTTGTTCCTGAGACGGGAGGCGGCCCAGGTCGATGGCGTGGTCGAACTGATGCTCGTGTTCGCCAGCCGCCGCCAGCATCTGATCGAGGTGATCGAGCCCGCCCTGGCCTCCGGGGCGGTCGTCCTGTGCGACCGCTTCACGGATTCCACCTACGCCTACCAGGGCGGCGGCCGTGGCGTGCAGCCGGAGCTGATCGCGAAGGCGGACCGCCTCGCCACCGGCTGCCGTGCGCCGGACTGCACCCTCTTCTTCGACCTGCCGCCCGAAGAGGCGCAGCGGCGGCGACGCCGCCACGGCACGGACCGCATCGACCGGGAGAGCCTGTCCTTCTACCGCCGGGTCCATGCCGCGTTTCGGGAGCGGATCGCGGGCGAACCGGATCGCTTCCGCCTCATCGACGCTTCGGCGCCGATCGAGACGGTCGCGGAAACCGTCGAGGAAGCGCTCTCGGACCTGCTTGCGCAACTGCAGCCTGACCGGTCGGCCGGCGCATGAACCGGGCCGCTCAAGAGCTGACAGGGCTCGCGGCCGAGGGCCGGCTGTATCCGTCGGTCATCCTCCACGGAGGCGAGGCGAAGGAGCGCTTGGCCCTTGCCAGCCGGATCGCCCGGGCGCTGCTGTGCGAACGGGAGCCGGACGTGCGTCCCTGCGGCGCGTGCAAGCACTGCCGGCGGATCGATCTCGAGGCCGACAAGGTCTTCCATCCCGACTTCGTCTTCGTGCGCCGCGACCCGAAGAAGAGGGAAACGGTCATCCCGGTCGACAAGGTCCGAACCCTGTTGCAGACGGCCCAGGTGTCGCCGTTCGAGGCCCGGGGCCAGGTGTTCGTCATCGTCGAAGCGGAGACGCTGCATCCGGCCGGAGCGAACGTGCTGCTCAAGACCCTCGAGGAGCCGGCCGACCGGTCGCCCAGGAACTTCCTGCTGCTCGCCTCCTCGGCGAACGAGCTGTTGCCCACGCTGCGCAGCCGGTCGCTGACCGTCTACCTCGGCGCCGGCGATGCCGCGGGCGACGACGACGAGGACCTGGTGGCCGACCTGGTCGAGCTCTGGCGCCAGCGGCCCGGCGACGACGCCTTCGCCCTGTGGGTTTCGGCCCTGGCCGGACGTCTGGTCCAGGGAGGGGGCTTCGAGGACATCCGCGCACGCCAGTGCTGGACGCGGATTGCCGGTGCGCTGGCGACCGCGGCCCCGGCCCTGGACGACCGGGCCGATCGAGCCGCCGCGCTCGCCCTGTCCGCCGACCTGCTCGATGCCCACCGATTGCGGCAGCGCTCGATCCAGCCCCATCGCATCATCCAAGGCCTGGCCGCGCGCCGCCTGCGGCGCGACCGGCCCGAGACCGGCTTCGAGAGTTCGGTGAACGAGTTGATCGGACCTCCTTGAGAAGGAGGTGACTCGCGCACGTCGCTTCGCGGCGGCGCCCGGATGCGGACCAGAAGGTCCGCGCACCCAGAGCACCGCCATGCCCG
>JAGWAG010000024.1 GCA_021296535.1 Acidobacteriota bacterium | reverse complement strand
TTCGCGCACCGTCGCCGTGTCGGCGCCGGGGATGCCGGCGGTGGACACGGTGCGGTCGAGGTCGCTTTCCTTGATGCCCAGGCCCTCGAGTTCCAGTTCCTCCGGGAGCACCGGTGGATTGCGGAGCGGGTTGATGTCCGCGAAGAGATGGCCACGGATCCGATAGTTGCGGATCATGTCGTCGACCCGGCGCTGGAGTTCGACGTCGCCCGTCAGGGTCGGCGTCGTGGTTCGGGGGGCTTCGGTTGCCCGGGCCGGCTCGGGCGTTGCCGGGGAAGCGGCAGGGGCCGCCGGCGGGGCGGAGACCGCAGCTGTGGTCGCCCCGTTGCCGCCGAACAGCGCCGGCGGCTCGAGCGAAGGCTCCAGGGCTCCATCGTCGAGTTCCCCGGCCGCGGCCAGGGAGTCGAAGTAGTGCCGCCACTGCTCGTCGAGGGACGCCGGGTCGCGGCGGTACTGGGCCAGGAGGGCTTCGACGTAGTCGAGGGAGAGGCTGTGCAACTGCTCGGGCTGGCTCATCGCTGCCTACCTCCTTGATCGAACGCTACCAGCCCCACCTCAAGCGCGCTCCGCCTGAAGCCGCGGGTCGATCACGTCCCTCAGCGTATCGCCGACCAGGTTGAAGCTCAGCACGGCGAGGAAGATCGCGACGCAGGCGGGCGGGATCATGTGGCCGGCGGTGAACAGGTTCTCGTAGCCGGAGCGCAGGATCGTTCCCCAGGACGGATCCGGCGGCTGAACCCCGAAGCCCAGCCAGGAAAGCCCGGCCTCGATCAGGATGGAAACGGCGATGCCGAAGGTGACGCTGACGAGCACGGGCGCCAGGGCGTTGGGCAGCAGGTGGCGGAGCACGAGCTGGGCCGGCCGGACGCCCAGCGAGCGGGCGGCAAGCGCGTAGTCCGTCTCGCGGATGCGCAGAATCTCGCCGCGTGCGAAGCGCGCGATGCCGACCCAGCGGGTCAGTCCGATCACGATCATCACGTTCTCGATGCTGGGCGGGAACCAGGCCAGGACGGCGAGGATCAGGAAGAACGGCGGAAAGCACATGACGACCTCGATGAAGCGCGAGATGACGAGGTCGGCGATGCCGCCGGCGTAGCCGGCGATGCAGCCCAGCACGAGGCCGAGGATGACGGCGATGCCCATCGACAGGAAGCCGACCTTCATCGACACGACGGTGCCGTGGACCATGCGCGACAGCACGTCGCGCCCGGACTGGTCGGTCCCCAGCCAGTGGCGCCTGGACGGGCCGGCCAGGGGTTCGGCGGCGATCTCACGTGGTCCGTAGCGCATCGGCGTCCAGAGCGCCCAGTCGCCGCGGTCCGGGTCGAACTCGCGCTTGAAGTCGAAGGTCGCGAGGCGGTAGGGCCGCTTCTTCTTGATGATCAGCTTGCTTCCCGGTACCTGGTGAATCAGGTCGATTACCGCCGGGTAGTAGAAGCTGCCGTCGAAGCGGCAGAGGATCGGCTGCTCGTTGGCCAGCATCGGGGAAAGGAAGGAGACGAGGAACAGCGCCGCGACGACGCACAGTCCGACCATGCCGAGGCGGTGCCTGCGGAAGCGACGCCAGGTGATGTGCCAGTACGAGCGCGCCGGCTCGCCGCTTGTCGTCGCTTCAGCGCTCATCGTCACTTCTCATAGCTGATCCGGGGGTCGACCAGGCCGTAGGTCAGGTCGGCGATGAAGGTGATGCCGAGGACGAGCAGGGCGGTGATGAAGTTGAGCGCCATGATCGTCGGGTAGTCCCGCTGCAGCACGGACTCGAAGTACAACCTGCCAAGCCCCGGCCAGTTGAACATGTACTCGAGGATCACGCTGCCGCTGAGCACGAAGGGGAAGGTCAGGCCGATCAGCGAGATCAGCGGGATCAAGCTGTTCGTGAAGGCGTGCTTGAGGACGACGCTGCGCTCGCCGAGGCCCTTCGCGCGGGCGGTGCGGACATAGTCCTGCCGCACGACCTCGAGCAGGTTCTGGCGGATGAAGCGGGAGTAGTAGGCCAGGTTGCCGAAGGTGAAGCAGAACGTGATCAGGACGTAGTGCTGGGCCAGATCCCACATCTGGCCGAGCATCGTCATGTCGTCGAAACCGTCCGAGCGCATGCCGCGGAAGGGGAGCAGGTCCCACTTCACGCCCAAGTAGAGGATGAGAAGCATGCCGGCTACGTAGTTCGGCACGGAATAGAGCATGTAGAGGCCGGTGCTGACGGAACGATCGAAACCGCCCCCCTGCCGGAGGGCGCTGTAGATCCCGACCGGCGTCGAGATGATCAGGGTCAGCATGAAGGAGAGGAGCGCGACGGACAGGGTCGGCCACAAGGCCTCACCGATCTTCGCGGACACTCTCCTTCCGTCGTGGAAGGACGAGCCGAGGTCGCCCTGGACGAGTTTGCCGACCCAGTTCGCGTACTGGACCGGGATCGGCTTGTCGAGGCCGTAGAGCTCCCGCAACTGCTGGTAGACGCGCTCCGAGACCGCGGCGTCGGCGATCTGGGAGGTCTGGAGTTGCGCCGGGTCGCCCGGGACGAGCTGGATGATGAAGAACGAGATGACCGAGATACCGAACAGGGTGACCAGTCCGGTGGAAAGCCGGCGAAGGATGTAGCTGAGCAAGATCGATCTCGGGGTGTGAGCGATGCCTACAATACCGTCCCTTGAAGAGCGCGATTGCAGCGGCCGGCGGTTCACCCGTGCGAACGGAACCCTCGTGACGAGGAACGCGTCACGCGCGACCCGGATCGCACGTCCGTCCGCGGACGTGCGAACGGAGTTACGGGCGGTGTTGCGCCTGGCGACGCCGGTCATCCTGGTGCAGGTCGGCATGGTCCTGATGGGCGCCGTGGACACGATGATGCTGGGCCGGGTCTCCGAGGTCGATCTGGCGGCCGGTTCGATCGGCAACGCGCTCAGCATCGCGGTGATCTGGTCCTTCATCGGCATCCTGCTGGCGATCGATCCGATGGCGGCGCAGGCGTTCGGGGCCGGCGACCATCGGCAGATCAGCAGGGTGCTCTGCCGGGGCCTGGGGATGGCGGTTCTGCTGGCGGTGCCCGCCACGCTGATCGTGCTCGGGCTGGATCGGGTGTTGCCGCTCACGGGTCAACCGGAGGCGATCATCCAGCCGGCGTCCGCCTACCTTCGGGGCATCGGCCCCGGCGTCGTCGCCTTCCTGCTCTTCATGTGCCTGCGGCAGACCCTTCAGGCGATGAGCATCGTGCGGCCGGCCCTGGTTGCAATCGGCGTCGCCAATGTGTTCAACGTGTTTGCGAACTGGGCGCTGATCTTCGGCAACCTGGGATTTCCGGCGCTCGGCGTGCGGGGCTCGGCCTTCGCCACCTCGGGATCCCGCTGGGTGATGCTGATCGTCGTCGCGGCGTTCGGATGGCGTCACCTGCGCCCTTACCTCGGTGGATGGCGATGGTCCTGGTTGCGTGCGACCGCGCTGCGTCCCTTCCTGATCGTGGGGGTGCCGATCGCGATTCAGGTGTCGCTCGAGGTCACCGTGTTCAGCTTCGCCGCCGTGCTCATCGGCCGTTTGGGAGAGGCGGAGCTCAGCGGCCATCAGGTGGCGATCAGTCTCGCCTCGATCTCCTTCATGGTGCCCCTCGGCTTCGCGGGCGCGGCGACCACTCGCGTCGGCAACGCGATCGGGCGTCGTGATCCGGCGGGGGCCCGTCGCTCGGCCCTGGTCTGCCTCGGCCTTGGCGCCGGGGTGATGATCGCTTTCGGCCTCGTCTTCTTCTCCCTGCCGCACCTCCTGGCGCGCCTGTTCAGCGACGTGCCGGGCGTGATCATCTCGGCCGCCGCGCTGATTCCGATAGCCGGCCTGTTCCAGGTCGCCGATGGCCTCCAGGTGGCCGCCGCCGGCGTACTGCGGGGTGCTGCCGACACGCGGTTCCCGGCGGGCGTCGCGCTCGTGGGCTACTGGGTCATTGGCATGCCGGCCGGCGCCTGGCTGACCTTCAACAGGGGGCTTGGCCCGAGCGGCGTGTGGTGGGGCCTGACCTTCGGGCTGGTCTTCGTGGCGATCTTCCTGGCGTTTCGCGTGCGCTGGCGGCTATGGCGGAGCGGCACGGTGGGCCTGCTTCCAGCCGATCCTGTCCACGAGGACTGACGGCCGCGACACCGGCTCTCTCCTTCTCGAGCGGTGGCCGGGGGCGGCGGCCGCCCGTGACCGAGTTTCACCGCGGGCCGCTGGGCGGATAGTCTCCCGCCGGCCCGGAGCGGTCTCCGGACCCGAGGGAGGTCCAACCAGCCATGCCGAGCAAGCCAGTCATTCCGAAGAAGAAAGCCGTACTCGCCTACAGCGGCGGCCTCGACACGTCCGTCATCCTGCGCACCCTGCAGGAACGTGGTTTCGACGTCGTGGTCAGCGCGAGGACTTCGACGCCCAGGCCCGCCGCGCGGAGGCGATCGGGGCCACGAAGGTCTACGTCGAGGATGTCCGGCGCGAGTTCGTGACGGACTTCATCTACCCGGCGATCGCGGGCAACGCGGTCTACGAGAACCGCTACCTGCTTGGCACCGCCCTGGCGCGGCCTCTCATCGCGCGCCGCCAGGCCGAGATCGCGATCCGCGAGGGCGCCGACGTCCTCTCCCACGGCGCGACCGGCAAGGGCAACGACCAGGTCCGGTTCGAGTTCGGCTACGCCGCCCTGGCGCCGCAGATCGAGGTCTACGCGCCCTGGAAGGACGCGGAGTTCCTGCGCCGGTTCCGGGGCCGCACCGATCTTCTGAACTACGCCGAGGAACAGGGCATCCCGATCGAGGCCTCGTCCGAGAAGCCGTACAGCATGGACGAGAACTTGATGCACAAGAGCTATGAGGCCGGCCTGCTGGAAGACCCGATGCAGACGCCGACCGAGGACATGTTCTCGCTCACGGTTTCTCCGCTCGACGCGCCGGACGAGCCGACCGACATCGAGGTCGAATTCAAGGACGCGCGCCCGGTGCGGGTGCGAAACCGGACCGCGGGCGTCGAGCACACGGATGCCCTGACGTTGTTCGAGTACCTGAACGACCTCGGCGGCAGCAACGGGATCGGCCGGATCGACATAGTCGAGAACCGGTTCGTCGGCATCAAGTCACGCGGCGTGTACGAGACGCCCGGCGGCACGATCCTCCACCATGCGCTGCGCGACCTCGAGGGCGTCGCGATGGACCGGGAGGTGCAGCGCCTGCGCGACGGCCTGTCGCCCAAGTTCGCCGAGCTGATCTACAACGGCTTCTGGTTCGCGCCCGAGATGGAGTTCATCCGCGCCGCCTTCCTCCAGGCCGAGCGGATCATCGACGGCACAGTCCACCTGCGGCTCTACAAGGGCAATGTGACGATCCTCGGCCGCGAGTCGCCGAGTTCGCTCTACGACCAGAACCTGTCCTCGATGGACGTCGAAGGCGGCTACGACCAGACGGACGCCCGAGGCTTCATCCGCCTGAATGCGCTACGGCTCAAGGCGCACCAGGTGATCGTCGGCGGGCGATCGTGACGGTCTCGGCGCACCAGGTGATCGTCGGCGGGCGATCGTGACGGTCTCGGCGGGCCATCGTGAGGGTCAGCGATCCGGTCAGCCGATCGTGAAGCGGACCTGACCGGCGACGCCGAGCCTGTACTCCGCGAAGTCACTGCTCAGAGTGACCTGCGGACGCTCGGCTGTGACCTCCAGGTTCACCCGGTGGGGCGATCCCTTTCGCATCGAGTGGCGGACGCCGAGACGAAGGTGTTCCTGCCCGGTCGCCGACTTGGCCGTGGCCTGCGCGAAGGGCGTAACCAACGATGCGCCGAATCCCACTCCCCATGCGACTTCGGCCCGGGTGTGCGACGCTCCGGGATCCATGCGAGCAGAGGCTGTTGCGAGCGCATCGGGAGACATTCCGATCCACCGGGGAGCGTCGGAGCGCCACAGGGCGTTCGCACGCGTCGCCGCGCCGCCAAACTGCTGGGCGACCAGCAACGACAGTCCCTCGGCGAAGCTCGATCGTGGCGCCCACGCTCTCTTCCTCGTAGCGGGCCAGGCCCTGGGTGACCAGAGTCCTGCCGGTGGCCTGGACCCGTAGCCGACCGTCGGCGGAGATCAGTTCCAGGCCGCCGGCGAGTTCCGTCCCGGTTCCGCTCGTCGAGGAGCCGCCGTCATAGCGTTGGGCGACCTGGGTGAAGGGGCGGAAGACCACCGCGCCGACCTTGCGGGTCAGGGAGCCCTCGACACCGATGCGTCCCCTGCTCGCGTCGCCGCCGAGACTGGCGTCCCCGGTAGATCGGCCGAGGTGTTCGCCGCCTTCGATGACGGCGGAGCCGATGTCGCCGCGCAGGGCGAACTCGAGTGACCCGGCTTTCGCCACCTGCTGGCGGAAGCCGGCGAGGCCAAGCCGCATCCGTGCATCCGAGGACGGAGGCGCTCCCGCCGTTGCGTCCGTGCCTCGAACGAGATCGCCCTGGCCCATGGCGCCCACTGCCCAGAGCTCTGTCCGGCACGACTTCCGGGACGGCCCGCGGCAACCCGATGCATAGCGGGCGTAGGGGTAGACCCCGCCCAGGTCGAGACGCACGGCGCCGCTGCCCGCGTTCGCGAGCCGGTAGCGCCCGGTGGCGTCGAACCAGGACACGGCGGTCCCGAACATGAGACGCCCGGCGGTGTAGTCCACGCCAACGAAGGGCACCTCAGGCGCGACCGTGTACGTGTTCCCGCCCGTTCGTCCGCGGAAGGACCGACGAACGCCTGCCCCCCAGAGCGCCAGCTTTCCGGTTGGGCGTTCGTCGTCGAGCGGCTCCACCTTGCGGACGAACTCGAAACTGTCCGTCGCGAAGTCGAAGTCCATGTCGGGTGTTCCGCACACCTCGTGACCCGCTGCCCGGCCTCTCTCCAGATCGATGCGCTCTACGTCGATGCGGCTCAGGCGCCTGGCTTCGCAGCGGTCGAGCGACTTCATCTTCACGCGGTTTCGGTCCGGCGTCGCCTTGAACCGTCGCACGACCGTGTCCGTCGCGCCAAGCAGCATCCCGCGCGCGAAACCGCCAAGGACCGCTTCCTCTACTTGCTGCTCGGTTCCGCTGTTTCCCGGGAAGTCGGCTGGCCCTGACGCACGGGCCGATCCGAAAGGAAGGGCGACCAGGGCCAGAGCACAGCAGCAGGAGGTTCGGTGCAAGCGTCAGGTCCTTTGCCTGGTGGTTCCCTTACGAGCGCTCGGTGTGACTCGGGCGACTAGACGGATGCGAGCGTATCGTCAGCGTTCACAAGACTTTACCCCGACAGCGCCGCGAGCTTCTCGGTCAACAGCGGGACGACCGCCTTGTAGTCCTCGACGATTCCGAAGCTGCAGTGCTTGAAGATCGGCGCGTCGGCGTCCGTGTTGATCGCGGCAACGACCTTGCTGTCGCCCATGCCGAGGAGGTGCTGGCTGGCGCCGGAGATCGCGATCGCGATGTAGAGCTCGGGGGCGACCTTCTTGCCGGTCTGGCCGACCTGCCAGTTCGGGGGCACCCACCCGGCGTCGCAGGCGGCGCGTGAGGCGCCCTGCTCGGCGCCGATCGTGTCGGCGAGCTTCTTGAGTTCCTGGAAGGGTTCGGGACCGCCGAGTCCGCGGCCGCCGGAGACGATGACCGGAGCGTCCTCGAGCCGGACGCCTTCCTGGGCGGCCACTTCGCGGCCGACGATCCGGATGCGTGGCGGGTCGAGGTTCAGGTCGACCGGTGTCACATCGCCAGATGACGGCTGTTCGGGGGCCGGTTCGAAGCCGCGCGCCCGCAGCCAGACGACCGCCGGGCTCTTCTTCAGCCGGTAGATCGAGATCGCCTTGCCGCCGTAGGCGGTGCGCTGGGCCAGCAGGTGGTCGCCGTCCATGCGGATTGCTGCCGCGTCGGCCATCGAACTGCCGCCGAGTCGGTGGGCGAGCCGGGGCGCGATCTCCTGGCTGTAGGTGTCGTTGCTCAGCAGCACGGCGACGTAGTCCCCGCTTCCCGCGGCGTGGAGCTGCTCGGCTGCCTGCAGGGCCTGCTCGGGCTGGACGTCCCGCAGCTCCTGGTTGGCGCCAAGCACGACGCGGTCGGCAACGGCCGCCATCGCGGCGACCGCTTCCTCGTCGGCGGGGCCGATGACCAGCACATGGACCTCGCCGCCAACGCTTGCGGCAAGGGCGCGCCCGGCGCCGACGGCGCCCTGCGCGGCGCGGTCGTAGCCGAAACTTCCCAGAACACAGACTGCAACGTTCGCCATCCTTCTCTCCTTCTGCCGTCTCTACCGGGGGTTCCTGCTCCGCGTCAGCCGATCGAGGCCACGACTTCGTGGATCTTCCGCGCCAGTTGATCGACCCGTTCGTCCAGCGTGTCGCCCTCGGCGAGTTCGCAATCGACTTCATCCGTCGGCACGAAAATCTCCTCGACTTCGAAGCTAGAGAAGCCGTTCCGGATCTCGTCGCCGTCCAGTCCGAGGTCGGCCAGGCTCACCTTCTGGAGCGGCTTGCGGTAGGACATCATCACGTCGCGTGTCTTCGGGATGCGCGGCACGTTGTCCTCGTTGTTCGTGATCGTGACGACGAACGGGGGTTCGGCTTCCGCGACCTCGATGCCGACGTCGGTCTGGCGACGGAGTGTGATGCCGCCGTTGCCGGGACTCAGGCTCTCGACGAAGCCGAGCGCGGGACGGCCGAGTTCTTCGGCCAGTACGCCGCCCGTCTGACCGGTGCCCCAGTCGCCCGATTCTCGGCCGACGAGCACAGCGTCGAACGGGCCGCCGTCCTGCTCGAGGCGCGAGATGGCAGCCGCCAGCACCTGCCCCACGGCCGCGGCGTCGGGATTCGTGTTGCCCTCGCGTTCCACGAGGCACGCTTCGTCGACCGTCATTGCCATCGCCTTGCGCAGGCAGTCCTCAGCCGAAGACTCTCCGTAGCAGAGCGCGGTGACCTTGACGTCGCCGGCAGCCTCCCGGAACTGGAGCGCGGTCTCGATCGCGTTCTCGCAGAAGATGTTCGTCACCAGGTTCGCGCCGCCGCGTTTGGCCGCCTTGGCCGCCGGGTCGATCTCGAAGTCCCGGGCCGGAACGTCCGGGTCGAGGATCTGCTTCAGGCAGACAAGCACTCTCATTCTCGATTCTCCTTCGCTGTGGGCGAGGCCTTGTTGTCCTTCGCCACTTTCCTGTTGGGCCGCAGCCCTTACTCGTCGGGGTCCTCCGCCTGTTCGGCGTTCCGATTCAAGACGGCCGCAACCGCCATCCGCGTCACTTCCGCCACCACCTCATCCGCGTCGAGCCGCCCGTCCGCCCGGTACCAGCGCGAGATCCAGAGGATCATGCCGACGAGACTGAAGGCGCCAATCGTCGGGTCGAGGCCGAGGACCTTGCCCTCGTCGCGCAGGGCAGCGAGGGTGTCGGCGATGAACTCGACGTAGTCCCGCTGCCTGCCGATGATGTCGGCACGGTCATCGGGCAGCAGCCCCTCGAGTTCGTTGACCAGGATGGTCAGCGCCGACGAGTCCTGGGTGATCAGGCGCGCGTGGCGGGAGACGATCGCCTCCAGACGGGCCTGCGGTTCCTGCTCGCGGCGCGCCGGTTCGATGACCTGCGCGTCGAGCTGGTCCATCGCGAAGCTCATGATCGCGAACAGCAGATCCTGCTTGCCCTTGATGTAGTAGTAGAGCCCGGCCTTGGTCAGTCCCACGGCGGCCGCGATGTCGTTGATCGAGGTGGCGTGGTACCCCTTGCGGTGGAAGATGCGCGCCGCGTTGCGGTAGATCTCGGCCCGGCGGTCCGGGTCGGCTTCACCGGTCGCGGTGCGGCCGGTCGCGTGCAGGGCGCTGTCCAGAGCTGTCATCGGATCGAGTCCCGAAGGGGGCTGCCGCCCAGTCTACCGACCGCCCGGTAGGTTGGCAACGGGTCGGGAACGCGGTCCCATCGGCGCCCGTTCGCGCCCGCTACGAGGCCGCTTCGCCGGTCTCCTCCGTTTCACCGACCGCATCCCAGAGCAGTTCCGCGACGTCCTTGACCTTGACGTCGCGCTCGCCGCGACGGGCGTTCACGCCGTCGTCGAGCATGGTGGCGCAGAACGGACAGCCCACCGCGACGACATCCGCACCGGTGTCGACCGCCTCCTGGGCGCGCTCCTGGTTGACCCGCTGATCGGGCGGCTCGTCGACGAAAGCCATGCCGCCGCCGCCGCCGCAGCAGAAGCTCGTGTTCCGGCTGCGGTGCATCTCGACCTGCCGGGCGCCGCCGACCTGCGCCAGCAGGTTGCGCGGAGCGTCGTACTCGCCGTTGTGGCGGCCGAGGTAGCAGGGGTCGTGGAACGTGATCGTCTCGCCGTTGCCTGCCTGCGCACCCGGGCCATTCGCCGGCAGCTTCCCCGAGCCGACGAGCTGATCGAGGAACTGGGTGTGGTGGTACACCTCGTAGCTGCCGCCGAACTGCGGGTACTCGTTCCTGAACGAGTTGAAGCAGTGCGGACAGGAGGTGACGACCTTGCGCACGCCGTAGCGATCCAGGGTCTCGACGTTGCCCTTGGCAAGCATCTCGAACAGGAACTCGTTGCCGACGCGGCGGGCCGGGTCGCCGCTGCAGGATTCCTCGCGGCCGAGGATCGCGAACTTGACGCCGGCCTTCTTCAGCAGCTTCGCGGTGGCGCGGACGGTGTTCCGGTTGCGCTCGACGAGGGCGCCGCCGCAGCCGACCCACATCAGGACCTCCGCCTCGGCCGGGTCGTCCATGTCGGCCATCACGTCGATGTCGAGCCCCTCGGTCCAGTCGACGCGGCTGAATTGGGTGCCCGCGAAGGGATGCTGGCGCGACTCGAGGGAGTTCATCATGTCCATCATGCCTTCCGGGAACTCGGCCTCTTCCATGACCAGGTAGCGGCGGGCGTCGACAATCTTGGGCAACTGCTCGATGTGGACCGGGCAGGCCTCCATGCAGGCGGCGCAGGTCGTGCAGGAGAACAGCGCCTCGGGCGATACGGCGGTCTTCTGATCGATGATCGGCAGCAGTGCGGCGTCGCCGTTTCCACTGCCGTTGCCGTTGCCGTTCGCCAGGACGCTGTCGCCGCGCTCGTGCATCAGGGCCTGCAGGTCGAGGATGATGTCGCGCGGCGACAGGCTCTTGCCGACGGTGTTCGCCGGGCAGACATCGGTACAGCGGCCGCACTCCGTGCAGGCGTCGAAGTCGAGGAGGTCCTTCCAGGTGAAGTCGCCGAGGTGGTTGATGCCGAAGCGCTCCGCGGTCTCGAAGTCGATCGCCTTGAGTGATCCGCCGTAGCCGTCGAGGTTGGCGGTGAAGATGTTGAGCGGCGCCGTGAAAACGTGCGACATCTTGCTGAAGGGCACCCAGGCGATGAAGCCGAAGGCGACCAGGAGATGGAACCACCAGATGACGACGTGACCCGTCTGCATCGCCGCGTCGCTCATCAACGGGTCCGAGGCGCGCGCGAACAGGTTGCCGACCGGCGACCAGGCGGCCCAGACATCGTCGGTCACCGCGATTCGCCAGCCTTCGACGATGAAGCCGGTCAGGGCCATGACGAAGATGGAGACCAGGATCCAGCTCGCCTCGTCGGTGTAGACCAGCTTCGCCGGTTTCGACACCCAGCGGCGCACCGCGGCCAGGGCGGCGCCCACGAGCACGAACAGGCCGAAGATGTCGACGATCAGGGACTGGAAGATCAGGTAGAAGTGCCCCTTCATGATGTGGAGGGGCGTGTCGTGGTGGATCGCCACGACGGTGGTCGCCAGGAACAGGACGATGAAGCCGGTGTAGACGAGGCTGTGGAAGAGGCCGGCGTAGCGGCTCTTGATCGTGCGGCCCTGTCCGACGGCGTTCCGGAGGAAGAGCTGGAACCGCTCGCCGAGCCGGTCGAACCGGACGGCCGGCTGACCGGCGCGCCAACGACGGATCTTGAGCCAGAAGCCCCAGCCGAAGACGGCCAGGGTGGGAACCATCAGGACGTACACCAACCACGTGTACTGGATGTTCCAGAAGACCTCGCGTGTTGCCTGGGTTGGGTCCATGGCTGGGACTGTACCGCCGAGTCGAAGTATCCGGCAATTCCGGTCAGCGGATTGGTCGTCTTAACTTCTTGCTCATGAATAACTTACAGCGTTCCACCTTGACGCACCGGATCCGGTGCGGAGCGCACGTAAATCGCTGAGAACAAAGAACTTACAAGGTCTGAGTATGGTGCTTCTCCGCAGGGTTTTCCGCAGATTCTGCGGACTCCTGGTGTGGATACACGGGGCGCCCACCCCGGTGCGCGGTCTCGCACGGGTCCCTACAGCCTGGGTAGGCCCAACTCCGCGAGGGTCTTCTCGATTTCGTCGAGAATTGCGTGGTCGTCGATCGTGGCCGGCACGGTGTACGGCTCGCCGTCCGCGATCCGCCGCATCGTGCCTCGCAGGACCTTGCCGGAGCGGGTCTTGGGCAGGCGATCGACGACCGCCGCGATCTTGAACGAGGCGACCGGCCCAAGCTGGTCACGCACCGTCTGGACGAGCTCCGGCACGATCTCGGCCTCGGTGCGGCCGGAACCAGCGTAGAGGACGACGAGGCCCAGAGGGACCTGCCCCTTGAGGGAGTCGGCGATGCCGATCACGGCGCACTCGGCGACATCCGGGTGGGACGCGAGGATCTCCTCCATGCCGCCCGTGGACAGGCGGTGCCCGGCGACGTTGATCAGGTCGTCCGTGCGGCTCATGATGTAGAGGTAGCCGTCCTCGTCGACGAACCCGGCGTCGCCCGTCTGGTAGTAGCCGTCGAACTCCGAGAGATAGGAGTCGATGTAGCCGCCATCGTTCTTCCACAGGGTCGGCAGGCAGCCGGGCGGCAGGGGAAGACGCAGCGCGATGGCGCCGGTTTCGCCGGCCGGCAGTTCGCGACTGCCGCCGGCTGAGCCGCCCTCGTGTTCGAGAATCCGCACGTCGTAGCCGGGGACGACCTTGGTGGGGGAGCCGTGTTTGACCGGCAGCGCTCCGAGGCCAACGCAGTTGGCGACGATCGGCCAGCCCGTTTCCGTTTGCCACCAGTGATCGATGACCGGTACGCCGAGCTTCTCCTCGGCCCATCGGACCGTGTCCGGATCGGCTCGCTCGCCGGCCAGGAAGAGGGTCCGAAGGGAGCTCAGATCGAACTGGCGGATCAGGTCGCCGTGGGGATCCTCACGCTTGATCGCGCGGAACGCGGTCGGCGCGGTGAAGAGCGCGGAGACACCGTGGTCGGATATGACGCGCCAGAAGGCGCCGGCGTTCGGCGTCCCGACCGGTTTGCCCTCGTAGAGCACCGTCGTGCAGCCATGAATCAGGGGCGCGTAGACGATGTAGGAGTGGCCGACAACCCAGCCGATGTCCGACGCGGCCCAGTAGACCTCGCCGGGCGCTGTGCCGTAGACGTTCTTCATGCTCCAGTCGAGGGCCACGAGGTGCCCGCCGTTGTCGCGCACGACGCCTTTGGGGATACCTGTCGTGCCGGACGTGTACAGGATGTACAGGGGGTCGGTGGCCTGAACCGGGACGCAATCGGCGGGTTGGGCGGCGGCCATCGCCTCGTGCCAGTCGTGATCGCCGGGGCCGAGGGTGGCGCTGTGTTGCGGCCGCTGAAGCAGCACGGTGGCGGCCGGCTTGTGGGCCGACCGGGCGATCGCGTCGTCGAGCAACGGCTTGTAGTCGATGATCCGGGCGATCTCGATGCCGCACGAGGCCGTCAGAACGACCCGGGGCAACGCGTCGTCGATCCGGGTCGCGAGTTCCCTGGCCGCGAAACCGCCGAACACGACCGAGTGGACGGCGCCGATTCGAGCGCAGGCCAGCATGGCGACCGCGGCCTCCGGGATCATCGGCATGTAGATCAGCACCCGGTCGCCCTTCCGGACGCCGAGATTCCTGAGGACGCCGGCCAGTCGGGCCGTCTGGTCCTGCAGATCGGCGTAGGTCAGCGTGGCCGTCGTACCGGTGACCGGACTGTCGTAGATCAACGCCGGCTGCTGCCCGCGACCAGCCTCGACGTGGCGGTCGACCGCGTTGTAGCAGGTGTTCACCTGCGCTCCGGCGAACCAGCGATGGAAGGGCGGGTTCGAGTCGTCGAGCACGCTGTCCCAGCGTTTGACCCAGGAAATCTGTTCGGCAGCCTCGGCCCAGAATCCCTCCGGGTCGGTGCCGGCGCGGCGCAGCGTCCGTTCGTAGAGAGTGCTCACGGGCGGCGATGATAGCCGCCGTGGCCGGGCGCACCCGGCCACTTGCGGTCTACTGCCCGGTGCCTGGCGTGGCCTGTGCGGGCGCCGCCCGCCGGCTCTGCAGTTCGTCCCAGATGCCGACGTCGAATCGCCCCAGGGAGTTCGCCGCGCCCCTGAACATCGCGTTCGTGTTGAACTCCATGACGATCGTGCCGTCCGGGCTGACCGCGATCAGGCCGCCGTCGCCCGGCTGGAGCTTCTCTCGGATCACCTGGTGGACGGCCTCCGCGAGCGAGAGGCCGCCGTACGAGATCAGCGCCGAAACGTCGTGGGCCACGGCGTGACGGATGAACTCCTCGCCCCGGCCGGTGCAGGAGATGGCCGCGGTGGCGTTGTTGGCGTAGGTGCCGGCGCCGATTACCGGTACGTCGCCGACGCGGCCGATGCGCTTCAGCATCGTGCCACCGGTCGACGTCGCGGCCGCCAGGTTGCCATAGCGGTCCATCGCCACGGCGCCGACGGTGCCGAGATGAGAGGCGCCGCCCAGACTGTCGGGCGCGCCGGCGTTCCCGGTGTAGTCGCCCAGGGCGTTCGTGACGGCGTCACCGCCACTTTGTTCGTCGGCGCGTCTTTGCGCCCGGAGTTCCCGAAAGCGCTGCAACTGACGTTCGGTGTTGAAGTAGGCCTGCGGTCGTCGTTCTACTCCGGAGATGACGGCGAAGTCGTCCGCTCCGGGACCGCTGATCAGAACGTGCGGCGTGTCCTCCATCACGCGGCGCGCGAGTTTGATCGGGTTGCGGACGTTCTTCACGGCGGCCACCGCGCCGCAGGCGAGCGTGCGTCCGTCCATGATCGCGGCATCCATCTCGTGGGTTCCGATGGACGTGAAGACGGAGCCGCGGCCGGCGTTGAATCGTTCGTCGTCCTCGAGCGCCGAGACGACGTTCTCGACCACCTGAACACTCGCTTCGCCGGCGGCCAACTGCTCGGCTCCAAGTGCAAGTGCGGCCCGCAGGGCCTGCCGGTAGCCCTCCGCGTCGGTCGTGTCGCGATTCGCGCTGCCCGCGCCGCCGTGGATGGCCAGAGCCCAGTTCGGTGTCTCGGCCTCCTGGCTGCTTGTTTGATTCAAGTTCTGCTGTTCCTGGTTGGTCTGGTCGGCCGCCGGCCCGGACACGGTGCATCCTGCGCAACCGAAGGCCAGTACCGCTACGGCGGCCGTCCAGGGGGTCGGTCCCGACTGTCGAAGGGCGCTCACAGCGTTGGTGCGCCCCGGGGCTCACGTGCTTCCTGGGAGGGAAGCGGGCGGGGGCGAGAGCCGCAAGAGTACCACGCGCCCGGCGCCGGTGGGGCATAATGCGCCCCCGGTGACTGACAACAAGCGACTGTCGGAGTACAGGGACGAGCGCGATCCGGAGGTCTTCTGGGCCGCGGTTCGGCCAGCGGACGAGCCTCTGCGCCACCGCTGGTTCCTGCCGGCGGTGGTGGTGATCCTCATCGTCAGTGTTCCCTGGTACCTGCCGCCGTCGGTCGGCGACCGGCTCGCCGGTGGCCTGCCGGTGTGGACCTGGATCACGATCCTCTGCGGTCTGGCCCTGGCCGGGGTGACGGCCTTTGCTTCGCTGAGGCTGTGGCGGGACGGTTCCGATGAGGCCGGCAGTGAGGCGCGGGATGGGGGAACTGTCGCGGACGAGAAGGACGCAACGTGAACTCCTCCGTTCCGGAGGTGACGTTCGGCCCCGGCGCGCTGGCGGTGCTTGGCGGCTACCTGGTGATCATGCTCGGCCTGGGGCTGCTCGGACGGTTGAAGCAGAAGGAGCGCTCGCTGCGCGACTTCTACCTCGGGGGTTCGACGTTCGGCTTCGCCGTCCTCTTCCTGACCCTGTTCGCGACCCAGTACAGCGGCAACACCCTGCTTGGTTTCGCCGGCCGGTCGTACCAGCAGGGGACGACCTACATCGTCAGCATCACCTTCATGATCCTGGTCATCACGGTGTTCATGATCTACGCGCCGCGGCTGTTTCACCTTGCCCGGCGTTTCGGCTACATCACGCCTACAGACTTCGTCTATCACCGCTTCGGATCCCACCCGCTCCGTATCCTGTGCGTCGCGCTTCTGTGCTGGGGGCTGGCGAACTACGTGCTCGAACAGTTGGTCGCGATGGGGCACGGCGTGGAGGCGATCAGCGGCGGCCGGATGACCTTCATGCAGGGCGTGCTGCTGCTGGTCGGCGTGATGCTGATCTACGAATCGCTCGGAGGAATGAGAGCCGTTGCCTGGACCGACGCGGTGCAGGGAACGCTGCTCCTGTGCGGGTGTGCCGTCATCCTGTACACCCTCGTCACCGCGGATGGTGGTCTCGCGGCGGCTGCGGAGGGCGTTCGTGCCACCGCCCCCGTCAAGCTCGAGAGCCCGGACGCGGAAGGCCTGCGGTCCTGGGTCAGCACGCTGCTGATGCTCGGCCTCGGGGTCGCTCTCTACCCGCACGCGGTGCAGAGGATCTTCGCCGCCAAGGGCGAGCGCAGCCTGCGACGTTCGCTGGCCGCGATGTCCTTCATGCCCCTGGGCACGACCCTGCTCGCTTTCCTGATCGGCTTCATCGCGTTGAGCCGCTTCCCGGGCCTCTCCGAACTCGAGAGCGACAAGGTCACGATCTACGTGCTGGGCGGTCTGATCGACCGCTCTCCCGTGATGTACTGGCTCATCGTCATGGTGTTCGCGGCGGTCGTGGCGGCGATCATGTCGACCGCCGATTCGGCGCTGCTGTCCATCGGCTCGATGTTCACCAAGGACATCTACAAGAGCTACATGCGACGCGAGGCCAGTGCCCGCGAGATGCTGATCGTCGGCAAGACGTTCGCCTGGGGCGTGATGGCGATCCTGATCGTGATGGCCTGGGTGTCTCTGGAGACGGAGAGTTCGATCTGGCTGCTGATCAAGCTCAAGCTCGAGTTCATGGTTCAGTTGTCGCCGGTGTTCATGCTCGGCGTCTACTGGCGCCGGATGCCGGCCTCGGCAGTGCTCGCCGGGATCGTGCTGGGCACGTTGCTCACGTTGGTCATCTGGTGCGGAGTGGTGGCCGGCCTGTGGGCGACGCGCAGTCCCTGGGGCGTAGCCGCCGGCGTCTGGGGCCTGCTTCTGAACTATGCCGTCTGCGTCGGCTGGACCCTGCTCCGGCCGGCAGAGCAGCCGGCAACTGTCCGAACGTGAAGAGTGGTAGAGGCAGGCGCCGGGTCTTTTCCGGCATCCAACCGTCCGGCGTGCTGCACCTGGGGAACTACCTTGGAGCGGTGAAGCACTGGGCAGCCCGCCAGGACGATCGGGAGAACTTCATCTGCGTCGTCGATCTCCATGCGATCACGGTGCGCCAGGATCCGGAGACCCTGCGCGCCGGCACGCGCGAATTGACGGCGATGCTGTTTGCCTGCGGCATCGATCCGGAACGCACGACACTGTTCGTGCAGAGCCATGTTCGCGCTCACGCCGAGGCCGCCTGGGTTCTGGGTTGTGCGACGCCGATCGGCTGGCTGGAGCGGATGACGCAGTTCAAGTCCAAGTCGGAGCGCCAGGGCGGCAGGGAGCGCATCGGCGTCGGGCTGTTCACCTACCCGATTCTCCAGGCCGCCGACATCCTGCTGTACGACGCGGACGAGGTGCCGGTGGGAGAGGACCAGAAGCAGCACGTCGAGCTGGCTCGGGACATCGCGGGCCGCTTCAACCACCTCTACGGCGACACGTTCGTTCTCCCCGAGGCGGTGATTCCGACTGCCGGAGCGCGGGTGATGGCGCTCGACGACCCGACGGCGAAGATGTCGAAGAGTGAGACGGCGGGTCGGGGTCACGCGGTTCGCCTCACCGATTCGGACGACGAGATCAGGCGGTCGCTCAAGCGCGCGGTCACCGACTCGGGGCGTGAGATCGAGTTCAGCGACGATCCGGAGCGGGCCGGCGTGAACAACCTGTTGATGATCTACCGGGCGATCACCGACCGCGCTCGCGAGGAGGTCCTCGCCGACTTCGCCGGCGCTCGCGGCTACGGCGATCTGAAGAAGGGAGTCGCGGAGGCCGTGATCGAGGTCGTCGCGCCGATCCGGCAACGGTACGAGGAACTGATGGCGGCCCCCGACGAGTTGGATCGGTTGCTGGCCATCGGCGCGCAGCGTGCGCGGGCGGTGGCCGAACCGAAGGCGGCGGAGATCCGGCGGCTGGTCGGTTTCGCCTAAGGCGTCCCGCTACGAGCGGGCGCGGATCAGCTTCTCGATCCGCTCCGTGCCCCGCTCCAGGGTCTCCATCGAGGGGCCGAAGCTGAGCCGGCAGTAGCTGTGGTAGCGGGCGTTGCGGCGCCGCTGGCCGGGGTTCACGTCGAAGAACACGCCGGGGACGGTGATCACCTGGACCTGGAGCAGGGCCTTGAAGAACTCGATGCCGTCGTTGAGCGGCGCCGGCAGACCCGCGAGGTTGCCCCAGACGTAGAAGGCGCCCTGCGGCTCGTGCTCGACCTCGATACCCAGGCCCCGGAGCCGGTCGACGAGAAAGCGTCGCTTGCGCGTGAACTCGGTCTGGATGGCCCGTGTCTCCTGTAGAACGAGCTCCGGCTCGAGAAGGGGTACGGCGGCCTCCTGGAAGGGGTGGTTGCCGCCACCGTCCAGAAAGGAGCCGGCGCTCGTCACCCGGTCGATTACGGTCCGTGGGCCGACGATCCAGGATACGCGCCAACCGGGATAGCGCCAGTTCTTGGTCAGACCGTCGACAAGGATGATCGGGTCGCTGTTCACGTCGTCCACGTAGGCCGCCGCGGAGACCATCCTGGCGCTGTCGGCGATTTCGCTGCAGTTGTCCGGCGCCGGCGTGTAGATGTAGTGGCTGTAGAACTCGTCCAGGATGAAGGTGCAGACGTTGTCGCGGGAGACCTCCACCCACTCGGCCAGCGCCTCGCCCTCGACGAGTTGACCGGTGGGGTTGCAGGGATTGCTGCACCAGAGCGCGGACAGGCCGCGGCCGACGATCTCCTTCCGGAGCAGCTTGCGCGCGGCCGTATAGCCGTGGGCGGCGTCGAGCAGGATGGGGATCGGGATGAACCCCTTGAACGCGCTGAGAAGTTCCTCGTAGGCCGTGTAGTCGGGGATGAAGTGCCCCAGGTTCATCTCGCCCATCGCGGCCGCGATACGGGTCATCGCCGGACGGCCGCCCGGGGCGATGCTCACGTTCTCCCGGGCGTACTGGGAACGCCGGTTGCGGCGGTAGAGGAAGTTGTACAGCTCGGCGACGCGGTCCCGTAACTCGTCGATTCCGTCGACGGGCGCGTAGGTCTGGCGGCGCGGGTCGATGTGGAGCTGGTCGCGGCGCGGCGGCGCTCCGGGCAGGGAGCCGACCTCCGGCGAGCCCTGGCCGAGGTTGTACCAGGTCCGGCCGTCGCGCCCGTGGCCGGCGGCCGCGGCGCGGTGCATCACGTAGATCACGCCGGTTCGCGGCACGCGCCGGAAGCCGGGCGTTTCGGGGACACCGACAGCGGCGGCAGGGGATGCGACTTCCTCTATCATCTGCTGCCGATGTACTTCGTGGAGTTGACCGTGGACGACGGAGGGTCGAGTCCTCGTTGCCCCTGGGCGGTCGAGCTTATTCGAGTCTTGCCGCTGGCGGGAGCGTCTGCCGGGAGCGGCCCGTGACCCTCGGACCGGCGCTGAGCCATCTGCTTTCCGCCGCGCCGGAACCGCTTGTGGCCGGCGACGAGCCGGCCGGTTGGTACAGGGCGTTCAGCGACCGGGTGCTGGCCTCCTGGAGCAGGCAGGCGCCGGGCGATGCCGAGCCCGACGGGCAGGCCCACTTCGGCCACGGTCTGCTCGGCGGCTTCGTGGCCGATCGGCCGGCCTGGGCGATGGTGGCCGGACACCAGGGGGCGATCCGCCGTCTGGCCTGGGAATGCGGCGGGCTGCACCTGATGCCGGAGGGCGGCATCGTCGCGTTCTGTGCCAGCGAGGAGGGCGGGGCGCACCCGCGCGCGATCCGGTCGTCCCTCGTCGTGCTGCCGGATGGCGGTTTCCGCCTCAGTGGCCAGAAGAGGTGGGCGACTCTGGCGCCGTCGGCGGCCGCGCTGCTGCTCATCGCCTCGGTGGGCCGTGAAGGCGACCGCGACCAGTTACGGGCGTTGTCCGTGCCCAGTGACCGGCAGGGAATCGAAATGGCTCCCATGGACCTTGGCGGGCGGGTGACCGCGAACCCCGAGGTGCGGCACGCCGTGGTCGATCTGAACGAGGTGCCGGTGGCGGCGGCGGAGCTGCTTCGGGGCGACGGCTACGCGGATGCCGTCAAGCCCTTCCGGACGATCGAGGACCTCTACATCGGCGCCGCGATGACGGCCTACAACCTGGCGCTGGCGCGAAGGTCGGGCTGGCCGTCGTCGGCGGTGGAAGACCTGCTTCTGCTGCTCGCGACCGCCGAGACTCTGGCCTTCGGCCCGCTGGACGAGCCGGCCGCCCACCTGGGGGTGGCGGGGCTTGGTCGCGCCACGGCGCATGTACGCGAGGCGCATGCGGCGCACTGGGAGCTGGTGGACGAGGCGGCGGCGGCGGCCTGGAAGCGTGCCACGTCGGTCGCCGGCGTTGCGGCCCGGGCCAAGGAACTCCGCCGCCAGGCGGCGTGGCGGCGCCTGGGCCGGGAAGACGCCTAGCCTGGAGTTGAAGGGACGTGCTGGAACGCATCCGCAGCTTCTTTGGCGAACGGATCGACCCGGAGCGGGAGGGCGACCCGGATGCCCGTCTGCGCCTGGCGGCCGCGGCGCTGATGGTTGAAGTGATGCGCGCCGACTTCGATGCCGCTGAAGCGGAGAAGGCGGAAGTGCTGGCGGCGGTACGGCGCCAGTTGGGTCTGACAGAGCAGGAAACGGCGGAACTCGTGGCGCTGGCCGAGGAGGAGACCGAGGGGACGGTTTGTCTCTACGAGTTCACCCGCCTCATTCACGAGTCGTTCGACGCGGAGCGCAAGGGCCGGTTGCTCGAGGAGCTGTGGCGGGTCGCCTTCGCCGATCGGGTGCTGGAGGCACAGGAGGAGTTCCTGATCCGCAAGATCGCCGGGCTCCTTCACGTTCCGCACGCGGATTTCATCGCCGCCAAGCGCCGGGCGAGGAACGACGCCCGGAGAGTCTCCGGGTGAGCGAAGCCGCTCGCTCGCCGGAGCAGCGCCCGGCTGACCTTCACCCGATCGAGGCGAGCGTGCTGCACGCGCGCCGTGAGCGCGTGTTCCTCATTCTCGCGGGACTGTTTCTGGGCTCGATGACGATGCTCAACATCCTGGGAGTGACCCGCTTCCTCGATCTGAGCTTCACCGTGTTCGGCATGCGAATTCCGATGCCGCTGGCGATCGGCGTGCTGCCGTATCCGTTGACGTTCCTCTGTACCGACTTCATTTCCGAGATCTACGGGCGCAAGCGGGCCAACTTCCTCGTCTGGGTCGGCTTCCTCGTCAACATCTGGCTCGCCCTCGTGCTGTGGCTGGGCGGCGCCCTGCCGGGTTTCGACTCGCCGGTGCCAGGGCCCGACGGACGGTTGCCGATCTTCTTCGAGATCCGGACGATGACCCTGGGAGTGATCGCGGCCTCGATGATCGCCTACCTGAGCGCCCAGTTGTGCGACGTCTACGTGTTCCACTTCTGGAAGCGACTCACGAAGGGCCGCCACCTGTGGCTGCGCAACAACGGCTCGACGGTGGTCAGCCAGTTCGTCGACTCGTTCTCCGTGATCACGATCACCCACTTCGCCGCCGGCGCCATCCCGGTCGAGGGCGGTGAGCCGATCTGGCCTCAGTTGTGGGTGTTCATCGGCACGGCGTACGTGTTCAAGTTCACGGCGGCGGCCGTGGACACGCTGCCCTTCTACCTGGGCACCCGCTGGCTGCGGCGGTACCTCCAGATCGAGGACGGTTGAAGTAGACTCCGTCGCCCTTTATGGACACTTGGAGCCCGACTTCCTGGCAGAGCGCCGACGTGCGCCAGCAGCCCACCTACGGCGATCCGGAGGCGGTGGAGGCCGTTGCGGCCCGGCTCGCCGTCCTGCCGCCACTGGTGACCTCCTGGGAGGTCGAGACCCTGAGGGGACAGTTGGCCTCTGCGGCGCGGGGCGAGCGCTTCGTTCTCCAGGGGGGCGACTGCGCCGAGAGCTTCGCCGAGTGCACGTCCGACTCGATCACCGCGAAGCTCAAGATCCTCCTGCAGATGAGCCTGGTGCTGACCCACAGCCTGAAGAAGCGGGTGACCCGCGTCGGACGGTTCGCCGGCCAGTACGCGAAGCCCCGCTCGGCGGACATGGAGACCCGGGCCGGAGAGACCCTGCCCTCGTACCGGGGCGATCTCGGAAGCGAGGGAACCGGATCCGCTGAATCTCCTCCGCGGCTACCAGCGCTCCGCTCTGACCCTGAACTTCATCCGCGGTCTGATCGATGGCGGCTTCGCCGATCTCCACCATCCCGAGTACTGGAATCTGGACTTCGTCAGCCACTCACGGAACGCGGCCGAGTACCAGCGCCGGGTCGAGTCGATCGGTGAGTCACTCAAGTTCATGGAGACGCTCTCCGGCGTCGACGTAGGGCAGATCGACCGCGTCGACTTCTACACGAGTCACGAGGCCTTGCACCTGGTGTATGAGCAGGCGCAGACCCGGACGGTGCCGCGACGGGAGGGCTGGTACAACCTCTCGACCCACCTGCCCTGGGTTGGTCTCCGCACCGCGTACCGGGGATCGGCTCACATCGAGTACGCCCGCGGCATTCGCAATCCCCTCGGCATGAAGGTGGGGACCGGGATGAAGGCGGCCGACATCGCCCACCTCGTCGACGTGCTGAATCCCGATGGCGAAGAGGGCCGGCTCTCGCTCATCCACCGCTGTGGCGCGGAGAGGATCGGAGAGGAGTTGCCTCCGATCCTGCGGGCCGTGTCCGCGACCGGCAAGCCCGTGCTCTGGATTTGCGATCCGATGCACGGCAACACGAAGGGCACCCGGGAAGGGATGAAGACCAGGGCGTTCAGCGACATCCTGTCGGAACTCGAGCAGGCTTTCGATCTCCATGCGGCGAACGGCACGATCCTTGGCGGTGTCCATTTCGAACTGACCGGCGAAGACGTGACGGAGTGTGTCGGCGGTGCCCGGGGTCTCGACGAGCAGGGGCTCCGGCGGTCCTACCGCTCGCAGGTCGACCCGAGGCTGAACTACGAGCAGGCCCTCGAGATGGCCCTGCTCGTCGCGCGCAAGGGGTCCTCGACCTAGCAGCAAGCGCTGCGCGCGCGCAGCGCTGACGCGCATGGAACAGCCAGGTTGCGGTAGAGGCCCGTTCTCTGGGTGCGCGGACCTTCTGGTCCGCATCGAGCGCGATGCTGCGAAGCAGCGAGCACGAACTTGTTCCATGCGAGCCGTGTCCTGAGCGGGTAGTATCGGCCTCTCATCGCCCCTTTTGGGGATTTGCCCTATGTCACCGGCCAGTCAGAGTTTCCGCTTCCGCGAGTCGCGCCGTTTGCTGCGCGAAGTGGTCGTTCGTCTCACTGCGTCCGGGCAGGACGGCGAACTCTCCGGTTTGACGCGGGACATCGCGACCGGCGGCATGTTCGTGTCGACGCCGACGCCGATGCCGGTCGGCACTTCCGCGCACTTCGTGCTGCAGCTCGGGTCGGACGATGAGCCGGCAGACGTCGAGGGCGAGGCGACCGTGGTCTGGGTACGTCCCGAGGCCGGCGGCGCCGATCAGCCCGCCGGGATGGGGATGCGGTTCAGCCGCGTCGAGCCCCCGGGCGAGGAGCGCCTGGCGTTGCTGTTCTCGGAGCCGCAGGGGGAGAGCGACGTGATTCCGCCGGCTGCCGCGCCCGAAGCGGAGGAGGTCGAGGTCCAGGAAGCGGCAACCCGTGACGTCGAAGCCGAGGCCGGGGCCGAAGCGGTCGAGGATGAGGCCCCGACACAAGCGCCCGATGCGATCGAACCGGTGGAGATCGTCGAGGCGGAAGCGACGGACGCGGTCGAACCGGCGGAGATCGTCGACGCGGAACCCGTTCCGGCGGAGGAGCCTGCCGAATCGCCCCCCGAACCGGCCCGCGGACCCGTCGGTGACGACTCGCCGTCGATCGATCAACCCCTGGCCGGGGAAGACGCGGCCGGGGCCGGTGAAGTCGAGCCCACCCATGCGGAACTGTTCGGCGACCTCGCGAAAGACGACGAGGACTGGATGAAGCCGGAGTCGACGGCTCGTCCCTGGCTGTGGCCGGCGGTCGGCGGGGCCGTACTTCTCGTTGCCCTGATTGCTTTCCGGGGACCGCTGATGAACCTGGTCGGACTGGGTGGCGCCCCGGCCGAAGAGGCTGCGCCGGCTGAAGCTCCCAGCTTCGAGATCTCGACGCCCCGGGCGGGCGCCGAGACGCCTCCGGCGGGCGCGGCGGAGTCGTCGACGGCAAGTCCGTTGCCGGTGGCCATCGAGGAACCGGCCGCCGACCCGGAGGCTCCAGCCGAGGGCGAAGCGGATGAACCCGTTCGTGTGGCCGCGACACAGGACGCCGGGCCGGTTGCGGCCGAGCGGCCCGCGCCGGTGCCGGCCGCCGTGGAGGTCGAGACCAGGCCGGCGCCTGCCGCCGAGCCCGCCGCCGCTCGCCGACCGCCGGCGCCACCGGCACCGCCGCCTGCCAACGCGACCGCTCTGCGTTCGATCACCGCGTCGACGGCGGGTGACCGGACCGTGATCGAGATCGTCGGCAACGCTCCCTTCCAGCGACACCACATCATGCCGCTCGAATCGCCGCCGCGATTGGTCGTCCGGTTGATCGGGGTGCGGCAGGGCTACGACGCGAGCGCGGTCAGGGGCCCCAGGCTGCGCGGCGTTCGCACCGGAGTTCACGGCCGCGGGGCGACCAGGAACCTGCACGTCGTGCTCGATCTCACGGCCTCCGACATCGCCGCGACGGTCGAGCGACGGGGCGACCGGGTCGTCGTCAACCTCTCGGATTGACGCAGGCGGCGCCCGCCGGCAGTGAAGGGACGCCGCGCGCGTCCGGCGGCGCGGTGCGCGTGGGAGCGGGCATGTTGGCCAGTCGCGTGCTGGGACTGGTCCGAGAGGCCGTGATCGCAAGTCTCGCGGGAGTCAGCGCCCTGGGGGATGTCGTCACCGCAGCGTTCCGCGCACCTAACGCGCTCCAGAACCTGCTCGGAGACCAGGCGCTTTCTGCGTCCTTCATTCCGGTCTACAGCCGGTTGGTGGCTGAGGGCCGGCGGCGCGATGCCGGCGGTCTGGCGGGCGCCGTCTTCGGACTGTTGTTTGCGGTCATGGCGGCTCTCAGTCTCCTCGGCGTGCTTCTGGCCCCATGGCTGGTCAGGCTGTTCTTCGCCGGCTTCGCTGGTGACGCCGAGGCCGTGGCGGCAGGGACGGCGACGGTCGACCGGCTGGCCCTGACCACGACGGCGGTCCGCATCTGCTTCCCGATGGCGGCGGTGATCACGCTGTCGGCCTGGTGCCTCGGGATCTTGAACAGCCATCGGCGCTTCCTGCTCCCGTACCTCGCGCCGTGTTTCTGGAATGCAAGCGTGATCGGCGCCGTCTGGTTCGTTGCGGCGCGGACCTTCGATGGCCATGCCGAGAGGATCGAGTCGCTCGTGCTCGCCGTCTGCTGGGGCGGCCTGGTCGGCGGTTTGTTGCAGTTCGCGGTGCAGTTGCCGTCGGTGTTGCGCGTAACGCGTGGGCTGCGCCCATCGTTCAGCCTGCGGGCACCGGGCGTGCAGAAGACCCTGAGGCGGCTCTGGCCAGCGATCGCCGGCCGAGGCGCCGGTCAGCTCGGGGCCTGGGTCGACGGCCTTCTGGCCTCTCTCCTCGCCGGGGGAGCGGTTGCCGTTATGAACTGGAGCCAGCGGTTGTACCTGCTACCCATCTCGCTGTTCGGCGTTTCGGTCGCGGCCGTCGAACTGCCGGAGTTGTCGCGGCTCGACGGGAACGAGGAGGAGCGGTCGAAGGCGGCGGCGTACCGCGCCGAACGGGCTGCGGCGCGCCGACGCTGGTTGGCTACCTGGCATTGGGCATGGGGATCGTCGGCGCCGTGTATCGACGCGGTTCCTTCGATCTCGAGGACAACTGGCTCGTGTTCCTGGTGCTGGCTGCGTACTCGTTGGGCCTGCTGGCGTCGAGTGCCTCGCGGCTGCTGCAGAGCGTGTTCTTTTCGTTCGGCGATACGCGGAGGCCTGCACGGATCGTCTTGGTACGCCTTGTGATCGCGGCAGGACTCGGTGCGGGGCTGATGACGATTCTCGATCGCGTCCCCGTGGCAGACGTGCGGTTGCCCGGCTGGTTGGGGCCAGCGGTCGCGGAGGCGCCGGATGGCCTGCGTCTGGGCGCCGTAGGGCTGGCTCTGGGCTCTGCGGTCGGCAGCTGGTTCGAACTGGCTCTTCTGCTTCGCGGACTGCGGCGCCGGAGTGCATTGGTGAGGCCGTGGAGGGCCTGGGGGCGGCATCTGCCCCTCGCGGTCCTGTGCCTCGTCCCCTGGGCGGCGAGGGCCGACGTGGATCGCCGGTCTGGTCCCCGTGCTTGGCTTCGCGGTGACCTATCTGGTGGCGGCGCACCTGCTCGGGGTTCCCGAGGCGCGGGCGCTCCACCGCTGGCTCACGGAAACCTGGCGCCGCCGGGGGACGTAGTCTCTGGCAGGAGGTAGGCGATGGAGATACTGCTCAGCGTGGGTCTGGGGGTCGGTCTGGCGGCGGCGTGCGGGTTCCGTGTCTTTCTGCCCGTCCTGGTCATGGGCGTGTCGGCCCGTGCCGGCGCCCTCGACCTGGCCGAGGGCTTCGAATGGATGGCGGGGACTCCAGCCCTCCTCGCCCTGGGGGTCGCGGCGGTTTGTGAAGTCGGCGCTTACTACATCCCCTGGCTCGACAACATTCTCGACGTGGCCGCGATGCCGGCGGCCGTCACCGCGGGGATCGTCGTCGCGGCGGCGAACATCGAGACCGCGACGCCGCTCGTTGGTTGGGCGCTGGCCGCGGTGGCGGGCGGCACGGCGGCGGCGGTGGTCCAGACGGGGACGACGCTGCTGCGCGGCGCCTCGACGATGATGACGGCGGGCATCGGCAACCCCGTCGTATCCACCGGAGAGGCCGGATCGGCGGCCGGCCTGTCACTGCTGGCGATCACGATGCCCGTGTTCGCCCTGGCCGCCGTCCTGCTCCTGGTCGCCGTCGTCAGTGCCCGGCTCCTGCGGCGGCGCGTGCTCAAGGCGCGACCCGCCGACTCCTGAACCTCCGCCACGGCCTTCGGTAGCTGTTCCGGAGGGAGGCCGGAGACCATTCACCCCTCCGGGAATCGTACGGTCGCGAGACCGGTTGCGGTGTGACGGCGCTAGGATGGTACGGGTGCCGATGGAGGTGTGACCGCTGTGACGACGGGCGACATCGAACCGCGGGTCGAGTACTGCCGGCGGAACTATCCGGCTGCGGCGGCGCTTCTCGCCGCGCTGGCTCTGGGATGCACTTCGACCGGTGTGCGAGAAACCGGCGAGAGCGCGCTTCAGAGAGAGCTGGAGCGGCGTGGTGTCAGCCGCGTTGTGGTGCCCTTCGCTCTGAATGAGGAGATGGTGGCGTGGGCTCGCGACTCGGCCTCCGAGACGCTGCGCGAGAGGCGCCTCGACCGTCTGGTCGAGGTCGTGATGGACACGGCGCTGCTTGGAGTGGAGTACGAAACGGGACACACGGGCTCAGCGGTAGAGGTGTTCGAGAACCGGACGGCGAACTGCCTCGCCTTCACGCAGATGTTCGTCGGCATGGCGCGGGAGCTGGACCTGCCGGCATACTTCGTCGAGGTTGCTCACGTGGAGAACTTCGAACGCTCGGGGGACCTGATCGTCGTGTCCGATCATGTCGCCGTGGGGTTCGGGCCGCGGCACACGATGCGGGTCATCGACTTCGGGCAGCGTCAGGAAGACGATGGTTGGCGCGTCAATCCGATCAGCGACCTGACGGCCACGGCGCTCTTCTACTCGAACCGCGGCGCCGAGGCGCTGCGCGCGGGGCACCTCGATGAGGCGGTGGCCTGGCTGGAGGACGCGGTCCGGATCGATCCCGAACTCACCTCCGCCTGGGTCAACCTGGGCGTCTCGCAGCGGCGGAACGGACGCGCCGAGGCGGCCGAGGCGAGTTACCGGCGGGCGCTCGAGATCGACCCGCGCGGCGGTTCCGCGCTCGCCAACCTGGCGGTGCTGCTGCGGATCAACGGGCGGACCGACGAGTCCGAGGAGTTGCTCCGTCTGGCGGCAACGACTCGCAACCGCAACCCGTTCACGTATATCGCCCTGGGTGATCTGAGCCTGCGCTACGGTCGCCTCGACGAGGCGGAGCGCTTCTACAACCGGGCACGGCGGCTTGGGCCCGACGAGGCAGCGCCGGCTGCCGCACTGGGCGAAGTGCTGCTCCGCCGGGGCGAGCGGCGGGCGGCCGAGAAGCTCCTTCGCCGCGCGCAGCGGCTGCAGCCCGATGGCGACCAGCGGATCGATCGGCTGGCCCGGCTGCTGGCGGGCGCCTGAGCGCCGCTAGCCGTTCGCTTACGGATTCTGGCGTGCCGCCCCTCTGGCAGCTCTGGATCGACACCGGCGGTACGTTCACCGACTGCGTGGCGATCGATCCGGCCGGCGCCGTTCAGTGCATCAAGGTCCTGAGTTCCGGCGCGGTACGCGCGACGGTCGTTTCGGACAGCGTGGACGGCTTGCGCCTCGAGACCCCGTTCGATCTTCCCGACCGCTTCTTCGAGGGCTACGATCTGGCGCCGCTTGCCGGCGGTGCTCCGGCCCGCGTGGAGGAGTGGTCGGCGGACGGTTCCTGCCGGCTGGCGGAGGGCAGCGGCAACGGAAAGACCGGACGTTTCGAGCGTGACCTGGTCGCGGAGCTCGTCTCGCCCGAGAACGCACCCATCCTCGCTGCCCGCATCGCGACCGCAACCGGGCTGGGCGAGCCGCTGCCGGCCTGCGATCTCCGGCTTGCGACGACCCGGGGTACGAACGCCCTGCTCGAGAGGGCCGGTTCGCGGACGGTGCTGTTCGTCACCGAGGGCTTTGCCGATCTGCTGCTGATCGGAGACCAGGCGCGACCGGACATCTTCGCGCTCAACATCGAGCGCCCCGCGCCTCTGTACGAGCGTGCGGTCGAGGTCGGCGGCCGCCTCGACGCGGAGGGTCGCGAGTTGTTGCCTCTCGACGAGGAGGGACTGATGAAGGCTGCGCGGGCGCTCGCCGTCGAGGGCTTTCGGGCCGCCGCGGTGGCTCTGATGCACAGCTACCGGAATCCGGCGCACGAACAGCGCGCGGCGGGCATTCTGCGCGAGGCCGGTTTCGAGACCGTCTCGTGTTCGGCGGAACTGGCGCCCCTGATCAAGATCGTGCCGCGGGCGCACACGGCGGTCGTCGACGCCTACCTGGGACGCGCTGTCGGCGGCTACCTCGAGACCACGGGCGCCGCGCTTTCGGGAGGCCCGGCGGCGGAAGACGGCCGCGTCGCGCCGCGGGTCATGACGAGCGCCGGCGGTCTGGCGAGCTTCTCGAGCTACCGGCCGAAGGACAGTCTCCTGTCAGGCCCGGCCGGCGGCGTGGTGGGTGCGGCGGCGGCCGGTCGGGCGAGCGGCACAGAACGGGTGATCGGCTTCGACATGGGCGGCACGAGCACCGACGTCTCCCGCTACGACGGCGACTTCGAGTACAACTTCGAGTTCCGCGTCGGCGACGCGACCGTGGTGGCGCCGGCACTGGCGATCGAGACGGTGGCGGCGGGCGGTGGCTCGATCTGCGGCGTCGATCACGGCCAGCTCAAGGTCGGGCCCGAGAGCGCCGGAGCGCGCCCCGGACCGGCCTGTTACGGCGCCGGCGGGCCACTGACCATCACGGACGTCAACCTGCTGCTCGGTCGGATCGACCCGGCGGCCTTCGGCCTGCCCATCGACGTGGCCGCTGCCGAACGCCGGTCGGCGGAGGTGCTGGCCGGTCTGGCAGGTACGGAGGAGGAACTGCTCGGGGGCTTCCTGCAGGTCGCCAACGAACGGATGGCGGACGCGATCCGGCGCATCTCCATCTCTCGCGGGTACGACCCGACGGACTACGCCCTCGTCAGTTTCGGCGGCGCGGGCGGTCAGCACGCCTGCGCCATCGCGACCGAGCTGGGCATGCGCACGGTGATCGTGCCGGTCGATACGTCGCTCTTGAGCGCGGTCGGGCTGGGCCACGCGGTGCTGGAGCGATTCGCGCACCGCCAGGTGCTGGACCCCCTGGAGGTCGTTGCGCTAGGACCGCTGGTCGAGGAACTGGAGCAGGGCGCCCTGGCAGCGCTCGTAAGCGAACGGGGTGCCAACCTGGAGGGCGCCGCCGTGCGTCGCCGGATCGTGCGGCTGCGGTTGCAGGGCCAGGAGACGGCGTTGGAAGTCGAGCCGGACTCGGCAGCGGAGTCCCGCTCGACCGGAGCCATCGCGACGCTGTTTGCCGAACGCTATCGGGCGGTCTACGGCTATCCGCCCCCGGAGCACCCGATCGAGGTCGAGTCGATTCGGGTGCTGGCGTCCACCGCCCCGACCGCTGGGCGCCTGGCGAGGGGCGCGGAGGAGCGAACACAGGAGCCGGGCACCAGGAGCCGCCGGGCCTGGTTCGACGGTTGGAGGGCCGCCGAACTCCTGCTGCGTGAAGACCTCGCTCCCGGCTTCGAGCAGACAGGTCCATGCCTCGTACAGGAGCGCCACAGCATCACGGTGGTCGAGCCGGGCTGGTGTCTGCGTGTCGACGACGCACTTGCGCTGGTCCTGAGCCGGGCCGGGCGCTGACCGGCTGAACTCCCGGCGCGAAATCCCGTATCTGATGGTTGCCGGCCAGGTTCCCGGCGGCTGATTGGCTAGAGTCGCCTGTCTGTGGAAGCGCGTGTCGATGGAAACAAAGAACATGCACAGGCCGTCCGAGACGGTGTGGGCCACTGCACGGCGTGCTCGCGCGATCAACGCGGTCCTCCCGCCCTTCGCTTCCATGCTCCCTTCACCTGATTCGGTCCGTCGAGTTCGGGGCCTGTGTTCCGGGCGATCCGGCGCGTTTGCGCTGCTGCCGGCGGCCGTCGCGGTGGCGCTGCTCGGCTGCGCGCATGCCAGCGTGCTCGAGCGCGTTCCGGATGTGGCGACGCCGCCCGCCGAGTTCGATCGCGGCATCGACGGGGGGACCGTCGTCGAAGCGCCCGGCGCCTGCGGCGCCCTGGGCGACCAGACCCTTCTGGAACTGCAGGACCGCCTGGCCGGTCAGAGCTTCGATCTCCAGGCCGCCTGGAGCCGGGTCGAGGCGGCCGACGCCCGCGCCCGGGAGAGCGGCGCCTACCTGATGCCGCGTCTCGACGCTTCGCTCACCGGCAACGACCTCACGTTCCCGAGCACCGGGATCGTGAACCAGTTCCTGCTCGCCGGGGCGGCTTGGGACTCCAGCCTTGCGGCCAGCTTCGAGATCGATCTTTGGGGCCGGTTGCGGAATCGGGAAGTGGCGGCCCTGCTCGATGCCGAGGCTAGCGTTCAGGATCTGCGTTCGCTGGCCATCAGCCTGTCCTCGGTGCTGGCGGAAGCCTGGTTCGGCGTCGTCGCGGAACGGGAGCTGATTGCGCTTCTGGAAAGTCAGCAGCAGACCTCCGAGAGGTTTCTGGAGCTCACCCAGTTGCGGTTCGGTCAGGGGTTGGGCCCTGCCCAGGACATCGGTCGTCAGCGAGAGCAGTTGCTGAGCCTGCAGGGTCAGATCGAACTCGCGCGCGGTCGACTGGAGTCGCTTGAGTTCCAACTCGCGACGCTCCTGGGCAGTGCGGAGCGCTTGACTCCGGACGAGGCATCTGGCCTGGGCCCACTGCTGGAGGCGGCCCAACAGCCCGAACTCGGTCTTCCGGCCGCGTTGCTGGAGCGGCGGCCGGACTTGCAGGCGGCTCGCAGGCGGGTCGAGGCGGCGGACCGGCGGGCGGCAGCCGCAGTCAAGGAGTGGCTGCCCTCGCTGTCGCTGACCGCCCTGGTCACCGGGCGGGCACTGGACGTCGTGGACGTACTGGATGATCTGGTGCGGCAGATCGGCGGCAGCGGATCGCAGGCGCTCTACGGCGCCGGCGGACGGCGAGCTCGCATCGACCAGGCATACGCGGCGGCGGAAGAGAGTCTCTACGCGTATGCGCAGTCGGTGGTGGCCGCGGTCGGCGAGGTGCAGACGGCACTTGCGATGGGCCGGAGCACCCGCGAACTGGTGGCGAACCTCCAGGAGCGTCTGTCGGAAGCGCGCCGGGTGCTCATGCTGACCAGCGAGTCCTACCGCGAGGGCGCCACCGACTACCTGAACGTGTTGACCGCGCTGCTGTCGCAGCAGGGCCTCGAGCAGGCCTTGATCGACGCCCGACGCCAGCAACTCGGGAGCCGGTTACAGCTCTGCCGGGCGCTCGGCTTTGCGCCGGGTACGTCCGTTGAGCGGCTCGCGGCTCAACTGGCGGCCGGTCCGCAGTCGATGGACACCCAGGGAGCGTTCTGATGGCCACCCTTGCCCGGCTTGGACTTGTCGTGCTCATATTGGCTGTGGGGGTGATGGTCGCGATGGCGATCATGCGTGCCCGCCCGGAGGCGGTACAGGTCCCACCCGACGACTCGGGCGTGTTGGTCGAAGTCGCCGAAGTGAGGCGTCTTCCGCGGCGTATCGACGTCGAGGCGCAGGGCACGGTCGTGCCGGCACAGCGGGTCGTGGTGCAGCCTCAGGTCAGCGGCCGCATCGATGTGGTTGCGCCAGACCTGGCTCCAGGGACCATCCTCCGGGAAGGTGACCTGATCTTCGCCATCGAGGATGCCGACTTCAAGCTGGCGGTGGCCAGGGCGACCGCCGCGGTCGCCGAGGCCGCGGCCCAGATGGAACTCGAACAGGGCCGGGGCCGGGTCGCCGAGCGGGAGTGGGAGCTGTTCCAGGACGAGCTGGACGCGGAGCAGATGGAAGCGTCGCTGGCGCTGCGCGAACCTCAGCTCCGCTCGCGGCTGTCTGCGGTTCAGACCGCTCGTGCCAACCTCGCGCGGGCGAGACTGGACCTGGAGCGCACGGTCGTCCGCAGTCCCTTCAACGCGGTGGTGCTCGCGGAGTCGATCGAGGTCGGACAGATAGTGACGCCGCAGAGTCAGACCGTGACGTTGGCAGGCACGGATGCCTTCTGGGTGCGCGCGGCGGTCCGCACCGACGAACTCGATCAACTGAGAGTGCCGGGACTGCACGGCGCGGCCCTTGGCTCGCGTGCTCTGGTACGGCTCGATCCGGAAAACGACGATGTCCTGTCGGGCCGTATCGTCCGTCTTCTCGGCGATCTCGACACCGCCGGCCGGATGGCCCGGGTGCTCGTCGAGGTCGCGGATCCGCTGGGACTGGAGCGTGGGGCCGCCGGTGCCGGGCGTCGCGGATTGCTGCTCCTGGACAGCTACGTCGATCTGATGCTCGAGGGCGCCGCGGTCCGTGACCTGTTTGAGGTGCCCCGTGACTGGCTGAAAGAGGGGAACCGACTCTGGATGTACAGTGGGGAACGACTGGAAATGCGGCCTGTCGAGGTCGCTTGGCGCTTCGAGGACAGCGTGTGCATCGACAGCGGTCTGAACGACACGGAACTGGTCGTCACGAGTCGGCTCGCGACCCCGATTGAAGGAATGAAGCTGCGCCGGGTCGGCGATGCCTCACCGCCGGCTGCCTCGGAGTTCCTGTCCGCGGCGACTCGCTGGGATGTCTCCGCGTGGGGTAGTGGAGCCGGAGGTGTCGCGCCATGAGCCTTATGTCCCACGACCACGGTCCCGTCGACAAGAAGGGGCCGATCGGGTGGATGGCTGCGCATCCGGTCGCGGCGAACCTGTTGATGTTCGTCCTCGTGATCGGCGGCATCCTCTTCGCTCTGGGGGTCAAGCGGGAGGTCTTCCCCGAGATCGAGATGGACATGGTGACCGTCGTGGTCGCCTACCCGGGGGCGTCCCCCCAGGAGGTCGAGGAGGGAGTCGTCCTCTCGATCGAGGACGAGATCAGCAGCCTCGACGGCATCAAGAAGATCAACTCGATCTCGGTCGAGGGCGTCGGCACGGTGATGGCGGAACTCCTCACCAGCGCGAACCCGGATCGGACGTACAACGACATCAAGAGCACGGTCGACCGGATCACCTCCTTCCCGCAGGACGCCGAGCGTCCGGTCATTTCCCTGGTGACGAACCGCAGACAGGTGCTGTCGCTGCTGGTCCACGGGGATGTGGACCTGAAGTCGCTTGACCGTCTCGCGGAGGAGCTCCGGAGCGAGCTGCTCTCGGACGAGCGGATCACTCTGGTGGAGAAGACAGGTATTCCGCCGCCCGAGATCAGCGTCGAGGTACCGTCGGACAACCTGCGGCGCTACGGCCTTACGCTGCCGCAGATCTCAACCGCCGTGCGCGCCGCCTCGATCGATCTCCCGGGCGGAGCGGTCAAGACGTCTGGCGGGGAAGTGCTGGTCCGCACGACCGAACGGCGCGACTTCGGCGAGGAGTTCAGGGACATCACGCTGATCGCCCGGGCCGACGGCACTCGGGTCCGCCTGCGCGACGTTGCCACCGTTGTCGACGGCTTCCGGGAGACGGACGAGGAGCTGTACTACAACGGGCAGCCGGCGATTGACCTGCAGGTCTACCGCGTGGGCGAGGAGGTGCCGCTCCAGGTTTCGTCCGCGGTCTACGACCTGGTCGAGCGCCGCCAGGGCACGTTGCCGGACTCGGTGGGAATCGCGATCGTGAACGACGAGTCGGAGGACTACCGCGACCGGCTGTCGATTCTCGGAAAGAACGGCCTGATCGGACTGCTGCTGGTGGTCACCGTGCTGGGCATTTTCCTGCGCCCGGCGGTCGCCTTCTGGGTCAGCCTGGGCATCGCGATCTCATTCTGCGGCTCGTTCTTCCTCATACCGATGCTCGGCGTGTCGCTCAACATGATCTCGCTCTTCGCGTTCATCCTGGTGCTGGGGATCGCGGTGGACGACGCGGTCGTCGTCGGCGAGGCGATCTTCTACCACCGCCGCGGCGACAACCGGCTCGAGGCCGCGATCGTCGGTACCCGCGAGGTGCTGGTGCCGGTCACCTTCGCTGTCATCACGACGATCATCGCCTTCATCCCGCTGGCCCTGGTTCCAGGGATCACCGGCAAGTTCTTCCGCAACATCCCGTTCATCGTCATCCCCGTCCTGCTGCTGTCCCTGATCGAGTCGGTGTTCATCCTTCCGGCTCACCTGCGGCATGTGGGACGGACCAGGCTGCGAGGCCGGAAAGGGAGGAGGCGTTCGCTCAATCCGTTCAAGAAGTTGGGCGCACTCCAGCTCCGTTTCTCGGAATGGGTCGAGCGAGTGATCGCGGGGCAGGTTCCGCCCATCGTCCGGCGGCTGGTCCGCGACCGTTACCTGACGGTGGCCGTCATGTTTTCGGCGCTGGTCATTGCGGTCAGCGTGGTTGCGGGAGGGCACATCAAGTTCAACTTCTTCCCTCGGATAGAGGGCGAGTTCGCGAACGGCGTGATCGAACTGCCGTTCGGGGCGCCGGTCGCGGATACTCGCGAGATTGCGCGACGGGTGACCCGGGCCGCGGAGGAGGTCGGCGTCGAACTCCTGGCGGAGGGGCGGATGCGGCCAGGGCGCGACGGCACGATTCCGGACACCGTCTTCAGGGGCATCGAGGCGAAGATCGGCACCGCGGACACCGGCGCATTCGGCCCCGGTCAGGGCTTCGCCGTGACCGGCGGGCACGTCGGCGTCGTGACGGTCCACCTCGTGCCGGACGCGGAGCGCGAGTTCGGCTCGGCGGAGTTCACGGCCCGCTGGCGCGATCAGGTCGGCGAGGTCTCGGGCGTCGACCGGTTGTCTTTCGACTTCAACGACGGTCCCTCGGCAGGGGCCAAGGTCTCGGTCCAGCTCGAGCACACGCAGACCCCCCCGCTCGAGGCTGCCGCGGCCCGAGTCGCCGCGTCGCTGGGGACGTACAACGGCGTGTTCGACGTCGATGACGGCTTCAAGGTCGGCAAGCCGCAACTCGACCTCGTGCTCAAGCCTGCCGCGAAGGGGCTGGGGCTGACGGAGCGAGCCCTGGCGGCCCAGGTCCGCGGCGCCTTCTTCGGCGCCGAAGCCAGCCGCCAGCAGCGGGGCCGCGACGAACTGCGTGTCTATGTCCGTTTGCCGCGGGAGGAGCGGGACTCGGTCCACGCGATCGAGAATCTGCTGATTCGCACTCCGGGCGGCGGCGAGATTCCTCTTCACCAGGCGGCGTACGTGCGGCCGGGGAGATCGTTCACCGAAATCCTTCGCGTCGATGGCCGCCGCACCGTCACCGTCACGGCCGACATCGATCCGACGGCCACCACGGGCAACGATATTCGCGCCGCCCTGGCCCGGACCATCCTGCCGGAGGTCGTGGCCGACACGCCCGGGCTGACCTTCAACTTCAGCGGCGAGCAGGAGGCTCAGGCCGAAGCGGTGGCTTCGCTGAGCGGGAATCTCGTCATCGCCATGCTCGCCATGTACGCCCTGATGGCGATCGCCTTCCGCAGCTATCTGCAGCCCCTCGTTGTCCTGTCGGCCGTGCCCTTCGGCATGTTCGGGGCGGTCGTCGGCCACCTGATCATGGGTTACGACCTGAGTTTCCTCAGCATCTTCGGCCTGGTGGCGCTCTCCGGCGTGGTGGTCAACGACTCGCTGGTCCTGATCGATGCGGTGAACCAGTTGCGGGCTGAAGGGCGAAGCCTGATCGACGCCGTGGTGGGTGGCGTGACCCGCCGCGTCAGGCCGGTCATCCTGACCTCGCTCACGACCTTCTTCGGCCTGATGCCGATCATCCTTGAGCGTTCGAACCAGGCCCAGTGGCTGGTGCCGATGGCGCTCAGCCTGGGCTTCGGAGTGCTGTTCGTGACCGGCATTGCCCTGATTCTGGTGCCCTGCACCTACATGATGGTGGACGATCTCAAGCGTGGTCTGCGCTGGATGGTGTTCGGCTCGCAGTCGGGGGAGCCGGAAGCGCTGCCGCAGCCTGGAGGCAGGTAGAGCCGGGGCCACGAGACCCCAGACCATGGACGACCTGGTTCGCGCCTGCGAGCGGTTGTGGCCGCGCGGAATCTCGATCTTCCTCTCCCACAAGGCGCGGTTCCGCAATCCGCTGGCGCCGGTTGACCGGCAGGCACTGTCCGACTCGGAGGCGGCGGTGGAGCCCGCTGTCATCGCAGTCGTCGCCGAGGAACTGCCGAGCCGCCTCGACCGGCTTGAGCGCGGCACGTACTTCCCGGTTCCGCTGGCGCGCGCAGTGGCCGCCGGCCGTGCCTTCGACGACGCGCTGATGTCGTTCCACTATCCGCCGATCGCGGTAGACGCCGACCGGCGCTGGGTCTGGAAGGGCCGCTCGGTGGCCGACCGCATCCGCCGGTTCTTCGTGCAGCACATCGGGTACGAGCCGGCGCTCGACGTCTACTTTGTGGAGTACCGGGTCAACGACGGCTGGTGGGACAAGTGCTACCTGGAGTGCGAGACGACGCCCCTGATCGCGATTCAGATGCGGGAGGACGCCGCGGGCGGCAGCGGGGAGGTGGTCGCCGACCTGAACAACGGCCGCATCGACAGCCTGGATCCCGATTCTCTGCGGCTCGACGAGCAGGAACGGCTGTTCGCGTCGTCGACGCGGCATGGCCTGGTCGAGATCGCGGACGCCCCCCGGTTTTCCTTGCTACGTACGGCGTCCGAGGATTGCCGAACGGTCGAATTCGCCGGGGCCCGCCGAACCCTCCGCTGGCCGGAAGGCGACCCTCCACCGGATTCCCGTCCGCGTCGAGGAACCTCATCTCACCTAAGCCCAGCGCTCTGATCTTCTCCTCGATCCGGACGCGGTCGCCGACCACGATCCAGACCAGGTTGTCCGGCTGGAGCACGCGGTCCGCCTCGGCGCTGACATCGGAGAGGCCTACGCCCCGCACGTTGTCGGCGAAGGTGTCCCAGTAGTCGTCCGGCAGGTTGAAGCGGGTCATCTCGATGAGGCTCGCCATCACCGCGCCGTTCGTCTCCCAGCGCCCGGGCAGGGTCAGCGTGTTCTGGTCCGTCACCTTGGCCAGTTCGTCCGCGGTTGCCGGCCTGCTGCCGCCGCTGCGGATGCCCCGGATCTCCTTGTCGATCTCGGCCATCGACTCGGCGGTCCGGTCCGTCTGGACCGGTGCGAAGGCGTAGTAGGGCCGCTGGCCGGCGGCATCGAGGAGGATCGCCCGGGCGCCGTACGACCAGCCCTTGTCCTCGCGCAGGTTCAGGTTGATCCGCGAGGTGAAGCCGCCGCCCAACATGTCGTTCATCGCTTCGATGTGGAGGTTCCGGGGATCGCCCTTCGGGGGCGCTACCTGGCCGGCGAAGATGATCGACTGCGCGGAATCGGGCCGGTCGATCAGGTAGACGACCGTCTCGGGCTGCGCGGGGACCTCGGCCAGGTTCTTGGCCGGTACGTCGCCCGCCTCCCAGCTCGCGAAGCGGGATTCGATCGCCGGGAGCAGGTCGGCCATCGCGATGTCGCCGACGACGACGAGCGTCGCGTTGTTCGGCTTGAACCAGGTGTCGTGGAAGGAGCTCAGGGAGTCGAGGCTGAGTTCACTCACCGACTGCTCGGTCCCCGATCCGGTCAGGGGATTGCTGTAGGCGTGGCCCTCACCGTAGAGGATGCGCGGCAGGACACGCTGGGCCATGGACACCGGCTGGACCTTCTCACGGCCAATCCCGGCGAGCTGCTGCTGTTTCAGGCGATCGAACTCGGCCTCGGGGAAGGAGGGGTTCAGGACGACGTCGGCGAACAGGTCGAGCGATTCGTCCAGGTTCTCCACCAGGGCGCTCATCGAGACGCTCGAGGCGTCGAGGTTCGAGCCAGCCCCGAGCGTCGCGCCCAGGGTGTCGAGCGCGTCCGAGATCTGGAGGGCGTCGCGCGATGTCGTCCCCTCATCGAGCATCGCCATCGCCATCCGGGCGGTGCCGGGGAGGGCGAACTGGTCCGAGGCGTAACCGGCGTCGAGCAGCAGGGTGAAGTTGACGACGGGTACCGCGTCGCGCTGTGCCAGGATCACCTTCAGGCCGTTGCCGAGTTCCGCGGTTTCACGCGCGGGGAAGCTGGCCTGGGGGAACTCGGTGACCTCGGGCGGGCCGGAGGAGCGGTCGAGGGTGCTGTCCATCGTTGTGTAGGTGGCGTAGGGCCTTACCTCGACGGTCAGGACGCCGTCGTCGAGCCACTCGACCGCCGCGTTGTGGACGTCGGAGATGGTCGCGGTCAGGAGGTTCTCCTGCTGCTGCACGTGGCCGTCCGGGCTGCCGAGATAGACCTCGCTCGCGGCGAGCACGTCGGACTTGCCGCCGAAGCCGCCGATCCGCTCGACGCCGCGAATGAAGCTCGCCCGCTGGCTGGCCTGGGCGCGCGCGAGTTCTTCCGCCGTCGGCCCCGAGGCGAGGAAGGCCTGGAGTTCCTCTTCGAGCACCGCTTCCACCTCGGCCAGGTCCTGTCCCGGCTGGGCGGTGGCGAAGACGAGGAACATGCTGCCGAACTCGCGTGCCAGGACGAATGCCCCGACGTCCGTCGCGATCTGGTCGTCGTAGACCATCCGCCGGTAGAGGCGGGAGCTCTTGCCAACGCTCAGGACGTCGCTGGCCAGGGAGAGGTGATCGACGGATTCGTCCTTCACCGTGGCGACGTTCCAGACCTTGTAGACCCGGGCCTGCGGAACCCGGTCCTGGAGGATGATCCGGCTCGGTTCGCTGCGGCGCGCGAGCTGGACGTCGGTCTTGATCAGAGGCGGCCCGGAGGGGATGTGGCCGAAGTACTTCTCGACCCGCGCCTTCACGTCCTCGGCCTCGACGTCGCCGGCGACCACCAGGACCGCGTTCGCCGCGCCGTACCAGGTGTCGAACCACTCATGCACGTCCGCGAGCGAGGCCGCGTTCAGGTCCTCCATCGAGCCGATCGTCGAGTGGTCGTAGGGGTGGCCGTCCGGATACGTGTTCTCGAAGATCGTCAGGAAGACCTTGCCGTAGGGCTGGTTCTCGCCCTGTCGCTTCTCGTTCTGGACGACGCCGCGCTGCTCGTCGAGCCGTGCCTGATCGACGGCCGCCCGCATGTGCCCCATCCGGTCGGATTCCATCCACAGCGCCATGTCGAGCGCAGTCGTCGGCACGACCTGAAAGTAGTTCGTCCGGTCCTGGTTCGTCGTCCCGTTCATGCCGGTGGCGCCGACCCGGTCGAAGGGCTTGAAGTAGTCGTCGTTGAAGTGCTCGCTGCCGTTGAACATCAAGTGCTCGAACAGGTGCGCGAAGCCGGTCTTGCCGGGTTTCTCGTCGCCGGCGCCGACGTCGTACCAGACGTTGACGGCCACGATCGGCGCCTTGTGGTCCTCGTGGACGATCAGGCGCAGTCCGTTGTCGAGGACGTACTTGGTGTAGGGGATGTCGACGACATCGGCGGTACCGGCGGGCGGACCGTCGCCCGGGACGCCACAGGCGGCGAGAAAGGCGAGGGCGAGGGATGCTGGGCCGAGTAGTCGTTTCACGGGTCGTCTCCTGAGTCGAAGGGCCGAAGGATCATACGCGGTGGCCTGGTTGTCCCTCTGCGATGGGAGTTACCACGCGATGCCGTAGTCCTCGCCAAAATCGCTGGCGCCGCCCCACATCGTGCCGTTCTCGCGGTCGAACCAGATTGCTGTGATCGGTCCGGAGGTGCGGTCGAGCGTGCGGACACGGTAGCCCATGTCGCGGAGTTCCTGCCGCACCCAGGGAGGTACGTCCCGGCGGACGTCGAGGTCTCCGGGCCGGGACTCGTGCGCGCCGAAGGAACTCTGCATCTGGTGGCTGGTGATGTTCGCCGCTTCGACGGCTTCCTGAACGTTCATGCCGAACTCGACCACGTTGAGAAAGAACTGGAGCAGGTTCTGGTCCTGCGTGTCGCCGCCCTGGACCGCGAAGGACAGGTAGGGCGAACCGTCCAGGAGCGCCATGCCCGGGGTCAGCGTCGCGCGGGGACGCTTGCCGGGTTCCGGCAGGTTGTAGGGGTTGAGCCCCGGGTCGAGCACGAAGCTCTGCATCCGCTGGCTCATCCCGATGCCGGTGCGCCCCGCGATGACCGCGGGGATCCAGGCGCCGCTGGGGGTGACCGACACGACCCAGCCGTCGGCGTCGGCGGCCTGGATCGAGGTCGTGCCTGCGGTGAAGGCCTCGTCGTAGGTCATTCGCGGTAGCGGCGGTCGGCCGGCCGACGCCTGCTGGAAGCCCTGGTCGCCCTCGGCGTCGGCCGCGGGCGGGATGGGCGTCCATTGCTCCAGCAGGTCGAGGAACGGATTCTCACCCTCCTGGAACCGGTAGGGATCGCCGGGACGGGCGTTCTCGTCGTTGTGTTCCCAGTCGATCGACTCGTAGCGGGCGCGGGCGTAAGTCTTCGACAGCAGGCCTTCCAGCGGCTCCTCGGGCGGGTAGTAGGGGTCGCCGTAGTAGAAGTCGCGGTCGGCGAAGGCGAGGTTCATCGCCTGGTAGAGGGTGTGGATGTACCGGGCCGAGTTGTAGCCCATTCGCCTCAGATCGGCGTTCTCCAGGATGTTCAGTGCCTGAAGCATGACGGGTCCTTGCACCCAGGACGTCAGCTTGTAGACGTCGACGCCGCGGTAGTTCGTGCGCACCGGTTCCTCGATGTGGACCTGCCAGCGGTCGAGGTCGGCCATCGTCACGAGCCCGCCCAGTTCCTCCGACCCACGGACGAACTCTTCGGCGATGTCGCCGCGGTAGAAGCGGTCGTAGGCGGCGGCCAGGGCCTGCTCGCGCGTCTTGCCCTGCTTGAGGGCGGCGGCTTCCGCGTCGACGAGCTTGCGCAAGGTGTCGAGAAGGTCCGGCTGGCGGAAGATCTCGCCGGCGCGCGGGGCGGCGCGCCCGTCGCCCTCCCCGGTCGACGACAGGTGGGGCAGGAACACCCGCGCCGAATCCGGCCACTGCTGGAGCATCTCCTTGCGGCGTTCCATGTTGTCGGCCTGCGCTCGCTCGATCGGGTAGCCGTCCGCCATCTGGATCGCGGGTTCGAGCACCTCGGCGAGGCTCATCGTTCCGTAGTGGGAGAGCATCACGATCAGGCCGCCCGGGGTGCCCGGCGTCACCGCCGCGAGCGGACCGTACTCCGGCGGGTAGAAATGGCCCTGGTCGCGGTAGAAGTCGACCGTGGCGCCAGTAGGGGCCACCCCGAGTGCGTTGATTCCGATCACTTCCCGCGTGTGCGGGTCGAAGATCAAGGCCTGCGTCTCGCCGCCCCAGCCCAGGGTGTCCCACATCGTCGAGGTCGCGGCGAGCATGGCGCACGTCGCGTCGACCGCGTTGCCGCCGCGGCCGAAGATCAGGGCGCCGGCCGTGGCGGCGAGCGGTTTGCCTGTCACCGCCACCCAATGGCGGCCGTGCAGGACCGGTTTGACCGTGCGCTGCGCTTCCGCAGCCGCCACGGCGAGGGCAAGGGCCAAGGCGCTGACGATCAAAATCGGCCGTCTCATTGCCGCGGCAGCATATCGCTGGCGCGTTGGGGCTCCCGCGTTCGCTGAGGCGGGACGAACGGCTGGCGGACCGCTGATAGCCTGCCGATCCTTGCCGGGCCGGCGGCTACGCGCGGGTCCGCACCGGATTCAGGAGGGGTTCCAGACATGAAGGCAGCCGTATTCCACGAGGTCGGGCAACCGCTCGAGATCACCGATGTCGTGATCAGCAAACCGGAACCGCACGAGATCCTGATCAGGAGCTCGGTGGTCGGCGTCTGCCACAGCGATCTGCACTTCGTGGACGGGCTGTGGCCGATCCGAACGCCCGCGATCCTTGGCCACGAGGCGGCCGGGATCGTCGAGCAGGTCGGTTCGGAGGTCCGCTACGTCAAGCCGGGCGACCACGTGATCACCTGTCTGTCCGTGTTCTGCGGCTACTGCGAGTACTGCATGAGCGGCGAGCCGACGCTCTGCGACAAGCGGGCGACCCGGCGGCCGAGAACAGAGGAGCCGCGACTGGCGCTGCCGGCCAGCAATGGCGGCGGCCCGCGCCCGATCTCCCAGTTCGCGGACCTCGCCTCGTTCGCCGAGCAGATGCTGGTCCACGAGAACGCGGTCGTGAAGGTCCGCGAGGACATGCCGCTCGACCGGGCGGCGGTCATCGGTTGCGCGGTAACGACGGGTGTCGGCGCGGCGTTCCGGACGGCCCAGGTGGAGCCGGGCTCGACGGTCGTGGTGATCGGTTGCGGCGGCATCGGCCTGTCGACGATCAACGGCGCCGACCTCGCTGGCGCGGGACGGGTTATCGCGGTCGACCGGGTGGCTTCGAAGCTGGAACTGGCGAAGCAGTTCGGCGCGACGGACACGGTGGACGCGTCGGCCGGTGACCCGGTGGAGCAGGTGCTCGAACTGACCGGCGGCGGCGTCCAGTACGCCTTCGAGGCGATCGGCCTCAAGGTGACCGCCGAGCAGGCCTGGGCGATGCTGCGTCCCGGCGGCACCGCGACCGTGATCGGCATGGTGCCGTTTGGCGAGAACATCGAGATTCCCGGTCACGAAATGCTCCAGGCGAAGTGCATCCAGGGCTGCGTGATGGGTTCGAACCGATTCCGGATCGACATGCCGCGACTGGTCGACTTCTACCTGGCCGGCAAGCTGAAGCTCGACGAGCTGATCTCTGACCGCGTCGGGTTCTCTCAGATCAACGAGGCGCTGCAGAACCTGAAGAGCGGCGAGGTGGCGCGGCAGGTCATCGTGTTCGATGCGTAGGAGCGTTGGCTTGTGGGGGCGCCGGCGTTCCCGGTGCGCGTTCGTCGTAGCGATTTCCGCGCTGTTGGTCAGCGTTGCGCCCGGTGCGGCTGGCGACGTTGCGGAGAAGACAGGACTGGAAGCCGCAGTCGCGTCGCGGGCCGACCTGCTCTGGGACGCGGCGCGCAAGGTCTGGGACTGGGCCGAGCCCGGATACCAGGAGACGAAGTCCTCGGCCCTGCTCGCCTCGATCGTCGAGGAGGAGGGCTTCAGCGTTGAGCGCGGGGTCGCCGGCATCCCGACGAGCTTCGTCGCGTCCTACGGCTCGGGAGGTCCGATCATCGCGATCCTCGCCGAGTTCGACGCTTTGCCGGGGCTGTCCCAGGAAGCGGTTCCCACGCGCTCGCCGCGCGAGGGACCCGACTGGGGCCATGCCTGCGGACACCATCTGTTCGGCGCCGGTTCCGTCGGCGCGGCGCTTGCGGTAGCCGACGGCATCCGTAGCGGCGCGATCCGGGGCACGGTGCGGCTCTTCGGAACGCCCGCCGAGGAGGGTGGCGGCGCCAAGGCATTCATGGCTCGGGCCGGACTGTTCGACGACGTGGATGCCGTCCTCCACTGGCATCCGGGCGACGTGAACTCCGCCGGAGATCCGACGAACCTCGCCCGTGTGGCGGCCAAGTTCCGTTACCGGGGCCGCAGCGCTCACGCTGCCGCGTCGCCCGAGGCGGGCCGGTCCGCACTCGACGCGGTGGCGATCCTCAACTACGGCGCCGAGTTGCTGCGGGAGCACACGCCCGACCGCACGCGCATCCACCACGTGATCACCGCCGGCGGCGACGCCCCGAACGTCGTGCCGGCCTTCGCCGAGGCGTACTACTACGTGCGCCACCCGGACATCGACATCGCGCGCTCCATCTACGACCGGCTGGTCCTCGTGGCCGAGGGCGCCGCCCACGCGACGGAGACGGAGCTGGAGATCGAGTTCCTCGGCGGCATCCACAACCTGCTGCCCAACGACACGCTGTCCGAGATCTCGCATAGCAACTTCAAAGCCCTGATCGACATGAAGTACACCGACGAGGAGCGCGGCTGGGCCCGCA
>JAGWAG010000160.1 GCA_021296535.1 Acidobacteriota bacterium | reverse complement strand
ACGGTGCCACGAACCTGAGCAAGGAGGTTCAGATGATGCCTTCCCCTAGTTTCTCGCCGAGGATCTTTGTCGTCTTCGGTTCTCTTCTGCTCCTTGTGTCGACAGTGGTCTACGCCCAGAACGTCGGCACGGTCCGCGGCACGGTCCGTTCGGCGGACGGAGAACCGCTGCCCGGCGTGATGGTGCAGGCTACGGGCGACGTCGTGCGCGGCGACCGCGTTTCCGTGTCCGGCGTCAACGGCGACTACCTGATCGCCGGGCTGCCGCCCGGCCTGGTGACGCTGACGGCGACGCTCGAGGGGCTGGAGACGGAGTTCGTGGAGGGTGTCCGCGTCTCGATCTCCGGCGTCGCTGTCGTGGACTTCTCGATGCGGGTCGAAGGCGTGGAAGAGGCGATCACGGTGACCTCGGAGGCGCCGGTCCTCGATGTGACGAGTTCCTCAGGGAGCGTCAGCTACTCCGAAGAGCTCATCGACGCGAAGCCGACAACCCAGCGCAACTTCCAGGAGCTCGCCCTGATGGCTCCCGGCATGAGCATGCCCGGTCGCCTCGGCAACGTTGGTGCCTATTCGGGGCACCCCTCGGGATACGGTCGCGATCAGGCATCCGTCGCCTGGAACGTCGACGGACTCGACAGCAGCTTCCCGGACAGCGGCAACGTCTTCGGTGGCTGGACCGATCCCGACACGATCGCGGAAATCCAGGTGCTCGGCGTCGGTGCCCCGGCCGAGTACGGCAACATGACCTCAGCCGCTGTCAACATCGTCACCAAGTCGGGAACCAACACCTTGCAGGGGCGGCTCGCCTACACCGGTGAGTTCGAGGGCACGACGGCCACCGGAGCCACGGCCGAGAACGCGGCCGGGGAAGAGCAGGGCTTCGTCAGAGACACCTTCGAGAACAACAGCCTGTGGTTGGGCGGGCCGCTGAAGAGGGACAAGCTGTTCTTCTTCGCCGCCGCCACGACCAAGGAAGATCTGCTGATTGAGCCGGGCGAGATCGCGGACTTCGTCCGCAGCGACAAGGCCACGCACACCAGCCTGAAGCTCGACTGGTCGATCAATGACTCGAACACGCTGACCGCTCACGGCCGTTTCGAGGACCTGGAAATCCAGTCCGGCGGTTCCGGGACCTTCAAGACGAATCCAGGAGCTTTCAGCCGCGAGTACGAGGAGATCCCCTACTGGCGGATCGGCTTCCAGTCGGTGGTGGGCAGCAACACGGTGCTCGAGGGCAACTTCTACGACATCATCAACAAGGATCGCAACGTGTCGGCGACCGGCAGCCTGGAGCCGCCCCTCATCGACTACAACACGCCTGTTCCAACCCATAGCGGCGGTCCCACCTACCCTTACCTCTACCCAGTGTGGTGGCAGCGTGGCCACGCCAAGGTGACCCACTTCGCCGACGACCTGAACGGCAGCCACGAGTTCAAGTTCGGTTTCCAGTACAGCAATACCGGCGAGCAGGCCGGAGCCGTCTATCCCGGCTTCGGCGGCAAGTACTACTACAAGTTCGGGGCCAACTACTACATCTACACCCGCGCAGCGCACTACTACGGCGGCGACACGGAGTCTCTTGGGTTCTATGTGGACGACTCGTGGCGCATCAGCGACAGGCTGACGCTGAATCTCGGCGTGCGCGCCGACCAGGACAAGGGTGAGATCCCCTCCGAGCCGATCCTCGAGTCCTACCTCTGCAGTGAGCTCAACTGCGGCGTGACCACTGGAGAGTTCACGCCTCACTATCCCGATGTCATCGACTACTCGAGCGTCGACCCGCGTCTCGGCATCGCCTACCAGGTCGGCGAGGGGGAGCGGCAAGGTGTCCTGCGAGCTTCCATCGGCAGGTACCACGAGATGAACGTCGTTTCGATGTGGAACCAGCCGCACCCCAACCGGCCGTCCGCGCGCTTCGGCTACAGCGCCAATCGCCACGGCCCCTTCACCTACTTCAGGACGGTCGACAACGACGACTTCGATCTACCGGTCAAGGGGATGAAGCGGCCGGAGACCGACCAATTCGCCGTCGGCTACGAGCAGCAGGTCGGAGAGTTTGCATTCGGCGCTCAGGTCGTCCTCAGCGAAACGACGGACCTGATCGGTTGGCAGATCCAGGGCGACGGCGAGTACGAGGATGTTCCCTACGTCAATCCCTTGACGGGCGAGACGATCATGCTCAAGAGCGTCGTCACAGAACCGACGCTGCGCAAGGCCAACGACCCGGGCTCCGCGGCCAACGCCCCACCGGGAACGAAGTTCGAGCAGGACTACAAGGGCGTCTTTCTCACCTTCCGCAAGCGCCACACCGGCCGCTGGTCTCTCGATTCCTCGCTCGGCTGGTCGGAGTCGAAGGGAGTGCAGCCTCGCCCGCTCCAGCAGAACGGGAACGTCGCTTTCTACACCAGTTCGGAGGGCAGGGACCCCAACCATCATCTCTACCAGGGAGGCTTCTCACAGAACGACCGACCGTGGGTGTTCAGGGCTCAGGGAATGGTCGAGCTGCCCTGGCAGCTCAAGGCGGTCGGAGCCCTCAACTATGAGCAAGGCCGCCCGTGGCGGCACGCGGCGCGCGTCCGCCTGAGCCAGGGCGTGGTGACGGTGCCCCTCGAGCCGTACACCGGCGACCGCCGGATGCCGGACAAGACCTTCATCGACCTCGCCTTGTCGCGGCAGTTCCCGCTCGGCGACCGTGTCAAGCTCGGCGTCGACCTGCAGCTTCTGAACGCCCTGGACGAGGACGGCTTCTACTACTGGTCGAACGCAAGTTTGGGGCGCTATCCAACGGAACCCGTACCCAGCCTCTACTACCTGCCTCGTCGGCTGGCGCTGCGCATCAGTTTGGGGTTCTAGTCCGCACCGACCGAGAAAGGGAGTTCTGTTGACATGACGACCAAGCCCGAAACGCCACTGCCCTTCGATCGCCGCACTCTGATGGCCGCGGCTCCCCTGGGAATCCTCGCGGCGGCCTGCGCTCCGGCGGAGGAAGCCGGGGCCGCAGAGGAAGAAGCCGCTCCCGCGGCGGATCAGTCCGCTTCGGCGGGTGACGACGCCGGCCTGACGGAGGCGGAAATCGCGCACCGGCAGACGGCCCGCGACTTCGTCAAGGCGCTCGAGACGAGCGACTGGGAGCGGTTCGCCAGCGTCGTGGCGGACGACGCGCGGTTCATCACTCACGCGGCCGAGGGGGCGTGGGCGCGGTCGATGACCGAAGGCGGCGAGGTGATCCTCGAGAACATGAAGCAGTTGATGGGCGGCCTGACCGATCCCAACCTGATGATCACCCGCGAGCGAGTGCTCGGGCACCTCGTGATCCACGAGCGGGAGGAGAGCTTCACGACCGACAACGGTCCCACGACCTCGAACATCACGGCCATGTACCTCGTCCCTGGTTCGAGCTTGTCGGCGACCTGCCGGCCTAGCCGCTAGCCCCGCGCCTGCAGGCGCCGCCCGCTCTCGACCGCTTCTCTTGCCTCGCCCAGGCGGCCCTGGCGGTTGAGGATGTCGGCGAGCACGAAGTAGCCGAAGGGCCCGGAGGCGCCCTCCGGATCGCGGCGCAGGCCCTCGCGGGCCAGGAGCTCGGCGCGGCCCAGGTCGTCGCCGCGATCCATGTGCAGCTTGGCCAGGTGGAAGTAGCCGAGGACGAACTCCGGGTTCGAGCGGATCGCCGTGCGCCACATCTCCAGGTGATCCTCGGGCCGGCCGAGCCGGCCGTAGAGGTGTCCCAGGTTGAACTGGGCGCGGAAGTGGTAGGGCGCGTGCCTGATCGCCTGCTCGTAGGCCGCCATCGCCTCTTCCGGGCGGCCGGCCTGCTCGTGCGTCAGCGCGAGGTTGAAGTACGGCTGACCGATCTCCGGGTTCTTGGCGATCGCCTTCTCGAAGTGGTCGGCCGATTCCCGGCTCCGGCCAAGGAGCGCCAGGAGTTCCCCGTGCTGGTTGTGTATCCACGCCGGGGCCAGTTCGTCTGCGGCCGCCGCTTCGACGACGCGGAGCGCGTCGGGCAGGCGGTCGAGCTCAGCGTAGATGTCGCTCATCGCGATCGCCGCGTTCGATTCGTAGGGGGCGAGCTCCACCAGCCGGTGAAAGCCCACCAGAGCCTCCTCGAGCCGGCCGAGCCGCCAGTAGCTGGTGGCGAGTCCGAGCAGGGAGGCTTGGTGTTCCGGGTTCAGCGCGAGAGCCCGCTGGTAGAGCTCGAGCGCCTGGCGGTTGAGTTCCGCTGAAGCTGCCTCATCTCCGCGCCGTGCAGCCTCGTCGGCGCGCCGGCCGACGATGCCGCCCAGCATCTGGTTCGCGTCGACGATGCTGGCGTCCAGGGCCAGGGCCGCACGCAGGTACTCTTCGGCCCCTTCTTCGTCGCCGCGCCCGATGAAGCTCTGCGCCTCCATGATCGCCCGGTGGACGGCGATGCGCTCCTTCGGGTCCGTTCGCTCGACTCCGTCGTCCTCGTCGACCCCACCGGTGGCGCGGCCCGCCAGGTAGCCGAGCGCCCGTAGTTGCGCCAGCGTCTCGGTATCGAGGTCGGGCCGCCCGCCGAACCGGTCGCCGGATGACCTCAGATCGCGGGAGTAGGCGAGCAGGCGGTCGCGCAGTGTCCGCGCCAGATCCCGGTTCTGGAGCAGGACGTTGCTCGCTTCATCCGCGTCCTCCCGCAGCAGGTAGAGCTCGGGGTTTGTCGTTTCGATGAACTTCTCGGACTCGGTGCGGATCGAGCGCAGCGGCGCCCAGTTGTAGTGGTAGAGGGAGTAGTACGACTCGGTATAGACCTCCCGCGCCGCTGCCGGTTCCCGGCCCAGGATGAGAGGCAGCAGATCGATTCCCTGCACATCCGCCGGCACGTCCCGGCCGGCGATCGAGAGGACGGTCGGCAGGAGGTCGACGTGGCTGACCGCTTCGTCGACGACCCGTCCTTCCAGGCCTCCGAAGGGCATGCGCAGGATGAGCGGAACGTGGACGGTCGAGTCGTAGATGAAGTACCCGTGGAATCCCTCGCCGTGCTGCCCGAGTCCCTCGCCGTGGTCGGAGGTCAGAACGAACACCGAGTCGTCCAACACGCCGCGGCTCTCCAGGCCCTCGCGCAGCACGCCGATGAGCGAGTCCGTGTAGGCCACCTCGGCGTCGTAGGGACGGTCGGGATACTGCGACCGGTAGGGCTCGGGCGGCGTATAGGGGTCGTGAGGCTCGAACAGGTGGACCCACAGGAAGAAGGGGACGTCCCTGGGCTCGTCGAGCCAGGCCAGGGCATGCTCGATCGTGTCCGGCCCCTCGTGCTGCACCTGGCCGACGTTGACGGAGGGCTTGTTCGGGTCGAGCTGGAAGTCGTCGCGGTAGTGATCGAAGCCGCGGCCGATTCCCCAGCGCGAATCCAGGACGAAGGCGCTGACGAACCCCGCCGTTGCCCATCCGCCCGCGGACAGCTCTTCGGCGAGCGTCGGTAGCGACTCGTCGAGTGAGTAGCCCACGTTCTCCCGAACGCCGTGGAACGGCGGGTAGGTGCCGGTCATGATGGAAGAGTGGGCCGGCAGGGTGAACGGCACGGCGGTGGCGGCGTTCGAGAAACGCACCCCCTCCCGGGCAAGGCGGTCCATGTTGGGGGTTGAGACCTCCTCGGAGCCGTAGCTGGAGAGCCGGTCCGCGCGCAAGGTATCGATCGTGACCAGGACGACGTTCAGGCGGTTCGTTTCGATGTCGCCCGCGAGGTCTTCCCAGGTCGGTAGCGGCTCCCGTTCGACCTCCGGGACAGGCTCCGGTGTATCGCCGGGTTGGTCTCCAGGCGCACAGCCGGCCAGCACGGCCAGGGAGAGAGCGAGGAGTCGGGAACCAACCACGGTGGGAAGTGAGCGCAAGTCCGGGAACCTCCTCCTTCGTGGGTGGCCTATGGACTGATCAGGTCGTCCAGCTCGCGGACCCCGGCGTCGAAGCGCTCGAACGCCCGCTGCGCCCGCGCCCGGTCGGCGAGGTCGCCGCTGCGGTCGAGTTCAGCGGCGCTCTGCATGACGCGGCCGATTGCCTGTCGCGCCTGGCCGCGCTGGCGCGCACTCAGGCCGGTCAGCCGGTCGAGGGGCGTCGAAGGCGGGCACGTAGAGGGTGAGCCATTCGCCGGTCTCCATCTGGGTGCGTACGCGGTCGCGCTTTAGTGCCATCAGGGCCATGATGGCTACCGGGTCCTCCGGAATCGTCATCGGCGGCCGCTCGTGGCTGTGCGGCCCGGCGCGGATCGCGCTGCCGCCGCGGGAGGCGCCGCCGACGGGCTCAACCGTTGTCTCCTCGAAGTAGAAGTCGTACCGCTGCTGCTCGCCGGCCAGCCAGACGTGGGCGAAGAACTCGCTCGGGAGTTCGTCGGGAATCTCCGAAATGAGGTAGTCGCTGCCGATCACCGACGACATCGGGTAGCGGGTCTCGTCCCAGTTCTCCGTCTCCTCGTTCCACGCCTCGAAGACGACGTCGCCGCCGAAGTTTCGCGGATCGACCGGCTGCTTGAAGTCGTCGTACACGTAGAGCCGGAACTCGCCGGGCCGGGGCAGGGCGCCCTCCAGGTGGTGGTAGTTGTTCGCCGCCATGAAGAACTGACCGCCGTGGAGGGGGTTGTGGTCCATGTGGGCGGCGGCGTTCGGGTCGGCGGGATCCAGTCCGCCGGCCGCCAGCCCGCTACCGGGGGCACCGCCGGCAGCGGGTCCGCCGAACGCCCCGGTCAGCATGCCGCCGCGGGTCTGCGGCTCCTCGCGGGGCTCGAAGATCTCGGGCAGCACGAGGTGATCGTCAAGTTCGTAGTCCACGTGGAGCGCGAATGGCTGGACGACGGCTTCCCTCGCCCTGCCGACATCGAACGTTCCGACCAGTTCGACGCGCGTCCCCGGCGGTGCGTGGACGGCCTCCTCGAACAGGTAGGAGGCGGGGAACTCGGGGTCGTACTCGGGCACGTAGAGCACGGTCTGCACGCGCTGGTCAGGGAAGTGGACGCGGACCTCCATGCTGTCGAGGCGGTCGCCGACCTCGGGGTGCAGTCCGATCAGGCGGGCACGTTCGGACAGGGTCAGGCTCGCGCTCTGCGGCCGGGCGGCGCGGCGGCCCTTGAGCGCGACCTCGCCGCCTGCCCCCGCGCTCTCGACCCACAGCTCGACCTCGTCCTCGGTCTGGGCGAGGAACAGGCCCAGGCTGGAGCGGTCACGGATCTCGATGCGCGAGTCGTCGTTCGGCCGCCGGCGGTACTCGACCACGAGTTCGATCGTCGAGCCGCGGCGCAGCCGCTTGCCGGCGCCGTCCGGCAGCAGCACCGGATCGTCGCCGCGCAGCCACTGGCCGAGGAACTGAGGTCCTGTCGTTGCGGTCCGCATCCGCGTCGGCTCGGGCTCGTCCTCGTCGCGGAACGGGTCGTAGGGGACCTGGACCTCCACTTCGAGCTGTTCGGGCGCCGCGTCGTCCGGACCGTGCACCCAGGCCGCCATCCGGTAGACGACGCCGGGGTTCCGCGGCCGGAACTCGTAGCCGGTGATCCAGGCATCCTCCTCGAGCTCGACGGCGAGGCGCTCGCGCTGGAGGGCGGTCTGCTGGCCGGCCGCGACGACCGTCTCGGCGGCAGGTTCGAGCACCAGGTCGGGGACGCCGAGCGCCCACTCCTCTTCCGTGAACTCCGGCGGGGGTGGCAGGTTGCGGCGCGGTCCCTGGGGTCCGCCGCCCTGCACCCAGGCGACAACGATGTCGATCTCGCGCTGGCTCATGCGCCGCGAGTTGCGGAAGTGGTCGTAGCGGGCATCGGCGGTCCACGGCGGCATCCGGCCGGTGAGCAGCTCTTCTTCGATCGCCACTGCCCAGGCGCGGGCGCCGGGCTTCGCGTCGTTGCCGTAGGTCGTCAGATCGATGTAGTCCGGCGCCGACCCCTTCGGGTTGTGGCAGGGCATGCAGTAGCGGCGCAGGATCGGACGCACGTCGTCGGCGAAGTTGATGTCGGTGGTGATCCGCACATGCGCGGGCGCCGGATCGGTGGCGAGCCCGGTCAGGGTCAGGGCGGCCAGCGCAACGGTGGCCGCGGCGGCGGCGAAGTGCCGGCGACGCCGCGACTCCTTGCATCTCATCGTCCGTCTCCGGAGTAGAGCGTCAGATCGCCTTCGTTGTCGGCGAGAAACAGCGGCCGGAAGTCGTAGCCGAGGCCGCGCAGGCGGTCACCCGACCGCGGATACCGCGGCGACCTCGCAGCCCTCGGCCTCGACTGCCTCGATCGCGCGGATGATCGAACCGGCCGAGGTGACGACGTCGTCGACCACGGCTACTCGGCGGCCCTCGACGATCAGCCTGCGCCCGTCCGGGTGGTACGAGACGTCGATCTTCGCGGTCGTGCCGTGGCCCTTCGCCTTGTTGCGCACCAGGAAGCCGAAGAGCGGCGGCCCGTTGTGATCGCTGGCCACGGATGCCGCCGTCGCCAGATAGGCGCCGCCGACTTCGGGACCGCCGACGGCGTCGACCCCGAAGGGTCGAAGCTGCTCGCAGAGTGCCTCACCGATCAGCCGCGATCCGCGAGGCGACAGCACCGTGGCCTTCGTGTCGCAGTAGTAGTGCGAAAGTCCCCCTTGGCGATGCTCCGCTCCTGGAGCAGGGCCTGCAGTTCGTGCAGTCGGGGGTCTCTTTCCGGGTCCGGCACGGCTGGAGAGGGTATCAACGACTGTCTGGCTCCCGGCTTCATCCGGCGGGCTGGTGGTACTCTCGTGGCCCTTGCTCCTGTGGACTCCCCGGGCACCCCTTGTCGAAGACACACAAGGGGAAGAGATCAATGGCCAGCAGGATAGACACACTCGCCACCCATCGGGCCTTCAGGAAGGCCGGCATCGAGCCGGCGCATGCCGAGGTCATCGTCGAAGCGATCAACCGTGCCGACGATCGTCTGGCCACGAAGGACGATCTGGCACTGCTGCGGTCGGACCTCACGAGTGAGTTCGCCGAGTTCCGAACGGAACTGAGAGGTGAAGTCGCTACAGTCAGGTCGGAGTTCGCTACAGTCAGGTCGGAGTTGAGCGGCGAAATCGAGTCGGTCCGAACGGATCTGAGCGGCAAGATCGAGTCGGTGGAGACGAGGCTGGGAGCCAGTATCGGCCTGGAGGTGGGATCGGCGAGGACCGATCTCGGCCTGGAGGTCGCATCGGTGAGGACCGACCTCGGCGCCGAGATTGCGTCGTTCCGCACCGAGGTGCAGGAGCGGTTCGCCGCTCTGGAGGGTGAAGTGGCGGCGATCCGGTCGCAGCTTGGCGTGATGAAGTGGACCATGAGGATGAACGTGGCGGTCATGGTCGCCGTTTTCGTTCGCATCTTCGGCCTCTCGTGACCGGTTGGCCTGGTTCTGAGTGACCTTGGCGTGCTTGGCCGGTAACGCTGTGCCGGAACCCGCCACGGCCCGCGTCGGCATCGTCACCGTTTCGGACCGGGCATCGCGCGGCGTGTACGAGGACCGTGGCGGGCCAGCGATCCGCGACTACCTGGCGGAGGTCCTGACCTCAACCTGGGAACCGTGCGCGCGAGTGGTCGAGGACGAGGTCGACCAGATCGCGGCGGCGTTGCGCGAACTCTGCGACGATGAGGGCTGCTGTCTGGTCGTGACCACCGGCGGCACCGGGCCGGCGGCGCGCGACGTGACCCCGGAGGCGACGCTGGCCGTGTGCGACAAGGAGATGCCGGGCTTCGGGGAGTTGATGCGGCAGGTCTCGCTACTGGCGGTGCCAACGGCCATCTTGTCGCGACAGACGGCGGGGATCCGCGGATCGTCGCTGATCGTCAACCTGCCGGGCCAGCCGAAGGCGATCGGGGAGTGCCTGGATGCGGTGTTTCCGGCGATTCCGTACTGCGTCGACCTGATCGGCGGGCCGTACCTGACCACGAACGAAGCGCGGATCAAGGCGTTCCGGCCGAAGTCGGCGAAGAAGCCGGGCAGTTGAGGAGGAGGACCGGCATGTCGGACGAAGCGGGGCCGCGGGTGGCTTGCCGTGCGCTCCTCGCGGTGACGCTGCTGGCGCTGATCGCGGCCTGCGCGCCGCCCGGTGGAGACGGCGAGGAGGCGACGGTCTACCGGGACACCTGGGGCAGTCCGCCGAGGCCGGCCTCTACGCTTCCGGCTGGGCGATGGCCGAGGACCGGCTGTCGCAACTGCTCGAGAACTACCTCTTCGGGCTCGGCGAGTACGCCGCCGCGTTCGGCGCCGGCAACAACGACACCTGGGTGCGGTCCGACCTCGAGTCGCGCATGTGGGACCACTACGGCACGGCGAAGCGCCACTACGAGGCCAAGCTCAACCCGGAACTCCGGCGACACCTGGCCGCGTTCATCGATGGCATCAACGCCTACCTGGAAGCGCACCCCGACGAAGTGCCGGAGTGGTGGGGCAGCCGGAAGGTTGACGTCTACATGCCGGTTGCCTTCAGCCGCCAGTTCATCTGGAGCTGGCCGGCGGGGCAGGCGCGTTCCGATCTTCGGGCAATTGGGATCGAACCGAGCTTCGACGTCGACCTGCGGGCCTCGAACCAGATCGCGCTGGCGCCCGACCAGACGACTTTCGGCGCCGCGGCACTGATCATCG
>JAGWAG010000023.1 GCA_021296535.1 Acidobacteriota bacterium | reverse complement strand
CGGTCGGTCACCGCTGGCAGGTTCCGCACGACCTCGCCGCCGATGCGGTAGGCGACGCAGACCTGGAGTTCGTCCAGTTCGTCGAGCACGTCGATCTTCGTCAGCGCCAGGCAGCGCGCCCCGTTGATCCGGCTCGCGTGGCGCAGGACGACCAGGTCGAGCCAGCCGCAGCGGCGCGGCCGCCCGGTCGTCGTGCCGAACTCGTGTCCGCGGTCCCGCAGGTGGAGGCCGACGCCGTCCACGAGCTCGGTGGGCATCGGCCCTTCGCCGACCCGGGTCGTGTACGCCTTGACCACCCCGATCGCGCCGTCGATCGCGGTCGGCGGCACGCCGCTGCCGGTCGCGGCGCCGCCGGTCGTCGAGTTCGAGCTCGTCACGTAGGGATAGGTCCCGTGGTCGACATCGAGCAGGGCGCCCTGCGCGCCCTCGAAGAGCACGGTGCCGCCGCCCTGGATCAGGCTGTCCAGTTCGACCGACAGGTCGCAGAGGTAGGGAGACAGGCGTTCGGCCCAGCGGGTGAAGTCCGCCGCGGCGGCTTCGGGGTCCAGCTCGGCGCCCTCAGCGGCCGTGCGCTCGAAGTCCGCGACCCGCACGATCTGCCGGTTCATCATCGCCTCGCCACCGTCCACGAGCTCGGCCAGGCGGATGCCGGTGCGGCCGATCTTGCTCTCATAGGCGGGGCCGATGCCCTTGGCCGTCGTGCCGATGCGGTCCGCGCCGCGCGCCTCCTCGCGCACGACGTCAAGCGCCACGTGCACCGGCGTCAGGGCGTGGGCCCGGTCGGAGAGCCGCAGCCGGCCGGCCGTCTCGATGCCTCGTCGCTCCAGTTGAGCGACCTCGCCCAGGAAGGCGTCCGGGTCGATCACCATCCCGTTCCCCAGGTAGCAGGCGAGCCCTGAGTGCAGGATGCCGGACGGGATCAGGTGCAGCGCGAAGTGCTCGTCGCCCTCGCCGCTGCCGAACTTCACGGTATGGCCGGCGTTGTTGCCGCCCTGGAAGCGGACCACGGCGTCGAAGGCCGGGCACAGAAGATCGATGATCTTGCCCTTGCCTTCGTCACCCCACTGCATGCCGACGACGACTACGTTCGCCATGTCCGTTTCCCTAGAGCAACTCGCGGTTCGGCCCGCATCGCCGCGACGCGGGGAGCGCGACCCTAGCAGCGATGGTCTGGGGTGCATGACGCTGGCCGCCCCAAGGGTCGCCGGCCTGCCGGCCGGCGCGTTCACCTGGCCGCCTACGGCGGCAGCCGGCGGGAACGCCGGCGCACCCAGTCGCGGCCAGGGTCACGCACCTCCAGACCGTCGCTGCCGTATCATCCCGGTCTGTGCCCGAACGTCCGGACGCATCGCCTGCAAGCGGCGCGACCTTCGCTGCCTGGCGACGCGATTCGACCGTCGGCCTGCTGTACGGCGCGCTTCTCTTCGGCGGGCCGATCTCGGTCGCCCACGTCGTGCACAACCGGGTCGAGAGTCCGCTCGCGGCGCTCGCGGCGCTGATCCTGTTCTTGCTGCTCTACGGCTGCAACGTCGGAGCGTTGCTCGGCGCCGTCGGATGGTTGCTGCGATTGGCGGCGTTCCCCCGCTTCCGGCTGACCGGCGCCCCGGCGGTCTGGGCCGCTTGCCTGCTGAACCTGGCGATCTTTCAACCGGTCCTTTTCTACGGGCTGACCTACGGGCAGGTTCCCGGGTTCGAGCCGCGGACCTTTGTCGGCATGGCGTCCTTCCTTGTCGCGGCCGGCCTCTTGCTGGGGGCCCTGGTCTGGGGGGCGACGCTGATCGTCGCGGCCGGTGTCCGGCGTCTCGCCGACGCCGGGCGACTCCGGCGGCTCCTGGCCGCGGTCGCGGTCGTTCTGGGGGCCGCCCATCTTGGCTTGCCGATCGCGTTCCGGCTTCTGCCCGGTGACAGACCTGCACTGTTCGACCCGGCTGCACTCATCGCCCGGCCCGCACAGCCCGTCGCCTACCTCGGCTTCGACGGCCTTGATCCGGGCTTTCTTGTCGACCTGATCGACGACGGCGAACTGCCGAATCTTGGTGAGTTCGTCCGGGACGGGACCTTCGGCCGTCTCGAGACCTTCCCCGGCGCGAACTCGGCCGTGATCTGGGCGTCGCTGTACACGGGAGAGGCTCCCGACCGCCACCACGTCCACGACTTCTACCGTGTCCGCTTTCCCGGTTCCGGCGCCGGCCTGTTCCCCGTCCACCGCACGTACTTCAAGGAACTGATCGATCTCCTCGCCCGGGTACCGGGGATATCGCGGCGCTTCGTCAACCGCCTCGACCTCGCCTCGCCGCCGATATGGGAGATCACGGACCGCGCCGGACTGCCGACGGTGGTCGTCGACGGCTACTTCTACTCGTTCCCGGCTCAGCGGATGCTCGAGCCGTCGAGCCGCCTCCTCGGTTACGGCCTGAACGACACACTGGCAGCTTCCGGCAGCGCGGAGACTACGCTCGAGTGGTTCGTCCAGCCGCCCGAGCTGCCTCAGGAGGTGTTGGACGCGGCCGCCGGCCGACCGGACCTCGACTGGCAGCACCGGGCCGTCATCGCCCTGCTGGAGCACCGCTCCCGGCAGGGCGAGCCGCCACCGCGGTTCCTCAACCTCTACACGCACGAACCGGACACGGTCTCGCACCAGCGCTGGCGCTGGGCCGAGCCGGAGCGGTTTCCCTTCGTGTCGCAGGCCGGCATCGACGAGCACGGCGAAGCGGTGGCCAACGTCTACCGGCAAATCGAGCGGGCTCCTGGGGCCCGAGACGGTCTTCGTCATCGCTTCCGACCACGGCCAGTCGCCGACCTTCGTCCACCGGCTGTACACCCAGCATCGGCACGGCCCGGACGGCGTGCTGTTGCTGTACGGGCCGGGCGTTCGCCCGGGTCATCGGCTGGAGAGCAGCCACGTGCTGGACGTCTTCCCGACCGTGCTGGCGCTGTTGGGGCTGCCCGTGCCGGAGGATGCCGAGGGCAGAGTGCTGGATGACGCGTTCGAGGCGCCGCCGAGCGCGGGGTCGCGGGCGCGGATCCCGACCTATCGCGACGCCTGGCAGCCCGTCGACACGGTGGGAGGGGCGGATGTCGAACGGACCCGCCAGGAGATAGAGCGCCTGAAGGCGATGGGGTATCTCTGAGCGGTCGCCGGCCGTTGGCCGGCGCGTGTTCTTGGCCGCCTTCGGCGGCAGCGGACCGGAAGGTCCGCGCACCCAGAGGCAGGCTGTGCCGTGAGCGGGCTTCTGTTCTGCAATCGTTGTGGCGTCGCTGCGAGCGGTTGGGCGGTGCCGGCCGTTGGCCGGCGCGTGTTTCTGGCCGCCTTCGGCGGCAGCGGACCAGAAGGTCCGCGCACCCAGAGGCAGGCTGTGCCGTGAGCGGGCTTCTGTTCTGCAATCGTTGTGGCGCCGCTGCGAGCGGTTGGGCGGTGCCGGCCGTTGGTCGGCGCGTGTTTCTGGCCGCCTTCGGCGGCAGCGGACCGGAAGGTCCGCGCACCCAGAGCACGGCCTTTCCCGGAGCGAGAGGCTCTACTGCAAGCCAACCGCTCGCAGTGACGCCACAACGATTGCAGAACAGAAGCGTGCCCGCGTTGCAGCCGTTCTCTGGGTGCGCGGACCCTCTGGTCCGCATCCGGGCGACGCCGCGAAGCGGCGAGCGATACAGCTTCGCGCAGAATAGGCCCATGTCCACCGTCCGGCAGGTCCTCTCCACCCTCGACCGCGACGCGGTCGGCCGGTCGATGATGGACCTCGCCGCCGAGGTCTACCCCATCCCCCGCAGCCTGACGGGCGACGGCGTTCGGGCCACTCTGGAGCGGATCGGCCGCCGGATCCCACTGGAGACCCACGAACTCCCCACCGGCACGCCCGTCCTGGACTGGACCGTGCCGCGAGAGTGGAACCCGCGCGAGGCGTGGATCCGGGACCCTTCGGGCCGTCGGGTCGTCGACTTCGCCGACCACGGCCTGCACCTGGTCGGCTACAGCGTCCCGGTCCACTGCCGGCTTCCGCTGAGCGACCTGCGACCCCGCCTCCACAGCCTGCCGGAGCAGCCGGACCTGATCCCCTACCGCACCTCGTACTACGAGGAGACGTGGGGCTTCTGTCTGGCCCACCAACTCCTTGAATCCCTCCCGGACGGCGAGTACGAGGTGTTCATCGACGCCTCGCTCGAAGACGGTTCGATGACCTGGGGAGAGTGCCTGCTGCCGGGGTCGACCACCGAAGAGGTCGTCATCTCGAGCCACGTCTGCCATCCCCAACTGGCGAACGACAACCTCTCCGGCATCGCCGTCGCCGTCCATCTCGCCGAAGCCCTGGCCGCCGTGCCCGAGCGCCGCTACAGCTACCGCTTCCTGTTCGCGCCCGGCGGCATCGGCGCGATCGCCTGGCTGGCCCGGAACCGCGACCGGCTCGACACCTTCCGCCACGGTCTGATCGCCGCGAACCTGGGCGACGCGGGCTCCTTCCACTACAAGAAGAGCCGCCGCGGGGACGCCGAAATCGACCGGGCCGTTGTGGCGGGCCTGGCCGAACTCGGCGAGGAACTCGTGACCGAGGACTTCTTCCCCTTCGGCTACGACGAACGCCAGTACTGTTCGCCCGGCTTCGACCTGCCGGTCGGCGTGCTGACCCGCACTCCCTGGAGCCAGTATCCCGAGTACCACACCTCAGGGGACGATCTGTCGTTCGTCCGCGCCGACGCGCTGGCCGGCTCGCTCGCCGCGTACCTGGCGACGGCCGCGGTGCTCGAGGAAGCGCGAGGATCGGGTGCGCCGGCGCCCCGGCTGGCTACCGCCGGAGGCGATCGGAAAGGCGCCGTTCACGGCGGCCCGGACGCTCGATCAGCCCCGGCGGGCTCCCGGCGCACCGCCGGCGACCGCCGCTACCGCAACCTGGAGCCCTTCGGCGAACCTCAGCTCGGCCGCCGCGGCCTGTACGGCGGCCTGGGCGGCGCCGGGCGCAAGGACCGCGAGATCGCGATGCTGTGGGTGCTGAACCAGAGTGACGGCGAGAACTCGCTGCTCGACATCGCGGAGAGCTCGGGGACGCCGGTCGACGTGGTCGCGGAGGCTGCGGACGCGCTTCGGGAGGCGGGGTTGCTGGAGGAGGTGGAGTAGGAGGAGGTGCCGGCCTTCGGCCGGCGCGTTCTCTGGCCGCCCGGCGCACCCAGTGGCTGGCGCACCCAGTGGCTATGGCTCCACGACCCGGATCGGCAGCCGTAGCGGCTCGACCCCACGCCCGGCGAACCACGCGACCTGCTCGTAGACGAGGTCGATCTCCAGGGAGTACTCGCCGGGTTCATCCGGCACGCGGACAGTCAGCATGATCGTCTCGAAGGCGCCCGGATCCATCCGCGGCAGCAGAGTGCGCGGACCCTCCGGGCCGACCTGGGGGCCGGGTTCCGCGTCCTCGCCTTCCGCCGGCGCGAAGCCCTGGCGCCAGCGCGATCCCAGGTTGACGCCGACCGCCCCCTGGCGGTCCCACGCCACTACGGCCTCGTTGGAGACGCCAACGGGGAGTTGAACCTCGGCGCCCGCCGCAAGCGCGGCCGGCACCAGGCCCACGGTGCCGATCCGGGCCGCGAAGACGTCGGCGTTCAGGTGCTCTTCACTGCCCAGGATGCGCAGCTCCGCGCCGAGGTAGAAGGTCTCCTCGGTCTCCCGGTTCCAGGCGTAAACGGCGCACGGGGCCGGCGGCCGGACCCGGGTCCACTTCGTCGGTGCGCCGCGCGTGGTCTCGATGCGTACGCGGTGGACGTAGCTCCGCTGGCCGTCCCTCCGCCTCGTTTTGTGGGGCTTGCGGGAGTGCAGGACGACCCGTTGCGGTTGGTTGGCTTCCGCGAACTCGACGTCGACCAGCGGGCCGCCGTCCAGCCTCGCACGGACGCGGTTCCCCGCCACCGGCGAGGAGACGGAGAGCACCAGGTCGTCGTAGCGGTGCCGTGATTCGAGGAAGAGCTCGCTCGGCCCGCGCGCGGCGACCCACCAGGGGCCGCCCCGCGCCAGCACTCGGTCCGCTCGGCCCAGGACCGCCATCCCGTTCGTAGCCGGGCAGATTGCGGAGCGAAAACTCGAACGGCAGGTAGCGAAGCGGGGCGTTCCGCGTGTGCGCCTGCAGCGTCGGCGAGGGGACGCTGACGCCGAACGGCGCGAGGACCATCGCACCGACGAACAGGCCGGCCGCGGTGAAGCCGGCCGGGACCGTCCAGGGCGGGATCCGGCCCGGAACCAGGAACAGGAAGGCCGGGATGACGCTGACGAAGTAGCGATTGCCGACGAAGCCGCCGCCGCCCTGCCAGTTCCAGCCGATGAAGAGCAGGAAGTAGCCGGCGATCACGACCAGGGACAGGAGCAGCAGCCAGCGGTCCCGGTCGCGGCGACCGCCGAGCAGGAACAGGGCGAGGACGATGCCGGTGAAGGGGTGGTACGGCAGCAGGCCGGCGTGCCGGCCGACCAGGAAGTAGCCGACGTTCTCGACCACCTCCCCCACCGACTGGCGCGGGATGCGGAACAGCCACGTGAAGGCGTTGCCGGTCGGCGACTCCGGGATCACGTTCGCGGTCGTCGAACCGGAGGTCGGCTCGGGTTCGCCGGCGCTTCGTGCCTCCTCGATCCGCCGAGCCTCGAGAATCTCCGGCGGCCAGTCTCCCGGCTCGCATACGCGCACCGCTGCCCGCACGTCGGACCCGAGGTAGGGCAGGAGCTGGCCGGTCATGCCCTGCGACGTTCCCGCCAGCAGTGCCAGGGTGACGGTGAAGCCGGCGGTCCAGACCGCGGCGGTCTTCCACTGCCGGCGCAGCAGGAAAGCGCCCGCGATCGGCAGCGCGATGGCCGCGAACATCGGCTTGTTGTAGACCGGCAGGGCGAGCAGCACGCCGGAGAGGGCGGTCAGCCACCAAGCCCGCCGGCGGTTCTCGAAGCCCCAGTACAGCGCGCCGAAGACGCCGAACATGTTGAACACCTCGGGCTGCAGCCAGAAGACGTAGCGCGAGCAGGCCGAGAGGAGCAACAGGCCGCAGGCGAAGGCGGCGGCCGTCGCGGGCGCGGTGCGGCGGGCAAGGAAGACCGCGGCCAGCCACACCATCGCGAGGAACAGCGCCATGTTGAGGAACACCATGCCGTTGGCGCCGAAGAGCGCGGCAAAGGGCGCCGCGAACAGCGGGTAGGCGAGCGGCTTGCCGTAGTGCGCGCTGCTCCAGCCGTCCGACGTCATCAGGATCAGGTTGTGCGTGGAGGCGAAGGGGAACTCCTCCAGCAGCCGGTCGCCGTCCGCGGGTTCGTAGCGCAGGTCGAAGTCGCGGGCGAGGCTGAGCGCCATCAGGTAGTAGGCGGGTTCGTCGGCCTTGAGAGTCGCGGGCTGGCCGGGTTTGCCGATCGTCAGCGGCACCGTGAGCAGGAAGCAGCTCAGGGCGGCCAGCGTCACGACCGTGGGCCGGCTGGCGAACAGTCCTTCGCGATTCCGGAGCAGGGACCGCAGGCGCCTGGTCAACCCTCGGGCCCCGGGGATCACGGCCGGACTCCGGGCGGCGTCCCAGGCGCCGAGCGCCAGCCGCCGGCCTCCGGCCAGCGCGCGCGCGGGAGCCCCGATGATGGATCGGAGTCGACGACGGGCGCCGTTTCCGTCGCCGCGGCGAACTCCACGGACGACACGGGTCCGACGGCCCTCCACGCCCGCGTCGACCCGCGCAGGAAGAGGAGCGTGTCGCCGTTGCCGACCCATTCGGGGTAGAGCGAATCGGGGGCCGCCGCCCACCTCTCGGCCCGCCACTCTCCCCGTTCGAACCGGGCCGTCCGCACCCGGTAGACGTTCCCGTCGTAGCGGCTCCAGGCCACTGCGGCACCCTCCGGCGTGACCAGCAACCGGGGCGTGATGTCGGGCACCCGGTTGTCCGGTGAGACGCGGCCTCCGGTCCAGCTTCCGTCCGGCCGTCCCTGCCGCCAGACGAGATCGTCGTCGTTGCCGTCAAAGGCGGACCACACGAGGAGCCAGGAGCCGTCGGCGAGTACGACGGCGTCGAGCGCGGTCTGCGATCCGGGCCCCGCACCGACCAGGCGGGTCGCGGCCTGGAGGTCGCCGTCGCGATACGGAGAAAGCCACACCTCCTGGGCGCGGGGCCGGGTTGCTTCGAGCCACGCGAGGCCCCGCAAGGGCTCCGCCCCTTCGGTCGCCAGCCAGCGAGCGGAGGCGATCTGGACCGCGCCCTGCGGGCGGTCGGGCGGAGCGATGGGGCGGACTCGATCGCCGCGACCGCCGTGGAGACTCAGGCGGGGGCCGTTCCTGTCCACGGCGACTCCGGCGACCGCCCACTCCTGCATGCCCTCGGGGTCCCGGCCGAGCAGCACCAGGTCGACGTAGCGAACGGGCACTCCCGGTGCTTCCATCGCCGGCAGTTCCACTGCCTGCTCGGTGCCCAGCCACAGGGTCGGCTCCGCATCCGTCGCCTGGAGGTGAGCCCAGTCCTCACCCCGATAGGCGGTCAGCCCGTCGGCGGCGAGGCCCGGCGGGAGCCCGGCGGTCCAGGCAAGGAACGCCAGCGTCAGGCAGAGCGGCCTTCGCATCGCTCTCAGCTTACCGGGCGGTCCGGCACGGTGCTGCACCGCGCGGCGCCCCGCAGGTACCGGAAGCCTCGCCGGGTGCGGGCCGGTAAGCTGCGCGCGTGCCCGGCGGTGCAAGCAGGTTCAGCGAGCAAATCGCGGTCGTGGCCGGGGCCACGGGGGCGATCGGCGGGCAGGTCGCTCGCCGGCTGGGCTCCGAGGGTGCTTCCCTCGTTCTCATGGGTCGGGACCGGGCGCGCCTTGGGGCGATCGCCGGCGAGCTGGAGGGAGTGGCTGGAGTCGTCCGGACCGTGGCCGGCGACCTCGCCGAAGCCGCCGTGATCGACGCCGCCGAAGCGGAGTCGGCGTCGCTCGGCGACGGCGTCGATCTTCTGGTGCACGCCGCGGGCGCCTTTCGCGCGGGTTCCTTCGAAACGGCGCCGTCCGCTGACCTCGACCACCAGTTCGCGGTCAACGCGCGTGCTCCCTACCTGCTGACCCGGCGGCTGCTTCCCGGTCTCCGCCGGCGCGGAGGTCTGGTCGTGTTCGTCAACTCGACGGCGGGCCTGGTTGCGGGTGCGGGGAGCGCCGCGTACGCGGCCAGCAAGCATGCCCTGCGGGCTCTGGCCGACGGCCTGCGCGCCGAGGTCAACGCGGACGGCGTTCGCGTGCTGAGCGTCTATCCCGGGCGCACCCGCAGCCGGATGCAGCAGGAGGTCTGCCGCGGCCTGGGCCAGCAGTACGACGCGGAGCGGTTCCTCGACCCCGCCGATGTCGCCTCGGCGATCGTCGACACGGCGGCTCTGCCCCCCTCGGCCGAGGTCTACGATCTGCGTCTGCGGCCCGCCGCCAAGCCGCGGCTGTAGCGCGACACCTACCTCCCGTCCGCCGCCGGCTGCTTCGGCGACGTCACCACGTATCCGAGCGCCTTGAGCTGCTCGAGTTCCTCCGGTGTGGCGACCGGTTCGCCGCGCTCGGCGAGCCGCGTGGCCCGGTCTACGCCGTTCGCCGCCTGCCAGCTACCCTGCAGACGGCGCGCAAAGTCGTCCTCGACCGGCACCGGCTCGACCGTTCCGTCCGGTGACCACGAGAACGACTCGAGCTGCGGGGCGGCTCCGGAAGCGCCCATCAGGGGCGGAGCTGTCTCGAACTGCCGCTCGAGCCGGGCCACGAGTTCTCCTGGCTCCTCGGCCAGCGGCGCCGACGGTTCGCCGTCCGCAAGCGCCAGCATCGCGTCGTAGTAGCGGTCCTCGGTCGGGGCGAACCGGCTCTTCCACACCATCTGGCGCCCCTCCTCGACCAGGGACATCCCAGGTAGAGCTCGGAGAGCGCGCCGGCGCGGCTCGTTTCGAACAGGCTCGGCGGACTGCCCGCCGGCGGAGTCCCTCCCGCGGCCTGCACGAGGGTCGAGAAGAGGCGGTAGTTGGCGACCACGGGTCCGGGGTCGAGTGGCTGGGTCCAGCCGGCCGGAAGCTTGACGACCAGCGGCACCTCGATCAGCACCCGGTGCAGGTTGTTGCCGTGCAGGACCTGCCCGTTCTCGCCGAACTCCTCGCCGTGGTCCGAGGTCACGGCGATCAGGGCGTCGTCGAAGTGCCCGCTCTCGCGGAGCGCCTCCAGCATGGCGCCGACCAGGGAGTCCGCGTGGGCCGCGTTCAGTTGGTAGAGCTGCCAGGCGCGCTCCCTCAGGTCCACGTCGAGGGGTAGGGCCGGATCGGCGAACTGCCGCATCTCCAGGGGCGTGATCCGCTCCGGCAGGTCGTCGCGCGGAGCCGCCAGCCGGTCGATGTACGGCTCGTGGAGGCGGTATGGCGCGTGGGGGGGCAGCACGTGCATCCAGACGAACTGGGGTCCCCCGTCCAGGGTGCGGAGAACCCCGGTGACCCGTTCCATCCGGGCCACGGGTCCGAAGCGTTCGAAGCCACGGACGTACCCGAAGGTCTGGGTCAGCCAGGCGTTCGACCGGAAGGCCGCGTTCCGGAAACCGAGATCGCGCAGGATCTCCGGCAGGGTCGGCAGGTCGTCACGCAGGCTGGCGCGAGCCGCGTGCCAACTGCCGTGTCGCCAGGGTTGCCGGCCCGTGAACAGCGACGCCATGGACGGCACCGTCCAGCTCGAACTGGCGATTGAGGTACCGGCCCAGTCCGCGTCGGCGGCCAAGCGGTCGAGGTGCGGCATTAGGCCCGTCCCGACGAGGTCGGCGCGCAGCGCGTCGATCGTGATCAGGACGATCGGCCCGCGGTGGACCGGCGGCGGCTCCGAACAACCCGAGGCCAGGGCCGCGACGGCCACGAGCCCGGCGGCAAGGCGAGTTCCAGTCGGGCTGCGCTTCATGCCGACTACCTTATGACCGGCCCGTCCGAGTCCAGTAGGCTGTCTCCATAAGCGGCTTCCGTCGGAACCCGCACGCCCGCGCGCTCCCAGGGTGTTCACCTCCCCATCAGTCTCCGTCAGTCGGCCCTACGATTGCCCGGTGATCGGTTCCGGCCCGGCCGGAATCACGACTGCCCTGGAGCTGGCCAAGGCGAACAGGAAGGTCCTGGTCTTCGAGTCCGGAACCGCCGCCGAGGCACGCACGGACATGTTGAACGCGTTCAACGCCGGGCATTTCCGGGACGATTGGTGGGACAAACACTCGATCTCGCCGTGCCGCCAAGCTCGGCTGCAGCGTTCATCTGCAGGCGGACAACCGACCATCCCATGGTGGAGTACCTGTCCGGGAAGGATGGCAAGCCGTTCCACCACTACCGGGCTCTGTCGCGGCGACGGTGATCTGAAGATTCTCGGGGCGGACGCCCCCCTCGAACGGGCCCCTGCGGGATGGCGAGGACATCCCGGACCTTGCCGAGCCCTGGCCGTACACCCACTACGATGGGTGGGTCGTCACCGTTGCGGACAAGCGTCTTCTGGCGGTCAGGGCGACACGGCGGTGATCGAGCTTGTTACCGATCGCTGTTGCTGTAGGTCCAGCCCCACTGAGGCGGCTCGATCTCCTCCGTGCCGTCGCTGCCCGCCACGAGGAGAAGCTGGTCGACGGCGGTAAAGACGAGTGAATCGACATTCGCCGCTTCCCGGGAGCAGCTCTTGTCTCCCGAGCTGTTCGTCACACACAACGACACCTGCCCGCCGGCTGCGTAGCTGAAGTGGAACGAGTAGTTCTGATTCGGCGCCAGAGGGCGAGGCAGGACGAACTTGGGTTTGTCACTGTGCCTTAGTCCGATGCCATGACCGTTGAACGGTGAACCCGATCAGGTTCAGGTGACGGCTGATCCCCAGCCAGAAGATCTGCGCCCCGACGGGATCGATGGAGGTTGTGCGCAGGTCGAAGCGCAGTTCGACGTTGCGGTAGTTGCCGGGCGCCAGACGTTTGCCGAGTCGGTACTGGAGGTTGCTCCTGGTCACGGTGTGCCGTGTGCGCTCGAGATCAAGGCAGGTCCAACCCGTGGGACAGGAATCGGTTGGTGGCGGCGGGTCCTCCGGCGGATCCGGTGTGGGAGGCGGATCGTCGTAGCCGGGCCGCCGCAGCGCGGAGCCGCGGCTCACGGATGGTTGCAGGATCGTGAGGCGGTCCGCGTCGTCATCGGCTACCAGCCCGGCGACGTAGAAGTCGTCACTGCAGTTCGTTGAGATCGTGTATTGGTCGCCGAGCTCGATGCCGACGACCAGCAGGACGTCGGCGACGTAGTTCAATGACAGCGGCCGGTGTTCGAGGACACGGGATTCCACGACCCATTGGCCGTCGTGACCGCGAACCCGGTGCTCGCACGTGTTGGCCGCGTGGGACAGGTTGAGCGTCGCGTAGTCCGAGCGGTCGCGGCTGTCCCGCCGCAGCCCGGAAACGAAGGCCCAGGTTCCGCCCGGGACCAGGTTCTGCGAGTCGACGATCGGAACTTGTTCTCGCAGGCCGACCCGCTTGCCGCTTGAGTCGACCGGCATCGTGTAGGCTTGGAATGTGAGCTCGCCGTTGGTCACGAGTTCGATCATCGTGGGACGTTCGCTGGCCAGTTTGCTGTACTGGATCGTGCGGCCGGCGGGTACCGAGATGCTGGTCGGCGGGGTGGGCCGGTGGGTGCCGTTGGTCGCGGAGGCGATCGGCAGGATGTCGAAGAGCTGCGCCTGGTCCGTCGGATTGTGGACGCTGAGCAGGACCTCTCTGGCGTCGTCGTCATTCCCGATCAGGACGTAGTACGTATCCTGCGCGAGCACGGTCGCCGGCACGCCGAGCAGGAGTGCTGCCAGCGTGGTTGCCGCCACTCTTGGATGGCCAGTTGGTCTCATCGTCGAAGTACTCCTTTGCCAATGGCTTCCTTTGCCAATGGAGATCTCGCGGATAGGTAGAAACATGCAGAATAGCACATAAGACGTGCACTGGGAACCCGTGTCGAGGTCTCGATTTCTCGCCTGTAACATTCCGCGCTTGACCGGTAACCGCCTCGGAACCGTCTCGCGGGTCGCCGCGCTCGGCGCCGCGTTGCTCGCTCTGGGCGGGGTCGCGGCTGCCCAGCGACCGAGTCACTGCAAGGCCTTCGGGGACAGCATCACGGCGGGCGTCGGCGACGATCCGGAGCGCGCGGAGGTCGGCTATCCAACCCGCCTCCAGGGACTGGTTCCGGGCCTGGTTGTCGACAACCGGGGCGTCGGGGCCGAGCGGACGCCGGAAGGCCTGGCCCGAATCGGCGGCGTGCTGGCGGAGCCGGGGGACTGCCTGTTGCTGATGGAGGGCACGAACGACATCAGCCGCGGCATTTCAGCCGAAACGACCCTTTTCAACCTGGACCAGATGGCCGCGCGGGCATCCGCGGCCGGCTGGGTCCTGCCGAATGCCCGTTTCGATCCGAACAATCTGCGGAACCAGGATCTCGTCCAGTCGATCCGGCGACTGGCGGCGATCCGGGGCCGCGGCCTGATCGATCCGTTCGAGGTCTTCGCGACGCAGCGGAGGCTGTTCCACGCCCTCTACTACGCTGGAACCGAGGATCCCGTAGGGCACCCGAACGGAGCCGGCTACGACCTCCTCGCTTCCGTCTTCGCCGACGTGCTGCGGGCCGCGGACACGGTGCCTCCGGTGCCCACGCGGCTGATCCCCGCGCACGGCGCGGAGGGGGTTCCGGCCACGAGCGCCCTGGAGGTCAACGTGCGGGACTTCGGCAGCGCGATCGACACGGATTCCGTGATGCTCCTGGTCGATGGTCTGCCGGCGCCGGAACCCGGGGTCGGCGACGACGGTCGTAGGCTGCAGTGGCGCTTCTCGCCGGCAGCGCCACTCGACGGCGTGGTCACGCTTTCCCTTCGCGCCGCGGATGCCGAGGGCAACGTCACTGATCGCGCGGTGGGTCGGTTTATCGTCGAGGGCGTTGTTCCGCCGCGGGGCGACATCGACCGGGACGGTCGGGTCGACGGCCGGGATCTCGTGTTCCTGGGTCTCGCTTTCGGGGCGGGACCGGCGTCGCGCCGCTTCGACGCGGATGCCGATCTCGACGGCAGCGGCCAGGTGGACGGCGAGGATCTGGCGATCCTCGCGGCGAACTTCGGCGCCAGCGTCTGAGGCCGGCGGAAGGGAAGGAACATGCAACTCGGCATTCTGGGCCTGCCCAAGTCGGGCAAGACGGCGCTGTTCAACGCGCTGACTGCCTCTCGGCAGGCAACCGGAAAGTTCCGGGCCTCGAACACGACGAACGTGGGAGTCGCAGCGGTGGGGGACCGCCGCCTGGAGCAGCTCCGGGACCTCTACCGACCGAAGCGCTACGTGCCGGCGCAGGTCCGATTCGTCGATGTTCCCGGTATCGATCGCGGCCGGGGAGAGACGCTGGACCTGGCTGAACTGCGGATGATGGATGCCCTGGTCCACGTGGTGCGGGCGTTCGAGGACGCGGAACTGCTGCACCCTGCGGGCGACGTCGATCCGCAGCGGGACATCGCGGCGATCGACCTGGAGCTGATCCTCGCGGACTACGAGGTGGTGGAGCGGCGGCTGGAGCGTCTCGTTCAGGCGCAGAAGAGGGGGCTGACCGACCAGGAGAAACGGGAGCGCGCGCTGCTGTCGGACCGCGTCCTGCCGGCGCTCGAGGCGGAAACGTCGCTGCGGCGCCTGGACTTCGCTGCGGAGGAGGAGAAGCGGCTTAGTGGCTACGGTCTTTTGTCCCGAAAGCCGATGCTCCTGATCCTCAATGTCGACGAGGAGTTGGCGGGCGATCCGGATGCCGCGGCCGGCGTCGATGCGCCGCCGTGTTCCGATCTGCTGGCCGTGAGCGCCCGCCTGGAAGAGGAGATCTCTCGCCTCGACCCGGCCGACCAGGGCGATTTCCTGGCCGAAGCGGGTCTCGACCAGCCGAGCGCGGTCCGCGTGGTCCAGGCGGGCTACGAGCTGCTGGGGTTGATCTCCTTCTTCACGGTCGGCGAGGACGAGGTCCGCGCATGGACGATTCGCCGCGGCAGCACCGCGGTGACCGCCGCGGGCGCGGTTCACTCCGACATCGAGCGTGGCTTCATTCGCGCCGAGGTGACCGCGTGGCGGGACCTGATCGACGCCGGGTCGCTGGCCGTCTGCCGCGAACGCGCGACTCTGCGGCTGGAGGGCAAGGGGTATCCCGTGCGGGACGGCGAAGTCGTCCACTTCCGGTTCAACGTCTAGAGGCAGAACTGGGTGCGCCGGCCTTCTGGCCGGCATTCGGCGCGAAGCGCCGGCTTCCGGATCCGGCCGCGACGGTAGCGGTAGCCTGTGCGCCAATGGAGCAGTCTGGACCCTTCCGGCTCGACGATCGCCGGATCGCGTTTCCTCCGCCGCGGCTGGCGGATCCGAGCGGCCTGCTCGCGGTGGGCGGCGACCTCGAGGCGGAGAGGCTGCTCGCGGCCTACCGCTCGGGCGTCTTCCCCTGGCCGCTGCTGGGCGCCGACGGCCCAATGCTGTGGTTCTCGCCCGACCCGCGGCTCGTGCTGTATCCCAAGCGGTTCAGAACGTCGCGCAGTCTGCGCCGCGAACTCCGACGCGCTCGGTTCGAGGTCACGATCGACACGCGCTTCCGGGAGGTCATGTCGGCCTGCTCCGAGAACCCCCGTCCCGGACAGCAGGGCACCTGGATCACGGCTCCCCTGATCGACGCGTTCGAGCGCCTGCACCGGCGCGGCCACGCCCACTCGGTCGAGTGCCTGCAGGACGGCGACCTGGTCGGTGGCCTCTACGGGGTTTCGATCGGTGGCGCGTTCTTCGGTGAATCGATGTTCACCCGCCGATCGAATGCGTCCAAGATCGCGCTGGTTCGCCTGGTTCGCTGCCTCGAAGAGTGGGGCTACGCGTTCGTGGACTGTCAACAGGTCACCGAGCATCTGCTTCGCTTCGGCGCCGAGGAGATACCGCGCGGCCGTTTTCTGGACGAACTCGAAGCGGCGCTCCTGCTGCCCGGCCGGGCTGGTTCGTGGCGCTCTCCCTGAACCCCGGGTCAGGAGTACGGGGCTACCTGCGTCAGACGGACGACGACCGCGTCGGCTATCTGTGCGCCGACGTCCGCCCCGAAGACGAGAAGGTCGCTCGCCGCGCCGTCGTAGGCCTCCGTCCAGAGTACGGTCCCGTCCTCGGCCCGGACCAGACGGGCCCAGACCCGGAGACGGTCCTCCTGCCGCTGAACCCGACCGTCGAGAAGGAAGTCCGCACCGAGCGCCCTTGCTCCTCGGCCCGCGTCGGGGAAGGGCCGGAACTCGTGGCCGACGACGGCCAGTCGTTCGGACGCCTGCCGGCCGAGTGAGGTGATGAGTTCCTGAGCCAGGCCCTGGCGGAACGGCTCCGCGCCGGACCAGGAGCCCACTGCCGAGAAGGGCAGAACCGCGAGCACCTGCCGGGTCGAGTCGCCGGTGCCCGATCTGGCGGAGTCCAGGGCGACCCACACCAGGATCGTGGCAACGATGCCTAGGACCACTCCCAGAGCGGCGAGCACGGCGGCGGGTCTTGGCCGCCAGAGGCGCGCCCGGCCGCCCCGGGTGAGGACCGGCTCGTTGCCCTCATTGAGCTCGCTCACGGGCTTCAGAAAGCGGTACCCGAGGCGCGGCAGCGTCTCGATGTACTCGGGAGCCTCGGCATTGTCGCCGAGTGCGATCCGGATCCGTTTGACACAGGAGTTCATGCTCTGGTCGTACTCGACGTGGACCTTGTCGGGCCAGAGATGGCGGCGGACGGTTTCGCGTGGAACCACCGCTCCGCGGTGTGCGATCAGCAGTTCGAGCAGTCGGGCTGGCTGGGGCTGAAGCCGCACCGAGCGGCCGCGGCCGGATAGTTCCAGGGTCTCGGGGTCGAAGCGGAACTCTCCGAACTGGAGGCGACGCGGCCGGGGAGGAAAGTTGCCCTGCTTCGTGGCAAGGCGTTCCTCGTGCGCCGGGCCGTTATCGCGCTGCATGAGGTCGTTCTGGGACTCTTGCGAGTGAGCTGCTGTCTGGAGTTTCCGACGCCCTAAAGGAATGTTCCATTTGGGCGGGCTCGATTTTAGAGGACACAAAAGTACCCTACGCAGGCGACCCTCCGGTCGGTGCGTGACAGTTGTGTGACGGGTGCGTGACTCCTGTGACCCGCACTCGCCCGCTACCGAGGTAGCGGAGCGTTGCGGGGCGCTTCGGCGACGGGGATGCGACGGAGCGTCAGGTGCCGATTGCCGCCGGGCCCAAGCTCCGAGGGACCATCGGATGCGTCGCGGGCCCACGGTCCCGGCCAGCCTTGGCTTCTCGGGTGCGCCCTGCCGCGGGTGCCGGCTCGCGGGACGTAACCCGTTGAGGCGGTTGCACTTAGCGGGTCATTGTGCTAGCTTCTGCGGGCCAAAAAAGAAGATAGGGACCGTTCCGGGATTCCCACCCGAATCGACCTGAGTCTCTCATCCCTCGCTCGCGTTTCCTCGACCCTTCAGCTTGGCGGGCATCCGGTCGGGGAGCGCTTCGCGCGCCACCGATCCTCCGTTCCAGGCTGGCTGCCCTTGCCTTGCGGCTCAGGCGGTGGAACCTTGCGGCCCCTCCAGGCCCGTCCGGGTTCGCCGGGACTCCCCTTCTTTCTCCCGTTGCCTTCGGATTCCCCTCTCCGGCTTGCGCCTTCGCGGTGAACCCTCCGGCTCGGGTGGCCGAAAGGTCCGCGACCTCGTTCCGCTTGTTGGCCGGCTCCTCGGCTTGCGCCTCCGAACCGATCACTTTGCGGCCCGCTGTCGCGGGGGCTCCTTGCCTCACTCTTCGCCGACTCGGCGCCCTTGGGGTACTTCGTCGCTCGACTGGTCGGGTCTCACGACGAAGCCCCCGAGCGTCTGCCGATGAAGCGCTTCAGTTGCCGATCGGCCTTCCGTTGCTGCCGGGCAACTTCCGACCGTTCGCTTCCCTGAAGCCACTCCCCTGGTTCAGGCACCTCCAGACTTGCGTCTCTCGGCACCGCCCCCCGGGAAGCCTTCGGCTACGGGAGCCACTCGCCGGCTGGAACTTCCTGGTGTCGGGATCACTTCGGCTTGCGCCTCGGTATCCCCCGGCTCCAAGTGGCTCCTGCCACCGAGCCCGGCTTCGAGTCGTGACCTTTCCGACCCTCGCTCTGGAAGCGCGCCCACCACGCGAACGTGACTTTCGCCCTTCTTCAAGCTCCGATCCGAGGGTCGCGGCTCTTGGACCGGTGGATTGGGTTGCGATCCTTGGTCACAGTCCCTATCCGCGAAACAACGTATAGGGCGTACTGAGGCTCTGTCAAGACCCGCAGCAGTACGAGTGCTCGGCCGGATGCCGGTGGAAGAGAGGTAACTTTTCCGTCTAAAGAAGTTGACGGGCGAAACCGGATGTTCGAGCGGTTCGCTGCGGTCTGCGGATTTCCTGCGGAATCGGATGGCTGCCGCAGAAGAGGGTTCCTCGCAAGCTCCTGTTGGGGGGCGCGCATGGTGCCCAGGGGCGGATTCGAACCACCGACACCCTGATTTTCAGTCAGGTGCTCTACCAACTGAGCTACCTGGGCAGGTCGCGCGCGCCGGACGGGACGGTAGCGCTGCGTGTTCTAACAGGCAAGCGGCGAGCCAGTCAATGGAGCAACCCGCTTGGGGCTGTTTTGGGGGCGGTGCCGGGGACTAGCTAGACTCGGGCGCCATGAACCAAGTCAGGACATCTGTGCGGAGTGCCACTGCTTTTCTTCATGCCGGCCGAAGTGGCCCGAGCGGGAGATCACGCCCGGGTTTCCCCTTGGCGACGGTGGCCGGATCGATCGGCCTGCTGATTGTCGGAGTGGGCAACGCCCAGGGACAACGCCTGCTGAGCCTGGGCCCGGGACCGGAGACTCCCGCGCTCGCCGCGGCCGCGCAGTTCGACTCGGCGATGGGGCCGGCGACCGTGCAGGTCGATCTCGACCTGGTCAGGTCGGCTCCGCCGCGGCTGGAGCTGCCGACGCCCGACGGCCGGGTGCTCGTGGCGGAGCGGAGCGTGTTCGAAGATCGCGGCAACGGCAACGTGATGTGGGCAGGCAGCCTTCTGGAAGCGGGCCATGAGAGCGTCGTCCTGACGGTGGAGGATGGGAGCTTTGTGGGACGGTTCGGCGAGCCGGGCGGCGCCAGGTTCCGGATCAGCGCCGACCCGGACGGTCGCGGCGGCATGGTCGACACCGCGGGCGCGCAGTCGGACACGGAGGAGACATTCTGTTCGGTGGGTGTGGAGCCCGACGGTCTGGCGCGGTTCTCCCCTGCGGAGGCGCCGATGCGCGTCGACCAGGCACAGCGGGTGGTGCAGTCGCAGAACCACGACGAACTGGACATCCTGATGCTGTACACCGCCGAGGCGGCGCGGAACTGGGCGAACCGGGGCGGTGCCCAGGCCTCGATCCGGAACGCGGGCGACTATCTCAACATGGTGCTCCGGAACGGCCAGTTGCCGATCCGGGCCAACATCGTCCACGTCGCCCGGGCGCCCGCCGCACTCGACACCGTGGCCAGAGAGGGCGTCGGCCCGTATGGCAGCAGCCTGATCACCCAACTGCGCTGGAATGGCGATGTCGCGCAACTGCGAAGCCGGCACAACGCCGATCTGGTCCACCTGTTCACAGGCGAGAGCCCGAACCTGCTTCAGGCCTGCGGTCGGGCTGGTCTGTTGACAAAAGGCATGACGGCAGAGGGCTTCTCGATCCTCGCACACGGCTGGTCGGCGAACTCCTGCTCCAGCTACGACGACGCCCAGATCTTCGCTCACGAGGTCGGTCACAATCTGGGCGCCAACCACGACCCGGCCAATGCTGCCGGGACGGCCGCGGTCGCGGTCGAGCCGTTCGCATTCGGACACTCCAACCACGACCACATACCGAACGTCGGCACGGCGATGAGCTATCGCGGCGAGGTCGAGCCGTACTTCTCGTCCGCCCGGATCCGTCCCAGGCGACGGACGATCGGCATTGCGGGCGAGCGGGAGAATGAGCGAGTGCTCCGACGTACGATGCGACTGGGCGTTGAGTACAGCGACGCTGTACTGCCGCTGCCGGAGGGCGCTCCCGCCGCGCCCTCGAACGTGCGGGTCGAGGTGGCTGGCCCCGGCTCCGTCCGTATCCGTTGGACCGACAACTCGGACGACGAGGGCGGCTTCGAAGTCTGGAGGCAGCGGTGGGATCAATCCGTCCTCACCAGCGATGACGGGGAGAGGGTGAACGCCAACCAGGAGTCGGTCGAGATCGACGACCTCGAGCCTGGCTACTACATCTTCTGGGTCTATTCGTACATCGGGAGCATCCGTTCCGCGAGAAGCACCTACGTGGATGTCGTGGTGCCCGGGGCCGAGCCGGAAGCGCCGAGCGACGTGGAAATCCTCGACATCCTGAGCGCCGCGCTCCTGACCTGGACCGACAATTCGGACGACGAGGGCGGCTTCGAAGTTCAGGTTCTGCGGCAGGGCGAACGGTTGGTCCGGGAGACGGTCCCCGCCAACCGGACGTTCGCCATCTTCTTCGGCTTCCAGCCTGGAGTGCGCTACGTCTTTCGGGTGTCCGCGTTCAGCGGCGGCGGCGTGTCCTGGAGTGAGGACACGGCGATCGTCTGGCCGGAGCGCGAGGGCCCCGTTGCGCCTTCGAACCTCCGCGCCACCGTGATGGATGCGACCTCGATTCGCCTGGACTGGAGCGACAACTCGGACGACGAGGTCAAGTTCGAGGTTCGCGCAAGCGTTTCAGGCTGGTCCGAGCTCTTGACGGTTGATCCCGACACGGAGTCCGTCGAGATTCGGGGGCTGGCCAGGGGCGGTCGCTATCGGTTCACCGTGACGGCCGAGGACGCGGAGGGAGGCTTCGGGACCAGCAACAGCCTGGTTGTGCCGCTTGGCGTGGGCGGACGGGGACCGAACGGGCCGCGACGGCTCCGGTCGACGCCGGTGGACGCCACGTCCGCCCGGTTGACGTGGGACGACGATGCGACGGATGAACTCGGGTTCGAGATCCAGGTCCGGCTTGCGGGCGACAACTGGAGGCGGGTAGCCCTCATCGGCGCCAACGAGGAGGCCTATTTGCTGAAGGGACTGGCGCCTGACAGCACGGACGACTATCGCGTCTTCGCCTACAACGACAGCGGTTTCTCCGGGAGCAGCAACGTGGTGACCGTGAAGCTGCGCGGAGGCGGTTCCCGGCCCACCGAGTTCACGGCGTCGCCGTCGGGCGACTCCGCGGTCGATTTGAAGTGGTCCGGGAGGTGGGCCGACGGTTCCCTGGGTCTGATTACCGTCGAGGGGCGCAACCCAGAGTCCAACTGGGTTGAACTGGTGACGGCTCAGGCCTCCGCGGGTTCGGTTCAGGTCACCGGGCTGATGACCGATACCCCCTACACCTTCCGTCTGGCGTCGGGGTCCGGCGGTGCGCGCGAGTTCTCCCAGGAGGTCAGTGCGACGACCGGCGCCTTCCGGGATGCGTGCCGTATCGGCGGGCAGTACCTGTGCCTGCGAGATGGCCGCTTCGAAGTGCAGGCGCACTGGTCGAACCCGGACATGGCGGGCGAACATGGCTTCGGCACCGGCGTCCCCATCGACTTCTCGGACGAATCGGGTCTGTTCTGGTTCTTCGAGCCGGACAACGTGGAACTCGTGCTCAAGGTTCTCGACGGAACGGCGCTCAACGGGAACTTCTGGGTGTTCTTCGGTGCCCTTTCCGACGTGGAGTACTGGGTCACGGTGGAGGACACGCAGAGTAGGCAGCGGCGCACCTACCACAATCCGCCCAAGGAGATATGTGGGCAGAGCGACATCGCGGCCTTCTCGGGGGCAGGGCAGGCCGCCACGCTTGCGTTGCCGGCCCGGGTCCGCGGTGAGCCCGGAATCGACCTGTTGAAGATGGAAGTGGCGCGGCTGCCCGCGACCGGCCTCGAGAGATCCGAGGAGAGCGCCGGGCAGTGCGAGGCGGGCAAGGAGTTGCTGTGTCTGCTCGACGACCGTTTTTCGGTCGAAGTCGGCTTCGTCGATCCCAACCTCGAGCCTCCGGACAACGAGAAGACCGCCACGGTGGCGCCCTCCCTGACCACGGCCAACACGGGGTTCTTCTGGTTCTTCAACAAGGAGAACATCGAGTTGGCGGTGAAGGTGCTCGATGGACAGGCCATCAACGGCAGCTTCTGGGTCCTGTACGGCGGCCTCTCCGACGTGCAGTACGAGATGACTGTGGAAGACACCGTCACGGGCGCGATCGCCTCTTACGAGAACGAGCGGGGCAGTCTCTGCGGGCGGGTCGATCTCGAGCCTTTCAAGTCCTTCTGATCGCTGCGGCAGCGGCCCCCGGCGTGCTACGCTGCGCCGACTCCGATGCTCCCCGTTCGCCGCGCACTGGTCTCGGTCTTCGACAAGGCGGGCCTTGAGGAACTCGGTTCGGGACTGGCCGATCTGGGGGTCGAGATCATCTCGACGGGCGGCACGGCCCGGCAGCTCCGGGAACATGGCGTAGCCGTCACGGCGGTGTCCGATGTGACGGGGCACCCCGAGATCCTCCATGGGCGGGTCAAGAGCCTGCATCCCCGCATCTTCGGCGGCATCCTCGCCGACCGGCGACGGCCGGAACATCGGGCGGAGCTGGAGCGCCACGAGCTTCCGCCGATCGATCTGGTGGCCGTGAATCTCTACGCCTTCGCCGCCGCGGCTTCGGCCCCGGATGCGACGGAGGACGGCACGGTGGAGATGATCGATATCGGCGGTCCAAGCATGGTCCGGGCCGCGGCGAAGAACTTCGCCAACGTGGCGGTCGTCGTCGACCCGGCGGACTACCCGAGGATCCTCGAAGCGCTCCGGGCCGAGGGCGGCCTGTCGGAGGAGCTCCGGCGCGAACTGGCGCTCAAGGCGTTCCGGCACACCCGGGACTACGACGCCGCGATCGCCGAATGGCTGGAAGGCGGCGCTTCGCCTCCGGCCGACGGGTCGTTGCCGGAGTCCGTCCAACTGGAACTCGAGCAGGTGCTGGCGCCGCGCTACGGGGAGAACCCGCACCAGGGCGCGGCGGTCTACCGGGAGGTGGGCGGCGCCGGCGTTCTGGGCGGTTTCCGCCAACTCCAGGGCCGGGAACTCTCCTGGAACAACATGCTTGACGCGGACGCGGCGCGGAAGCTCTCCGCCCTGTTCGGCGCCCCCGAGGACGATCCGACGGTCGTCATCGTCAAGCACAACAATCCGTGTGGCGTAGGCCGTGGCGCGTCGCTCGTGGAGGCCTACGAGAGGGCGCTCGCCTGCGATCCCGTCTCCGCGTTCGGCTCGATCATTGCCGTCAACCGGCCCCTCACGGACGCCCTGGCGGAGGCGATGCGGAAGCTCTTCGTGGAGGTCATCGTGGCCCCCTCCTTCGCGGCGGACGCACTGGAGCGGCTGGGGCGGAAGAAGAACCTCCGCTTGCTCGAATGCCCGCCCTTCACTGCCGGGAACGGCGCCTACGAGTTGCGGGCCGTCGACGGGGGCTTCATCGGCCAGCATCTCGACGCGGCGCCGGAAGACCCGCGGGAGTGGACCTGCCCCACGCGGACGCAGCCCGGCGAGGCGCAAATGCGGGCGCTCGATTTCGCCTGGCGGGTCTGCCGGGCAACGAAGTCGAACGCGATCGTCGTGACCAACGAACACCAGACGGTCGGTATCGGCGCCGGCCAGATGAGTCGAGTCGACTCCTGCCGCATCGCGCTCGACAAGGCCCAGCTCGACGTTGCCGGCACGGTGGCCGCTTCGGACGCCTTCTTCCCTTTCCGGGACGGAGTCGACACCCTGGCCGAAGCCGGAGTGGCCGCGATCGTCCAGCCCGGCGGCTCCGTCCGGGACGACGAGGTGATCGCGGCCGCCGACGAGCACGGCATCGCCATGCTCCTGACCGGGCGCCGCCACTTCAAACACTGATGCGGCCCGCCATCCTCGCGGCGTTCTGCCTGCTTGCGGCGTTCCCCGCCTTCGCCGACGATCCGTGGACCGTGCTCGACGACTTCCGGCGCTCACTCGAGGCGCAGGCGCCGCTCTACGCGGGGTTCGTCCAGACCCACGTGCCCTACGGATTCGATCCGGAGGACGGCGACATGGAGCGCGGCGACCTCGCGATCGGCCTGCCTCGCTGCCTGCGCTGGGACTACTCGCCGCCGTTCGAGACGGCCTTCCTGCTGTGCGACCGGACGGTTCACCACTGGAATCCCGGCGAGCCGGTCGGCCAGCGCTATGACCTGTCGGAGCAGCCGGCCCCGGGCCTCGACTTCTTCCTGCTCACCACCGACGATCTCCGTGGCCGGTACGAGGCGGAGCTGGACCCGGCGTCCGGCGACGGTCTGCGCCTGGTCCTGCGTCCGCTCGAACCGAGCGAGGAAGTGTCCCTGGTGCAGATCGTGATCGACCCGGAAGACCAGCGCCTGCGCGAACTGACCTACTACGACGCCCAGCGCAACGAGAACCGGTTCATCATCGGCGACTACCGGCGCGGCGCTGCGCCCGGCCGCTTCGAACCACCCGCCGAAATCGAGTGGGAGGAGCCCTAGCTCCGCTGGGTGCGCCGGCCTTCCGGCCGGCATCCGGTGCCTTTAGCTCCGCACCCTCGCTGCCCGCAGCTCCTTCACCCCGTACACGACCACGGTGTCGAAGCTGCGTGCCGCCGAGTCTCTCCAGGCCGGCCTGCCGGCGACCGGCACCAGCGGCCGCCGCTCGCAGTCACCCCCGCGACACAGGCGGAGCTGGCGGTCGCCGCCCGGGTCCTCCGGTCGGAACTCGAGTTCGAGCACACCGGTGACCTCCCGGCCGAATTCCACGACCCAGTACCTCCGCTCCGCGAGCGACACAACGAGACCGGGGGCCGCGGAGACGCGGACAATGCGGCGGGCCGCCGCGGAGCGCCAGATCGGCTGCGTCTTCGCCAGTTCGCCGCGGGCCACCCGGCCCCACCGGCCGACGGGGGGCCGGCCCCAGGCGCGGACGCTTTCCAGTGCCTCCGCGTCTCCGCGCGCCCCGTCGCCCTTCACGACGGGCGGGTCCCAGACCTCGAGCACGCGCCACGAGCCGTCAGTCACCACAGGCATCGAGCCATCGGCGAGTTCGATGCCCGCGAGCGCACCGCCGTCGCCGTAGGGAGTGCGCGCCCCGATCGTCAGGCGGTTCGTCCCGGCTCGGAGCAGGTGGGCGATCTGGAACTCGTCGATCGGTTCGCCGCGCCGGAAGCCGCCGCGCGCGATCTGGCGGCCGTTCAGGTGCACGGCGTACTCCCGGTCGGCGGTGACGAACAGGCGTGCCGCCGCCTGCGGCGCCTCGTCCAGCTCGAAGTCGGCCAGCAGCAGGTAGGCCGCCGGCCGCCCGGCCTCCGCGGCCGCCACGTCGGGCCAGATCCACTCCGCCGCGCCGGTCGACGGCGAGGAGTCCCCGCAGCCCGGCAGCAGGCAGGCCGTGACCAGGGCGAAAACGCGCAGGGTCCTGTACACGTCGCGAGCGTATCCGGCGGATGGCGGCGACCGCGACCGCAGGTTTGACCGGCGGCGCGCCGCGCGGGTAGGGTCGTCCGTGTCGAGTGCTCGGCCCGCATCGGAAGCGGTTGGCGTCGTCTGCGCGATTCCCGCTCGCTATGGCTCCATCCGACTACCCGGGAAGGCCCTGCTGCCGATCTGCGGCCGGCCCATGATTGAGCATGTCTACCGACGGGCGAGCGAAGCTTCTGGTCTCGACGCCGTAGTCGTGCTGACGGACCATGAGGACATTCGCCGGACGGTCGAGAGCTTCGGCGGCGCTTGCGAGATGACGCCGGCGGACTGTCGAAGCGGCACGGACCGGATCGCCTGGGCGGCGCGCAACTGGAGCGCCGACGCGGTGATCAACGTGCAGGGCGATGAGCCGTTGCTCGATCCCGCCGCGATCACACACCTCGCCGAACACCTGCGCGCCCATGCCGGCGAGGAGATGGTCACTCTGGCCGCCGAAGTCGACGAGCGGGCGCTTCAGGATCCCAACCAGGTCAAGGTCGTCCGCGGGGGCGACGGCTACGCCCTCTACTTCAGCCGCGCGGGAATCCCCTACCGCCGGGAAGCTGCGGACTCCGCTCCGGCCGCGCCGGTTCTCCTCCACATCGGCGTCTACGGCTACCGCCGCAACGTCCTGCTGCGGCTCGCCGACCTCGACGCCTCGCCGCTCGAGCGCTCGGAGAAGCTGGAGCAGCTTCGCGCGCTCGAGAACGGCATCCGCATCCGCGTTCTGCCGGTCGACGAGGCGCCCCTGGGAGTGGACACGGCGACGGACCTGGCGCTGGCCGAGCGCCGGATGGCGGCGAAGCAGACGAACGAGAATCCTTAAGAAACCCCTGAGACGACGGGAGCACACGCCATGGCAACCAAGTACATCTTCATCACCGGCGGCGTCGTCTCCTCGCTCGGCAAGGGCGTGGCCGCCTCCTCCGTCGGGGCGATTCTCGAGGCGCGCGGTTTCACCGTCGAGATGATGAAGCTCGACCCCTACGTCAACGTCGATCCGGGGACCATGTCGCCGTACCAGCACGGCGAGGTCTTCGTCACGGACGACGGCGCCGAGGCGGATCTCGACCTCGGGCACTACGAGCGCTTCACGACCTGCAAGACGAGCAAGAAGCACAACTACACGACCGGCAAGATCTACGAGGCGGTGATCAACAAAGAGCGCCGCGGCGACTACCTCGGCAACACGGTCCAGGTCATTCCCCACGTGACGGACGAGATCAAGGAGGGGATGCGCCGGCTGGCGGGCAGCGCGGATGTCGTCCTGGTCGAGATCGGTGGCACGGTCGGCGACATCGAATCGCTGCCCTTCCTGGAGGCGATCCGCCAGTTCCGCCAGGAGCTGGGCCGCAACAACGCGGTCAACCTCCACCTCACCCTGGTGCCGTACATCGCCGCCTCCGACGAGCAGAAGACGAAGCCGACCCAGCACTCGGTGCGCGAGCTACGGGCGATCGGCATCTCGCCCGACATCCTGCTCTGCCGGGTCGACCGCGACCTGCCGGAGGAGATGAAAGCGAAGATCGCCCTGTTCTGCAACGTGGACGCGCACAACGTGGTCGCCGCCCGCGACGTGGACACGATCTACGAAGTGCCCCTGATGTTCTGCCGCGAGGGCCTGGACGAGTCCCTCATGGAACTGCTCGGTCTGCCGGGATCGCCGCGCAACCTGGCGAGTTGGGAGCGCATGGTTCACCGCATTCGCCATCCCCAGGGCCAGGTGCGGATCGGCATCGTGGGCAAGTACGTCGAACTGCCCGACGCCTACAAGAGCCTGAACGAAGCCCTGATGCACGGCGGCATCGCGAACGATGTCGAGGTCCAGTTGGTCTACATCAACGCCGAGGACCTGGAAATGGAGAGCTGGCCGCAGGAGATGTTCGAGGTCGACGGCCTGCTGGTGCCGATCGGCTTCGGTCCCCGCGGCGTCGAGGGGAAGATCCGGGCGATCCGCTACGCGCGCGAGCACAACGTGCCGATGTTCGGCATCTGTCTCGGCATGCAGTGCATGGTGATCGAGCTGGCGCGCAACGCGGGCGGCCTGGAAGGCGCCCAGTCGACGGAGTTCGACGAAGCCGCCGCGGACCCGGTGATCTACAAGCTGCGCGACCTCCTCGGCGTCGAGGAGATGGGCGGCACGATGCGGCTGGGCGCCTACCCCTGCGTGGTCGAGGAGGACACCCTGGCCGCCAGGGTCTACGGCGGGACGGCGGATTCCCAGGACGGCCGGTTGCTGATCAGCGAGCGCCACCGGCACCGCTACGAGGTGAACCAGAAGTACCTCGGCGCGCTCCAGGACGCCGGCGTCGTCGTCTCGGGCCGGAGCCCCGACGGCAAGTTCGTCGAGATCGTGGAGCTGCCCGACCATCCCTGGTTTCTCGGCTGCCAGTTCCACCCCGAGTACCGATCGCGTCCGGCCGATCCCCACCCGCTATTCATCTCCTACATCCGGGCGGCGGTCGAGCAGAAGCAGCGCACGGCCGCTGCGTCGGCGAGCACCGGGGACGAGCTTCCCGCCGGCGGCGCCGAGGCGAACTGACAACGGTGACGGCAGACGGCTTCGAGCTCGCTCCGGGAATCGCCCTCGGCCGCGGCGGTCTGCCCGTGATTGCCGGCCCGTGCGTGATCGAGGGCCGCGACTGGCTCGTGGGCGTGGGCCAGCAGCTCCAGGCGATGAGCCATCGCCTTGGCCTGCCGTTGATCTTCAAGTCCTCGTTCGACAAGGCGAACCGCAGCTCGGGCGACAGCTTCCGGGGGCCGGGGCTGACCGAAGGGTTGGCCGCGCTGGCCGACGTGAAGGAGGCGACCGGACTCGCGGTCCTGACGGACGTACACGAGCCGAATCAGTGTGCGGAAGCGGCCGAGGTCTGCGACGTGCTCCAGATCCCCGCCTTCCTCTGCCGCCAGACCGATCTCGTCGTCGAGGCGGCTGCGACCGGCAGAGCCCTGTTGATCAAGAAGGGCCAGTTCATGGCCCCGGCCGAGATGGTGCGCGTGGTCGACAAGGCGCGCGCCACCGGCAACGCGAGGGTCGCCGTGACCGAGCGCGGCAACTCCTTCGGCTACCACAACCTGGTCGTCGACATGCGCGGCTTCTCCATCCTCGCGGAACATGGCATCGCCGTCCTCTACGACGTGACGCATTCGCTGCAACTGCCCGGCGCCCGCGAGCAGGAAAGCGGCGGCGACCGCCGGTTCGCGGAGCCGCTGACCCGCGCCGCGATTGCCGCCGGCGCCGCCGGCCTCTATCTCGAGACCCACCCCGATCCCGACAGCGCGCGCTGCGACCGGGAGACCCAGTTGCCGCTGGCGCGCGCCGAGAACCTGCTCCTGTCGGCGCTCGAGATTCACCGCTCCCGCGCCGCCGAAGGGCCCTGGGTCTAGTGACCCGCGACCACAGTTTGGAGATAGCCCGAGCCGTGCTCGAACTCGAGGCGGCCGCGATCCGCGGCCTGATCGAGCAGCTCGAGGACTCCTTCGGCGAGGCTGTGCACCGCATGCGCGACTGCCGCGGCCGGGTGGTCTGCACGGGAATGGGCAAGAGCGGCCACGTGATGAAGAAGGTAGCGGCCACCCTGGCCTCAACCGGCACGCCGGCCCAGTTCATCCACCCGGCCGAGGCGATCCACGGCGACCTCGGCATGATCGTGCCGGGCGACGTGGTCCTCGCCGCTTCGTCCTCCGGCGGCACGGAAGAACTGCTGCGGATGATCGACGTGCTCCATCGCCGCGGTGTGCCCCTGATCGCGATCACCGGGGCCGCCAACAGCCCGATCGCCGAGCGCGCCGACATCCACCTGTCCGCCGCGATCGACCAGGAAGCATGCCCTCTCAACCTGGCGCCGACCGCGTCGACGACGGCCACCCTGGCCCTGGGCGACGCGCTCGCGATGGCGCTGCTCGAGGCGCGCGGGTTCACGCTCGAAGACTTCGCAACGCTGCACCCCGGCGGCGCGCTCGGCCGCCGGCTGATGACGGTGGACCAGGTCATGCACAGAGGCGAAGCCGTGCCCCGGGTAGGGCTTCAGGCTTCGATGCGCGAGGCGCTTTTCGAGATGACGGAGAAGTCGTTCGGCATCACCGCCATCGTCGACGACGCCGGCGGGCTTAGCGGCGTGGTCTCGGACGGCGACCTGCGGCGCCTGCTGAACACGGACCCGGCAGCGGGCGGCTCGGCCGGCGGCGCCTTCCTCGACCGCTCCGTCTGCCACTACATGACGCCGGAACCCAAGACGATCCAGCCCGACGCCCTGGTCACTGTCGCCCTCGAGGCGATGGAGCGGCACCGCATCACGTCCCTGTTCATCTGCCACGGCGACGGCCGCCTGCGCGGTCTCGTCCACGTCCACGACCTCTGGGGCCTGCGCCGCAAGTAGGGCACAACGATGTCTTCCATGCTCTCCTCCGTTGTTCTGCGCCTCCGCTTCCTCCTCTTCGACGTCGACGGCGTGCTGACCGACGGCCGCCTCTACTACATCGACGACGACATCGCGGTCGCGTTCGACACGAGGGACGGCCTCGCCGTGAAGCGAGCCCGCGAGGCCGGCCTGGGGATGGGCCTCCTTAGCGCCAGACGAGACTCCCCCGCGGTCGCGCGCCGCGCCGCCGACCTCGGCTTCGACGAGGTGCTCCTCGGCTGCCGCGACAAGGCCGCGGCCTTCGCTGACCTGCTCGAGCGCCGCGGCCTTCAGGCCTCCGAAGTCGCCTACGTCGGCGACGACCTCGTCGACCTGCCCGTGTTGCGCGCCGCCGGCCTCTCCGCCGCCCCGGCCGACGCCGTTGCCGAAGTCCGCGAAAACGTCGACCTCGTCCTCGACGCCCCCGGCGGCCGCGGTGCCGCCCGCGAACTCGTCGACCTGATCATCGACGCCCTCGGCCCGGTCTCGTAGCCACTGGGCAGCGGCGCAGCGGCTCAGCGGCGCGGCGCGGTGGCGGAGGACGCACCCGCCCGTCTTGGGTCAGGAGGGGTCGGCTCCCAGGTGACGTGAGCGCTTGGGAGGAGATGGGAGGGGGTGGCGCTCACTCCGCTGTGCGCCGTGGTAAGGCGCCTAATCTCAGCGGGTGCGAATCCCGC
>JAGWAG010000022.1 GCA_021296535.1 Acidobacteriota bacterium | reverse complement strand
GCGATGAACGACTGCGACCATCCCCGTCTCCGGCTCGAGGCCGAGATCAGGGATGGGTCGGTCGTGCTGGCGGTCGGAGACAACGGACCCGGTGTTCCTGAAGCGGAACGCGAGCGGGTCTTCGATCTGTTTCATTCGGGGCGCAGGGGCGGCACCGGTCTGGGGCTTGCCATAGTGCGTCGGATCGCCAGCGCGCACGGCGGCGAGGCGAGGCTCCGGGCCGACGGTCGTCCGGGCGCTACCTTCGAGGTCGAACTGCCGCTGCGACCACGCGGCCGTTGACCGGGCCGGCGGGCCGGTGGTACTGTCGGCGGCCGAATGCCGCCTCGGCGGTGTCCTGGCGCGGGTCTGAGGACGTACCGCACGGAGAGTTGACTGCCAACGGCGAATGACGTTCGGCGCTCGTTGCAACGGCGCGCCGCAGAGAGAACACCATGTACGCAGTGATAGAGACCGGCGGCAAGCAGGTCCGGGTCGCGGAAGGCGATGTCGTGGACCTTGAGCGTGTTGCCGGCGCCGAAGCGGGTTCGGAGGTGGTCTTCGACCGTGTGTTGATGATCGGCGGCGGTGAGGGCGAAGCCGAAGTCGGTGGCCCCCTCGTCGATGGCGCGCGGGTGCGGGCGTCCCTCGTGTCCGACCTGCGCGGACCGAAGATCATCGTCTTCAAGTTCAAGCGCCGCAAGGGCTACCGCCGGCGCAACGGGCACCGGCAGGACATGCAGCGTTTTCGGATCGAGGCGATCGAACGGGCTGCCGGGGCGTAGAGGTCCCGAAACGGAGGTCGATAGAAATGGCGCACAAGAAGGGCCAGGGCTCGAGCCGCAATGGCCGCGATTCGAACCCCAAGAACCTGGGTGTGAAGCGTTACGCGGGCGAAAGCGTGACCGGCGGGACGATCATCGTCCGCCAGCGTGGGACTCGGTTCTTTCCCGGCGAGAACGTGGGCCGTGGCAATGACGACACCCTCTTTGCCCGGGCGGACGGCGTGGTCGAGTTCCGCAACCGGGGCCGGCGCGGCACGATCGTCAACGTTCATCCAGCCGGCTAGGAGCCTGCGCCGCAGCGCTCCGAGCGTGCGATGCGTTCTGCGGCTTCGACGTCGCCGCCGGGAGCGGTAGATGAACTTCATCGACGAGGCCGTCATCGATGTCCTCGGGGGCGCCGGCGGTAACGGCTGCATGGCGTTCCGGCGGGAGAAGTTCGTGCCGCGCGGAGGCCCCTCCGGTGGCGACGGAGGACACGGCGGCAGCGTGGTTCTGGCGGGCTCCTCGGGGCTCGGCACGCTCTACCGCCTCACCTTCCCCGCCAACTACCACGCGGAGCGGGGCCGGCACGGCGAGGGCTCGAACAAGACCGGCAGGAGCGGCGGTGATCTGGTCATCCCCGTGCCCCTCGGTACCGAGGTCTACGACGCGGAGACCGGCGAGGCCCTGGGTGAGGTGCTGGCCGAGGACGAACGGCTGACCGTTGCCCGAGGCGGTGCCGGTGGCCGCGGGAACGCACGCTTCAAGAGTGCGAGGCAGCGGGCGCCGAGGCGCACGGAGCCGGGCACGCCCGGTGAGCAGAAGCGGCTCCGTCTCGAGTTGAAACTGCTCGCCGACGTCGGAGTCGTCGGCCTGCCGAATGCCGGCAAATCGACCTTGATCAGTGTTCTGACCGCGGCCAGACCGAAGATCGCGGACTATCCCTTCACGACCCTGGTGCCTCAACTCGGCGTGGTCGGGCCGCCGGCGGTGCCGCTCGAAGCCGAGCCCTTCGTGATCGCCGATCTGCCCGGTCTGATCGCGGGCGCCGCCCAGGGCGCTGGACTTGGGCACCGCTTCCTTCGTCACGTCGAGCGGTGCCGCGTGCTGCTGCACCTGGTCGATCTCGGGCCGCAGCCGGACGAAGAGGGCGGCAGCGTAGAGGGGGCCACGGACACGATCGATGCCGAGCTGGGCGCCTTCAACGAAGAACTCCTGCACCGGCCGCGGATCCTGTGCGGTTCGAAGCTCGATATCGCTGACGAGGACAGGCGCCGCGAGCTTCACGAACTGGCCGCGCGAAGGGGACTGAAGGCGTTCGAAGTCTCGGCCGTCGCGGGATCGGGCCTGGCGCGGCTCGTGCGGGAACTTCGGGGCCTGCTCAACGCGGCCGATGCAGCCGCGGAGACGGCGTCGGGAAGTCGGCCATGAGCGGCACGGGGGCGCGTATCGGGCTCTTCGGCGGCAGCTTCGATCCGATCCACAACGGCCACATTCGACCGGTGCTCGCGGCCCGGGAGTCTCTCGGGCTGGATGTCGTTCACTATCTGCCGACTGCCCGCCCGCCGCACAAGCCGCGGGGAACGAGGGCCCCCGCGCTGCGGCGGAACACGATGGTCGAGTTGGCGCTGATGCCCTTTCCCGAACTCATCGTGTCGGATGCCGAACTCGACCTCCGACGATCCGTGTACACGATCGAGACGGTCGAGCGCTACGCGACCGAGTCTCCGGATGCGGAGCTCCACCTGCTCCTGGGCGTCGACAGTTTCAACGAACTACCCGGCTGGCGACGCTTTGACGACCTGATCGAGGCGGTGAAGCTGGTTGTCCTCGCGCGTCCCGGGGAGCGTGGGCTCGACCCGGGCGTGCGTTCGTCCGTCGAGAGGGCGCGAGGCTACGTCCTCGTCCGTCACCGTTCGGTCGATGTCTCGTCGAGCGACATTCGCCGGCGTCTGGCGCAGGGTGCGGACGTGAACGCGGATTTGATGCCGGACCCGGTGCTGCGCTACTGTCGCAAGTACGGGTTGTACCGTTGACGCAAGCGCAAACGCTCCAGGCCCAGGGGGCCGCGACCACTCACGATCCCGAGGGGACCGACCACTCAGAGGACCGTGTTCGCGCGGCAGCCGCAGCGGCGCTCGACCGCAAGGCGCAGGACCTGCGCGTGCTGGAACTCACCGAAGTCAGCGACTTCACCGACTTCTTCGTCATCTGCAACGGAGCCAACGCCCGCCAGGTGAGCAGCATCGCGGAAGCGGTTGAGCGCCGGCTGCGCGCCGACGGCGCCCGGCCGCTGCACCTCGAAGGAGCGGGCAGGGGCCAGTGGGTGCTGCTCGACTACGGCGACGTGGTCGTCCACGTCTTCGACGCCGAGCGGCGTGAGCTCTATCGCCTGGAACGGCTGTGGTCCGACGCACCGGACCGGACCGCGGAACTTGCACCCGACTGAGGACGTTCTTGCTTTGGGCTCAGTGCTGCAACTCCGGGTCAACGGCCAGGAGAGGGAGTTGGCTTACGAGGGGGCCGGCGCCACCGTTCTCGACCTGCTGGCGAGCCTGGACCAGCACCCGAAGACGGTGGCGGTCGAGCTGAACCGCGAACTCGTGCCGCGCGTCCGCCTTGGCGAAACGGCGCTCCGCGATGGGGACCGCGTCGAGATCGTGCGCTTCGTTCAGGGTGGTTAGCAGCCCTGCTAGGGCCCCAGCACTTCGGATATAGTGCCCCGCTGCCGCCTGCACCGGAGGACCCGGTTGACGCGAAGGCGGCATGGAGGCCGGGCCGCTAGCTCAATTGGCAGAGCAACAGACTCTTAATCTGTGGGTTCTAGGTTCGATTCCTAGGCGGCTCACCACGCCCCACCCGAGGCAGCCCATTCCTGGGGGCGACGGCGCGAAAGTGGCGGAACTGGTAGACGCGCTAGACTTAGGATCTAGTCCCGAGAGGGGTTGGGGGTTCGAGTCCCCCCTTTCGCACGCCTGACACGCAACTCGTCGAGCGCTAGACTCAGGATCTAGTCCCGCGAGGGGTCAGGGGGTTCGAGTCCCCCCTTTCGCACGCCTGACACGCAACTCGTCGCGCCCCTTGGACTCCAGAGTCTGCTTTCGCACCCATCCGCCCTTTCTCTCGCAACCGTAACCCGCTGATTCCACGCTTCCAGTCATGACTGTAGTGGTCTCCAAGCGGGAGGTCGGCCTGTGCCGGCACGAGTTCGACATCGAGGTGCCGGCCGAGGAGGTCGATGCCGAGCACCTGAGGGTGGCTCAGGACTACCGCCGCCGGGCCCGTCTCGACGGCTTCCGCAAGGGAAAGGCGCCGCTCGACCTGATCCGCCAGCGATTCGCCGAGGCGATCGGGGAGGATGTGTCGGAGCGGCTGGCGCCGAAGTACTGGCAGTTGGCGCGCGAGGAGGAGGATGTCCACTCCATGCTGCCGCCAAGTGTCGGGCCGGTCGAGGTGGTCCCCGGCCAGCCGTTGCGCTTCACGGTGACCGTCGATGTCGAGCCCGATGTCGACATCGACGAGGGCCGGAGCTTCGAACTGCCGCAGCCCGAAATGGAGCCGACCGAGGCGGAGGTCGACGAGGTGCTGGAGCAGGTTCGCCTGGAGCGCTCGACCTGGGTGCCGGTCGACCGCTCGGCCGCACGCGGCGACCGGGTGCGCGGGAAGGTCCATCGCTCCGCGATGCCCGGGTTTGACGCGGAGGCGGATGGCGAGGACCACGACCACAGCCACGACCATGGCCACGACCACAGCGACGGCCAGGATACTCGCGGTCCGGCGACCCACGACATCGACCTCGAGCTGGGCGACGAGCGGGTCTGGCCTGAGCTCACCGACAACCTGACCGGGCTCTCGGCGGGTCAGACGGCGAGCTTCGAGCGCGTCGAGCAGGAAGACAACATCGAACGGCAGCGCCGCTACGACGTCGAACTCGACGAGGTGCTCGAGAGAAAGCTGCCGGAGGTCGACGACGACTGGGCCAGCGGCCTGGCCGCGAGCATCGAGAGCGTCGATGATCTGCGGGAGAACCTTCGCGAGCAGGTGCGGGCGCGGAAGGTCGAGGCTGCCGGCCAGCAGCGCACGGACGCTCTGCTCGAGCAGTTGCGCGAACGGTTTCCGGTCGAACTCCCCGAGGCGGTGGTGGAACGCGAGGCGTTCCAGATGGCGCGGTCCTACGCGAACAACCTGGCTCGACAGGGTGTGGATCTCGAACAGCAGCAGTTGCCCTGGGAGCAGATGATGGAGGAGATCCGGCCGCAGGCGGGAAAACGGGCGCATGCCTCCTTCCTGCTCGACCGGATCGCCCGGGAGGACGGGATCGAACCGACCCGGGAGGACCTCGAGCGCGCGCTGGAGATCATGGCTCGCTCCCGCAACACGAACCGCGGCAAGCTGCGCCGTGAGCTGGAGCGGGATGGCGGCATGGAGATGTTGAAGATCGAACTCAGACGGGACAGGACGGTGCAGGCCCTGCTCGAGGCCAACGCGCCGGTCGCTGCGCCCAAGGATGAATCGGGCGGCGGGCCGGAAGAACCCGCCGCGGAAGAAGAGGGCTAAGCCATGCTCGTACCCATGGTGGTCGAACAGACCAACCGGGGAGAACGCGCCTACGACATCTATTCGCGGCTGCTCAAGGACAACATCGTGTTCCTCGGCCGGGCTATCGATGACGACGTGGCGAACCTGGTCATCGCGCAGATGCTGTTTCTCGAGTCCGAGAACCCGGAGAAGGACATCTCCCTCTACATCAACTCGCCGGGTGGCTCCGTGACCGCCGGCTTCGCCATCTACGACACGATGCAGCATGTGAAGCCGGATGTCTCGACCCTGTGCGTGGGCCAGGCGGCGTCTTTCGCGGCGGTGCTCCTGGCGGGCGGCGCCAAGGAGAAGCGGCTCGTGCTGCCCAACGCGCGCGTGCTGATTCACCAGCCCTGGGTGCAGGCCCTGGGAGGCCAGCAGACAGACATCGACATTCACGCCCAGGACCTGCTGCGGATGCGCGGTCGGATCGACGAACTGCTGGCGCTGCACACCGGAAAGCCCACCGAAGAAGTCCACGCCGACACCGAGCGGGACAAGATTCTGACCGCCGAAATGGCGGTGGAGTACGGCCTGGCCGACCGCGTCGTGGAGCGTCGGGGAGCCCAGTAGCCGGCGCCGAATGAACGGCCGGCGGCCCCGGGCCGTGCTACCATCCCAAACGGATTGGACGCGGGCCGGAAGGCCCGCGTTGAGGTGCCCGCGACCTGTAGTGGTCGTCGTGGCGGACCGAACGAAGCGCACGGGAACAAGCAGAAACGAGCCGACGGATGCCCAAGAAGGACAGCGGAGACGACGCCCTCAGGTGCTCGTTCTGCAGCAAGAGCCAGCGCGAGGTGAAGAAGCTCATCGCCGGCCCGACGGTCTTCATCTGCGATGAGTGCGTCGACATCTGCCTCGACATCATCGCCGAGGACCGGATGCTCGAGCAGCGCCAGGAAGCGGCTCTGCCCAAGCCCCAGGAACTGAAGAAGCTGCTCGACGACTATGTGATCGGCCAGGAGCAGGCGAAGAAGAAACTGGCGGTCGCGGTCTACAACCACTACAAGCGAATCGACTTCGGCGAGCGGTCCAGGACCGACGTCGAACTGCAGAAATCGAACATCCTGCTGATCGGCCCCACCGGCACCGGCAAGACGCTCCTGGCGCAGACCCTGGCGCGGCTGCTGAGCGTTCCCTTCACGATCGCGGACGCGACGACGCTGACCGAGGCGGGCTACGTGGGCGAGGACGTGGAGAACATCATCCTGAAGCTCTACCAGGCGTCCGGGAGCGACAAGGAAAAGACCCAGCGCGGCATTGTTTACATCGACGAGGTGGACAAGATCTGCCGCAAGGGGGACAACCCCTCGATCACCAGGGACGTGTCGGGCGAGGGCGTACAGCAGGCCCTGCTCAAGATCCTCGAGGGGACGCAGTGCAACGTTCCGCCCCAGGGCGGACGCAAGCATCCGCATCAGGAGTTCCTGCAGATCGACACGACGAACATCCTCTTCATCTGCGGCGGCGCGTTCGTCGGCCTCGAGGAGCGCATCGAGCGGCGGATGAACGAGAAGACGATGGGCTTCGGTGCCGAGATCAGGAACCGGGACAAGCGGGCGGGCGAGATGCTCCGGCACGTGCTGCCCGAGGACCTGATCAAGTACGGCCTGATCCCCGAGTTCGTGGGTCGCCTGCCGGTCGTGGCGACTCTGGAGATGCTCGACGAGGACGCCCTCGTCCGGATCCTGACCGAGCCCAAGAACTCCCTGGTTCGGCAGTACGAAGCGATGTTCGAGTTCGAGGACGTGAAGCTAACGTTCACGGCCGAGGCGCTGCGGGCGGTGGCCCGGCAGGCGATGAAGCGCAATGTCGGCGCGCGCGGCCTACGGATCATCCTCGAGGAGTTGATGCTGGAACTGATGTACGGCCTGCCGTCCGAAGCCGGCGTCAAGGAGTGCGTCATCAACGAGGATGTGGTGATGAAGGGCATACAGCCGTTGACCGTCTACGAGAAGGCGGTGTAGCGATGGCTTCCGGATACATTTCGACCTCGAGCGAGCGGCTGCCGGTCGTGCCGCTGAGAGACATGGTCGTCTTCCCGCAGATGATGGCTCCCTTCATCGTCGGGCGCCGCGGTTCGGTGCTGGCGCTGGAGCAGACGCTGCGCACGGCCGGCAAGCTGATCTTCCTGGTCGCCCAGCGGGATCCCAAGGTGGACGATCCCGGGATTGACGACATCCATCCGATCGGAGTCGTCGCTCGGGTGGTCCAGAACGTGAAGTTGCCGAACGGCAACGTCAAGGTGATGGTCGAAGGGATGCGTCGGGCCGAGTTGCGGACCCTGGAGGAGAAGGACGGCGCCTTCGAGGCCGATGTCGAGGTCTACGAGATCGACTATCCGGCCGACGACAAGGTTCAGGTCTACATGAGCCGGCTGCTTAACAGCTTCGAGCAGTACGCGAAGATGTCGCACCACCTGGCCTTCGAGAGCCTGATGTCGACTCTGAAGCTCGACGATCCCGATCGCTTCGCCGACGCCCTGGCGGCTCACCTGACCGTCTCCACCGCGGAGAAGCAGACCCTGCTCGAAACCCTGAATCCGTACGAACGCCTGCAGGCGGTTCACGACCTGCTCGATGTCGAGGTCGAGAAGATCAACATCGACAAGCGGATCAACGTGCAGGTCAAGAAGCAGATGGAGAAGGCGCAGAAGGAGTACTACCTCAACGAGAAGATCAAGGCGATCCACCATGAGCTGGGGCGCAAGGACGACCGCGCCGACGAGATCGCCGAGCTGAAGAAGAAGGTCGAGAAGTCCGGTGCACCGAAACTCGTGCGGGAGAAAGCCGAGCAGGAACTGCGCCGGCTCGAAGCCATGCCCCCGGTGTCGGCCGAGGCGACCGTGTCGCGCAACTACGTCGACTGGCTCGTTTCGGTGCCATGGAAGAAACGCAGCCGCGAACTGAAGGACCTGAAGAAGGCGGCCACGATCCTGGATCAGGGTCACTACGGGCTGGAGAAGGTCAAGGAGCGGGTGCTGGAGTTCCTCGCCGTCCGGCAGTTGACGAGCAAGACGCAGAACTCGATCATCTGCTTCGTCGGACCGCCGGGCGTCGGCAAGTCCTCGCTGGCCAAGTCGATCGCCGCCGCCACGGGCCGCAAGTTCGTTCGCCTGTCCCTTGGCGGGGTGCGCGACGAGGCGGAGGTTCGAGGGCACCGGCGCACGTACATCGGCGCTTTTCCCGGCCAGATCATCCAGATGATGAAGCGGGCGGGGACCGTCAACCCGGTGTTCCTGCTCGACGAGGTCGACAAGATGTCGACGGACTTCCGCGGCGACCCGTCGTCGGCGCTGCTGGAGGTCCTGGACCCGGAGCAGAACGACACCTTCGTCGACCACTACATGGACGTGGAGTACAACCTGTCCAAGGTGATGTTCATTGCCACGGCGAACGTGGAGCATCCGATTCCGCCGGCGCTCAAGGACCGGATGGAGATCATTCAGCTTGCCGGCTATACGCCGAACGAGAAACAGGAGATCGCGCGCCAGTTCCTGGTGCCCAGGCAGTTGGACAGCCACGGCCTGACCGACGACGCGATCCGGTTCAGCGATGACAGCCTCGGTTTCCTGATGGACTCCTACACCCGCGAAGCGGGGGTCCGGAACCTGGAGCGCGAGATCGCCGCCGTGTGCCGGAAGCTGGCCCGCCGACTCGTCGAGGACGGTCGAGCCGAGAAGGTGAAGGCCGAATCGAAGGGCAAGAAGGGCAAGGCGAAGAAGGCGGCCTCGGAGCCGGCGATCCCCGTCGACCCGGGCTTGGTCGCGGAGCTCCTCGGCAAGCCGAAGTACCGGCCGCGCAAGAAGCTCGACGGATCGGAAGTCGGCGTTGCCACGGGTCTGGCGTGGACTCAGGCCGGGGGCGAACTGCTGGAGAGCGAAGTCGGCCTGATGAAGGGCAGCGGCAAGCTGATCCTGACCGGCAAGCTCGGCGACGTGATGAAGGAATCGGCACGAGCCGCGATGTCCTATCTCCGCAGCCGCGCCGATGTGTTCGGCCTGGAGCCGGGCTTCCACGCCGACCAGGACCTCCACATTCACGTGCCCGAGGGCGCCATTCCGAAGGATGGTCCCTCAGCGGGCATCACGATGGCTTCCGCGTTGATCTCGGCCCTGCTTGGCGTGCCCGTGCGGGGCGACGTGGCGATGACCGGTGAAATCACCTTGCGTGGGAAGGTGCTGCCGGTGGGTGGCATCAAGGACAAGGTGCTGGCGGCGTACCGCGCCGGAATCTTCGAGATCCTGCTTCCGAAGGAAAACGAGAAGGACCTCGAGGAAGTGCCCGAGGAGGTCCGCGAAGAGATGACCTTCCATCTCGTCGAGTCGATGGACGAGGTGCTGGAAACCGTCTTCGACGGGGTCGTCCCCAGGGTGCCGGAGGTACCTGCCGAGTTCCAGAAGCCGGCGGACGAGGCCCCGCCGGCCAACGTCGCTCACTAGGACCTGCGCCCTAGAGCAGGCTCCTGAGAGACCGGGAGGGATGGGACCGTGAAGGTCCGCAGCGCGCGCTTCGTCATTTCGGCCGCACGTTCGGCCGATCTGCCCCGCGACGGTCGCCCCCAGATCGCCTTCGCCGGGCGGTCGAACGTCGGCAAATCGAGCCTGATCAACCGGATGCTCGGGCGCAAGGACCTGGCGCGCACGAGTTCGAAGCCCGGACGTACCCGTACCGTCAACTTCTTCCTGATCGACGAGGCGTGGTACGTCGTGGACCTGCCGGGTTACGGCTACGCGCGGGTGTCGAAACGGGAACGGGAGGCGTGGGGGAGGAGCGTGGACCTTTACCTCCGGTCGGCCCCGGACCTGGCCACGGTGGTCCTGCTGGTGGATGGTAAGGTCGCCGGCACACCACTCGACTCCGAAGCGTACGGGTACCTTCGTAGTCTGGAGTTCGATCCCGTTGTTGCGGTCACCAAGATCGACCGCGTAAAACGCGGCGCTCGAGCTCGAACCCTTGCCGAAGTTGCAGAGCTTTTGGGAATGCCGTCCGGGGCGGCACTGTTTCCCGTGTCGTCTCGAACTGGTGAAGGAGTCGCGCGGCTGTTCGGAACGTTGCTGAACCCGGAGTCCAGCCCCGCTGGCACAACAGAAGCCGAGGACTTGAGAAGATGACGACGAACGAAGCCCGGGAAGCGGTGGGAAGCGGGAATGGCGGCGCACGGGCGGCCGCCAGCGCGGAGTTGGCTTTCGACCTGAAGGCCCTGAAGGAGCTGAGCAACCGCGATCTCCTCAAACTGGCGCGCGAGCTGGAGGTCGTAGGGGCCGCCGGCATGGCCAGGCAGGAGTTGAGCTTCAAGATCCTGGAGGCGCAGACGGAGAAGAGCGGGTTGCTCTTCGGCGAGGGCGTGCTCGAGTGCCTGAGCGACGGCTACGGCTTCCTGCGCGCTCCGGAGTACAGCTACCTCCCGGGTCCGGACGACATCTACGTCTCCCGCAGCCAGATCCGGCGGTTCGATCTGCGCACCGGGGACACGGTTTCCGGTCAGGTGCGCCAGCCGATGAACAAGGGCGAGCGGTACCTGGCGCTGATCAAGCTGGAGGCGGTGAACTTCGAGCATCCGGACGCGGTGCGCCAGAAGATCTTCTTCGACAATCTGACGCCTCTGTACCCGGAGGAGCGTCTCCGCCTTGAGGTCGAGGGCGACCTCTCCTCGCGGGTCACGGATCTGGTGGCGCCGATGGGCAAGGGTCAGCGCGCCCTGATCGTGGCGCCGCCGCGCACCGGCAAGACGATGCTGCTGCAGTCGTTGGCGCACTCCGTCGCGACGAATCATCCCGAAGTCGTGCTCGTCGTTCTGTTGATCGACGAGAGGCCCGAGGAAGTGACCGACATGGAGCGTTCGGTCAAGGGCGAGGTCGTGTCGTCCACCTTCGACGAGCCCGCTTCACGCCATACCCAGGTCGCCGAGATGGTGATCGAGAAGGCCAAGCGCCTGGTCGAGTACGGCAAGGACGTCGTCATCCTGCTCGACTCGATCACCCGGTTGGCGCGCGCCTACAACACGGTGCAGCCGCCCTCGGGCAAGGTGCTGTCGGGCGGCATCGACGCGAACGCGTTGCAGCGGCCGAAGCGCTTCTTCGGCGCCGCCCGGAACATCGAGGGTGGCGGCTCGCTGACCATCGTCGCCACCGCGCTGATCGACACTGGCAGCCGGATGGACGACGTGATCTTCGAGGAGTTCAAGGGCACCGGCAACTCGGAGCTGCACCTCGACCGGAAGCTGGTCGACAAGCGGATCTTCCCGGCCATCGACATCGACAAGTCGGGCACCCGCAAGGAGGAGCTGCTGTTGTCGCCGGACGAGCTCCAGCGGGTGTGGGTGCTGCGCAAGGTGTTGAACCCGCTGCCGGTCGTCGAGAGCATGGAGGTTCTCCAGGAGCGGCTCAAGAACACGCCCTCGAATGCCGACTTCCTCGCGGCCATGTCCCGAGGCGCGCGAGGAGCCTCGAACTGAGTTCGTCGCCCGCCCCGCCCCGCGTTGCCGTGCTGCCGACCGCGCCGCCCTCGGTGCTGGCCGACTACCACGAGCTGCTGAACCTCGCCGGCTACCGCGAAGTCGTCGACCCGTCCGTCGACACGGCGCTCAAGATCAACATCTCCTGGCACTTCTTCTACCCGGGCAGCTCGACGACGCCGTGGCAGCTTGAAGGTGTCGTGCGGGCGATGAAGAGCGACGGCTACGACCCCGATCTGATCCACGGCTGCCATAACCGGACCGTGGTCATCGACGCCCGGCTCGGCGAGCGGGAGAACAAGCAGATCGACGTGATCCGGGCGCATGGCCTGCGCAACGTCCACCTCTACGAGGAGGGCGAGGAGTGGCTGCCGATCCGCGACGCCGTCGGCGATCTGGCGGATCGCTTCCTGTGCCTGAACGACGTCTACCCTCAGGGCTTCCATATCCCGGCTCGCTTCGTGGGCGAGAACATCATCCACCTGCCGACGGTCAAGACCCACGTCTTCACCACGACGACCGGCGCGATGAAGAACGCCTTCGGCGGTCTACTCAACGAACGGCGCCACTGGACCCATCCGGTGATCCACGAGACCCTGGTCGACCTGCTGATGATCCAGCAGCGCATCCACCGCGGTGTGTTCGCGGCGATGGACGGAACCTTCGCGGGGGACGGGCCCGGCCCGCGCTGCATGATTCCCCGGATCGGCAACGTGATCCTGGCCAGCGCCGATCAGGTCGCCATCGACGCGGTGGCGGCGAAGCTGATGGGCTTCGACCCGCTACAGGTCCGGTACATTCGGCTGGCGCACGATCTCGGGCTGGGTTGCGGCGATCCTCGGGAGATCGAAATCGTCGGCGATCCCGAGGTGGCCGGGAAGAGCTGGGGGTTCGTCGGGCCGTTCCGGAAGATGACGTTCGCGGCGAGAATGCAGCACAAGATCTACTGGGGGCCGCTGCGGCGGCCGGTCGAGTGGTCGTTGCGCACCTTCCTCGCGCCGTGGGCCTATCTGGCGAGCGTCCTCTACCACGACTCGTTCTGGTATCCGTACAAAGCGAAGCGGCAGATGGCCGAGGTCCTGGCGAGTCCCTGGGGCCGGCTGTTCACCGGCTGGGAGCAGGCGAAGGCCGACGCGCGCGGCTATGGCGAGCCCGATGCTCCGCCTGCCGCCGTGTTTCGGACCGGCTGGCGCGCCTTCGTCACCTCGCTCGGCATTCTCTGGACCTGCCTGCGCGAAGCTCCCGAGGTGGCGGTGCGTCTGACCCGGCGCTCGGGCGCGACTGGCGTGCGTGGTTCGGGTTCCTGAGCCGGCGGGTCGTTAGCGATGTCTGAACGCCCGTGGCGGGAACGCGGCGCGGCGTTGTTCGTCACCCTGAGCCTGGCGGCGATGGTCTTCTACGCGGGGACCTTCCATCTCGGCGTCGCCGCGGTAGCCCAGGTTACGGGCGCCGTGTTGCTTCTGGCCTTCGCCTGGGCCGGCCACGGGTCGTTCCTCGACCCTCTGGCGCTTGGGACGGCCGGAGGCCGCTGGTGGCCGGCGTTGCTCCCGTTGCTGTGGCTGGCCGCGGCCTCGAGCTGGCTTCTGTCTCCGGTGAGCCGTGCCGGCGAGGCGTTCGTGGTCTTCTTGCTGCCCGCGGCATGGGCGGCCGGTGGGATCGGCCGCCTGCTCGGCTCGGCCGGTGCCGCCCGATGGGCACTGGGCGGCTGCGCCGTCGTCGGTGTCGCGGTGTCGGCCTGGGCGCTGGGCCTGCAACCCCTGCATGAACAGGGTCGGGCGGCGATGCCGATCGGCCATCACAACCAGCTGGCGCTGGTCCTCATAGCCCTTCTGCCGCCGGCGGCGCTCGGCGCGTGGCGCCTGTTCGGCTCGGACAGGCCGCGGCTGCGCCAGGGCGCCACGCTTCTTGTCGGTGCGGTCCTGATCTGGACTCTGGCCGCCACGGGTTCGCTGTCGGGTTTGGCCGCGGTGGGTGTCCAGGTCGTGGTGGCGTCGGGGTGGGCGCTGTGGCGGACCGGGGGCCGCCGATGGCTGGGGCGGTTGGCTCTCTTTCTGGTCGTTGCCAGCGGGCTGACGCTCGCCGCGGGCTGGGCTGGATCGCGGCTCGACGTACCGGGTCCGGTGGAGAGAGTGGGTGCGGTCCTGAGACTTGAGGATCCGTCGCTTCTCGCACGCCGAACGTACGCGACTGCCGCTTTCGACGGCTTCCTGGAGCGTCCGATCGTGGGCTGGGGTCCGGGCTCGACGAGTTGGACCCTGGCGCGCCACTGGCATCCGGCGCCGGGCGTTCACCCTCCAGGAGAAGTCGTCACGGACGCCCATACTCTGGTGGCCCAGGCGCCGTACGAACTCGGGATCGCCGGCTCCCTGCTCCTGCTGGCCCTTGCGGGGCGTTTTGGACTGGCTCGACTTGCCGAGCTGGTTCGAGCGGCGCGGGAACCGGGTGGCGAAGGCGCCGGGACCGCGGGAGCCGAGGACGCGGCGACGGTGGCCGGTCTGCGTGCGGTACGGGATTGGGAACTTCTGGCGGCGGCGTTGCTGGGTCTGTTGGGGACCCTTGTCTGCATGGCGTTCGGGGTCTTCGCCGTAGTGGCCGCGGTACCGGCGATGCTGATCCTCAATCTGGGCCTGGCGGTGGCGGCGCACGGGTCCGGAGCGGCCCCGGCGCGGGTGCTCGGGGGTGGGGCTCCTGCGTGGTCTCGCGTGGTGTTCTTGTGCTCGCTCGCGGTGGGTCTTGCCTGGTCGCTGGAACGCGCTTGGGCGTCCCGGTCGTACGCTCGCGCGGCAGTCGCCGCCGCTACGGTGGAGGAAGGAACGGACGTTCCCGCCGAGACGGTCACCGCCTTGCGCGCGGCAGTCGGCGCCGACCCCGCCTTTCCGCTCTACCGGGCGCGTCTCGAACCGTGGGCTGCGGCCAGGGCCGCCGACGGACTGGCGCCGCTCTGGTTGCTGGCCGGCATCGTGGAGGATGCTGACACCGATCAGAGGCGAGACGCCCTGGAGCGGGCCTGCGATCTCGATCCGCTGTCGGCGCTTGCGCCGTTCGAACTGATGCGCCTGGAACGCGGGGAGGGGGGTGCAGCGGAGGATCCACGGGTAGCGGCGCGAGCGGCACGGGCGATTCTCGCCGAGCCGCTGCTCCTGGCTGCCGCCGTCTTCGAGGGCGATCCGGATCTGCGCGCTGAGGTCCGTCGCCGGATCCTGACCTGGCCTGGCCTGCCGCCTGGCTGGCCCGAGTCATTCGAGGACCTGTGGCAGCAGTTGGACTGGTCGAACGGAGCCGAGGGGCCACCACGGGAGGCGCTCTCCATCGACGCGGACGCTCGGCCGGCGGTGTCCTTCAGCCTGTTTGCTTTCCGTCGGCCGCCGTGGCCCCTCTCGATCGGCGCCGTGCCGCTGCGCAGGCACCGCCTCGACGCGATAATTGCCCACGACCTGCCGGCCGCGACCCGGTTGCCCCAGACGTCGGCGGAACCGTTCTGGAGCTCCCGCTGCGGCTTGGAGTGAACAGAGTCGACCCGGCGGTCAGGCGACACCGGCCGCCCTGGCGTCGAGTGCCATGACTCGATTCCGGCCGGCTCTCTTCGCCGAGTACATCGCGTCGTCGGCCCTGCGGAGCAGGCGCGCGGCGGCGCTTTCCCCGGAGTCGGTCCGCGCGGCCGGAAGGCGAAGGAGGCTGGCGGCGCCGATGGAGCAGGTCAGGCTGACCACCGGCCGGGACACGGCGTCGGCGCCGCCGGGGAACAGGGTCGACGCCACGCCGGCACGCAGGAGCTCGGCTCGCCCGACCGCGTGGTCAATGTCGGTTCCGGGCAGAACCAGCACGAACTCATCGCCACCGTAGCGCGCGGCGAAGCCTCCCGCGTCGCTGGCGGCGGTCTGGAACAGCGTCGCGACCTGACGCAGGATGCGGCTGCCGGCCTGGTGGCCGTGCCGGTCGTTGATTCGCTTGAAGTGGTCGAGGTCGAGGAACAGCAAGCCGACATCGTCGCCTCGCTGCTCGGCGTCTGCTACCGCCGTGGCGAGAGCCTCGTGGAGAGCCCGGCCATCGAAGAGACCCGTGAGACTGTCCCGACCCTGGGCCGACTGTTCGGGACGACTGGGGACCACCCTCCGGAGGGCTGCCGCTGCCTGAGTCGCCAGTCTTCGAGTCGAGCCGTTCGTGCCGCTTGCCACTGCGTTACCAGGTTTCGACCCAGGGCCGGAGAACGACCTCGAAGGCCCATGTGGACCGATGTTGCCGGTGCAGTTGCAGGTAGAGATCGGCGATCCGGTCGGGGTCGGCCATGTTGTCGTCCACGGTCGTGCCGGCGAGGCGATGCCGGCGGCTTCCATCCTCCTGCGTCCAGCCGATGGCCGCGTCGATCGGTACGTGGGCGACGTGGATGCCCTTGGGGCCGAGCTCGCGGGCCATGCTCTGCGCCAGGCCTGCCTTCGCGTGACACGCCATGGCGAATGCGCCGCTTTTGGCGAATCCCTTGAGTGCGCCGCTGGCGTTGGTGAAGACGATCGAGCCGCGATGGCCATCCTGGTGCAGGGGGCCTTCGAGCATTCGGCGAGCCGCCTCCTGTCCCACCAAGAAGGCGCTGTAGGCGGAGTTGTCCAGCACCTGGCGGGCCAGCCGATGATCGGCTTCGGTGATGTCCTTGCGGAAGATCTCGGCCATCCGGCCGTCGATGTTGTGGATGACGAGCCTTGGATTGCCCAGGTCACTCGCCACCACCTCGAACAGGGCGGCGACGGCATCAGGGTCGCTGGCGTCGCAACCGTAACGGCGCACACCGTGGTCGCGTTCGAGATCCAGCAGCGCGGACTTCTCCGGAGTGCGGGCGGCCACCGCGACTCGCATGCCCTGTGCGGAGAAGAGCCGCGCGCAACTCGCGCTGATGCCGGGGCCGCTGCCGACGATCAGGGCGACTTCCGGAGCCGCGCTACCCGGCATCGGTCAGCCGCTCCAGGCGCGCCGGAACGCTCTTGTGCCACGGTGTGCCGGCGATGGGATCGCGGTCCGTGACGGCCGTGAGTTCGTTGGGCGCAATGCCGTCGAGCGTTCGTTCTCCCAGTTCGTCGGGGTAGTCGAGCCCGAGGCCGTTCGGAAGCGAGATGTGCCCGTCCTGCATCCGGTCGCTGATCATCGTCAGGACCTCCGCGGCTCCCTGCGCGGTCACCAGGCGGGCGCGGTCCCCGTCCGTGAGCTCCAGGGCCGCCGCGTCGTTCGGCGACAGAGCCAGGGCGTCCTCAAAGGCCTTCCGCCGCCACTTCGGATCGCGGTAGATCGTGTTGGCGGTGAACGAGCGGCGCTCGCCGGCCGAGAGGACGAACGGGAAGGACTTGCTGGTGATCGCCGGGCCGTGGCTTTTGCGGAGAGCCTCGATCGCATCGAACAGATCGGGAACGGCGAGTTGGAGGCGGCCGTTGGCGGTCTGGACGCGCTTCCAACTGACCTCGGGCGGATCGATGGAGAACACCAGGCCCGTCGGGCTGTCCACGATCGCGTCGAACAGTGCATCGCCGAGTTCGGAGTCGTTGCCTTCGATGCCGGCGCGCCGCGCGGCGCAGATCTGCGCCGCGCTCCAGAGGGCGGCGCCGGACTCGGCGCCGGGTGGCAGCGTCTGGCCGAGGGTCCGGTAGAGGAGGGCCGGCGCGACTCCCGCGAGGCGGGGGTCGTTCCGGATCGCCGCCTTGAACGCGTTTGTGAAACGGGGCCTGCCGCCTTCCCGCAGGGCATTGCGGAACTCTTCGACTCTCTCGGTTGGCAGACCGCCAAGGGCTTCCGTGAGGCGGCAGTGGATCTCCGGTTCGGGCAGGGGCCCGGCCTTGTCCGTTGTCGGAGGTGGCAGCAGCGGCCGCCGCAGGAAGAAGGCGTTCTCCGGGAACTCGAAGTTGAAGAACACGGCCTCCGCCTTCTCGTACTGCGTCGTCGCCGGCAGCACGTAGTCGGCCAGACGAGCCGTTTCGGTCATTGCGACATCGATCACGACGACGCACTCGAGGGCCTCGAGGGCGGCCCGCATTCTCCGGCTTTCGGCGAGCGAGTGAACCGGGTTCGCGCTCTCGATGAGCATCGCCCGGTAGCGGTTCGGATGGTCGGAGAGGATTTCGTCCGCGATCATGTTGCAGGGCACGAGCCCGGCGATCACGGGAGCGCCGGTGACCGGGGTCTCGCGCGGACCCGCGGACCGCGCGGCGGTGATGGGCACGAGCGAAGTGGACACGTTGTGGGCGCCCAGCTTCCCGAAGTTGCCCGTCAGCATCCAGACCAGGCGCTGCAGGTAGCTCACGAGGGTCGAGTTCCGGTTCATCTGCACGCCGAGGTCCTCGAACACGGCGACGCTCGACGCCGCGGCTATCCGGCGGGCGGCCGCGCGGACCTGGCCCTCGGGGACTCCGCAGACGGCGCAGGCGGCCTGGACGTCGATCTCTTCGACAAGCGGTCGTACCTGCTCGAAACCGTCGGTGTGCCGGGCGATGAACGCGGCGTCCGTGAGGTTCTCCTCGAGCAGTACGCCAAGCATCGCCGCCAGCAGCCAGGCGTCCGTGCCGGGCTTGACCTGGAGAAAGATGTTGGCCAGGTCGGCGGTCTCGGAGCGGCGGACGTCGATCACGATCAAGCAGCGTTCGGGGTCCTTCGCGATCTCGCGCAGCGTGACCCGTGCGCGGGGGATGCCGTGCGACTGCCAGGGGTTCTTGCCGAGGAACACTCCCACCTCGCAGTGGTGGAAGTCGCCGCGCGAGGGGGCTCCGACCATCTGCTGGGCGACCCACATCTCGCCGGTCTTCTCCTGCGCGAGCGCGTTGGAACGGAAGACCGAGCCCAGAGTCCGGAGCGTGGATCGGGCGTAGAAGCCGGGCAGGTGGTTTCCCTGGCCGCCGCCGCCGTAGTAGAAGATCGACTCGCCGCCGAACCGGTCCCGCACGTCCGACAGGCGCGCCGCCACCTCGCGGATCGCGGTGTCCCAGTCGATCTCCTCGAAGCTGCCGTCGGGCCGCCGCCGCATCGGCGACAGGAGGCGGTCCCGGCTGTTCTGGTAGTGGTTCAGGCGTCCGGCCTTCTGGCAGACGTAACCCCTGGAGACGGGGTTGGCCCGGTCACCGCGGATGCGGGCGAATTGCCGTCCGTCGTCGCCGCCCAACTGGACCTGGATGCCGCAGTTGCTTTCGCAGAGGATGCACGCGGTCGGCTCCCATGGAGGGGTTTCCGGCGACGGGGAATGGGACTCTCTTGCTGGGGTCATGCTGGCTCCTGAACTGGGCAATGGACGCCTCGACGCGTGCAGTGCGTGGCGCCACTGGGTGCGCCGGCCTTCCGGCCGGCATCTGAACGCCTCGACGCGCGCGGCGTCGCCGATGAGCTTATGCCCTTCGTGTCCTCGACGCGCGCGGCGTCGCCGATGAGCTTATGCCCTTCGTGTCTTTCCTGCCGCTTCCTGCGGAAGCGCTTTCCCCGGCTCGTGGCTGGTACCGTGCGGGAGAGGTGACTCGCGTTCCCCCGCTCCGGAAGTCCTTGGGCCAGCACCATCTTCGGCATCCGGGATCCGCGACTCCCGCTGTCGACTTTCTGGACATCGCCGGTCGCAGCGTCGTCGAGATCGGCCCGGGCGGCGGCGTGCTGACCCGCCTGCTCCTGGAGCGCGGCGCGAGCCGCGTGATCGCCTGCGAACTCGACCTGTTGTGGACGTTTGCGCTGCGCCGACGGATCGCGGATCCGCGCCTGATCCTGGTTGCCGGCGACGGCTGCGATCTCCGCTACGAGAAAGCGCCCGCTTCGACCCGGATCGCCGGCAACCTGCCGTACAACGTGGCGACCCGGATCGTTCTCGCCGTCCTCGAGCGGGCGCCGGTTGGCGCCCGGGCGGCGTTCCTGGTGCAGCGCGAGGTGGCGAACCGGCTGGCCGCGGCACCGGGCGACGCCGACTACGGAGGACTGAGCGTTCTGGCCTCCGCGCGGGCGATCGTGCGCCGGCTGTCGGTCGTTCTGCCGGGCAGCTTCGTCCCGTCGCCGGCCGTGACCAGCGCCTTCGTGGGGCTGGAGCGCGCGGCTGCGCCGGTCGGCGAATCGGAGTGGCCCGCGTTCACTGACTTTGTGCGCACCGCGTTCAGCCAGCGGCGCAAGACCCTGGTCAACAACTTCCGGCCGAGCGTGGGTCGGCCCGTTGCCGAG
>JAGWAG010000021.1:15725-37798 GCA_021296535.1 Acidobacteriota bacterium | reverse complement strand
AGATCTTCACGCTCAACGAACTGCAGATCAGTAGCGGACGACCCGGAATGCCCACCGCGACCGCCCGCCTGGTCGGTCCGAACGGCCAGGAGTACGTCTCGCCGGGCGTCGGCACCGGCCCGGTCGACGCGACCTTCCGCGCCATCGACGCGGTCGTCGAGGCCAGAAACACTCTGCTCGAGTACAACGTCCACAGCGTCACCGAGGGCATCGACGCGATGGGCGAAGTCACGGTCCGGATCAAGAGTCCGTCGGGCGGCCGCGGCAAGGGCCGGGTCTTCGGCGGCTACGGCGCCGACACGGACGTCATCGTCGCCTCGGCGAAGGCCTACCTCGCCGCCCTGAACCGGATGCTGACCGCCATCGGGACCAAGTACACAGCCGGCGAGAGCGGCCCCTCGACACTCACGGTCTCCAGACCGCAGCCGGTGGAAGCGTGACATCCCCTTCGACCCGGACACTGTTCGAGAAGATCTGGCGGCGGCACCTGGTCACCGCCGAGGAGCAGGGCCTGCCGGCGACGCTCTTCGTCGACCTGCACCTGGTCCACGAGGTCACATCGCCGCAGGCGTTCACCGCCCTGGCCGAGCGGGGACTCTCCGTGCGGCGGCCCGACCTGACGCTGGCGACGATGGATCACTCGACGCCGACCGATCCGTCGATCGACACAGCCCGGCTCCGGGTGCTCGACCCCGAGGGATCGGCCCAGCTCGACCGACTGCAGGCGAACTGCGATCGCCACGGCATTCCGCTCTACGCGATGGGAGACGAGCGCCGCGGCATCGTTCATGTGATCGGGCCCGAACTCGGCGCCACCCAGCCCGGGATGACCGTGGTCTGCGGCGACAGCCACACCAGCACCCACGGCGCGGTCGGAGCGCTCGCCTTCGGCATCGGCACCAGCGAAGTCGGCCACGTCCTCGCCACGCAGTGCCTGCTCCAGCACCGCCCGAACACCTACGAGGTTCGGGTCGACGGCCGCCTGCAGGAAGGCGTCGTCGCCAAGGACATCATCCTGGCGGTGATCGCGAAGCTCGGGATCGGCGGCGGCACCGGCCACGTCTTCGAGTACACCGGCGAAGCGATCCGCGCACTCGAGATGGAGGGCCGGATGACGGTCTGCAACATGTCGATCGAGGGCGGCGCCCGCGCCGGTCTGATCGCACCCGACGAGGTCACCTTCGACTACCTCGAGGGTCGGCCGATGGCGCCGTCGGGAGACGACTGGGAAGCGGCACTCGACGACTGGCGGTCCCTGCCCACCGACGAGGGCGCGACATACGACCGCACGACGACGATCGACGGCTCGGCGCTCCAACCGATGGTCACCTACGGCACGAATCCGGGCATGGCGATTCCGATCGCGGGGGCGATTCCCGAGGACCACACGATCGAACCGGAGAAGCGGGCTTCCTTCCTCAAGGCGCTCGACTACATGGCCCTCGAACCCGGCCAGCAGCTCCAGGGCAAGCCGGTCGACGTCGTCTTCGTCGGCAGTTGCACGAACTCCCGCTACAGCGACCTGTTGGCGGCGGCCAACGTCCTGCGCGGACGCAAGGTAGCCGACGGGCTGCGCGTACTCGTCGTCCCGGGCTCCGACGCCGTCAAGCGGCAGGCCGAGCGGGATGGCCTCGCCCAGGTCTTCGTCGACGCCGGCGCCGAGTGGCGCGAAGCCGGTTGCTCGATGTGCCTGGCGATGAACGGCGACCAGCTCGCTCCCGGCCAGTACGCGGTCAGCACCTCGAACCGCAACTTCGAGGGGCGTCAGGGCGCCGGCGGGCGCACCTTCCTGGCCAGCCCCCTGACCGCCGCCGCCTCCGCCATTACCGGCCGCGTGACCGATGTGCGCGAGGTCCTGTCATGAGCAAGCGCTTCGACCGTTACACCGGCACGATGGCGCCGCTGCCCATCCAGAACGTCGACACGGACCAGATCATCCCGGCGTCCTATCTCAAGGTGACCGACCGCTCCGGGCTGGCGTCGGGCCTGTTCTGCCGCTGGCGCTATCAGGGCGGTGACCCCGAAGGGGAGCCGATCGAGGACTTCGTTCTCAACCGGCCGCAGCACCAGGACGCCCGCATCCTTCTCGCCGGCGACAACTTCGGCTGCGGCAGCTCCCGCGAGCACGCGCCCTGGGCCCTGGTCGGCTACGGCTTTCGCGCCGTGATCAGCACCTCCTTCGCCGACATCTTCCGCAGCAACGCGCTGAAGAACGGCCTGCTCGTCGTGCCGGTGACGGCGAGTGTCTCCGCCGCCCTGTTCGACGCCGTCGCCGCCAACCCGGCGACCGAGGTCACGATCGACCTCGAAGCGCAGACGCTCAGCCTGCCGGGAGGCGGCCAGGCGCCGTTCGAGGTCGACCCCTTCGCTCGCCGCTGCCTGCTCGACGGCACGGATCAGCTCGGCTATCTGCTGAAACAGGCGGCGGCGATCGGAGCATTCGAGGCAGAGCACCCCTCCCGACTCGACACGCGGTCCGCCTGAGCCGCGCCGTCTCGACCCATACCGACCCATGCAGGCGAACATCGTCCTTCTTCCCGGCGACGGGATCGGGCCCGAGGTCACGGCCGAGGCTGCCCGCGTTCTGAACGCCGTCGCTGATCTCGGCGGCCACGAGTTCCAACTCGAGTCGCACCCTATGGGCGGCAACGCGATCGACGACTTCCGTAACCCCCTGCCGCCGGGCACGCTCGCTGCCTGCAAGGCCGCCGACGCGGTGTTTCTGGGCGCCGTCGGCGGACCGAAATGGTCCGACCCGACCGCCGAACTCCGTCCCGAGCAGGGGCTGCTCGACCTGCGGGCCGAGCTTGGCCTGTTCGCCAACCTGCGCCCGGTGCCGGTCTTCGAGTCCCTGGTCGAGTTCGCGCCGCTCAAACCCGAGTTGCTGCGCGACGTTGACCTCCTGTTCGTTCGCGAACTGACCGGCGGCATCTACTTCGGACCCCGTCAGGAGCAGGGCGACGGCGACGTGGCGCACGACACGCTCGTCTACTCGACCGCCGAAGTCGAGCGCGTCGCCCGTGTCGCGCTACGCGCCGCGAGAGGGCGGCGCGGCAAGCTCGCGTCGATCGACAAGGCGAACGTGCTGGCCTCGATGCGGCTCTGGCGGCGCTCCGTGACCGAAGTCGTCGAGGTCACCCACCATCTCGTCGACGCCTTCGCGATGCAGTTGATGCGCTCGCCCGCGGAGTACGACGTGATCCTCGCCGGCAACATGTTCGGCGACATCCTGAGCGACGAGGCGGCGATCCTCGCCGGCTCCCTCGGCATGCTGCCGTCTGCGTCCCTGGGTTCCGGCCGCCAGGGCCTCTACGAGCCGGTCCACGGCTCGGCGCCCGACATCGCGGGCCGGGGCATCGCCAACCCCATCGGCGCGATCCTGAGCGCGGCGATGCTGCTCCGGCACAGTCTGGACCTCGAAGCGGAGGCCTCGCAGGTCGAAGCCGCGGTGGCCGCCGTGCTCGGCGACGGGCTCCGCACCGCCGACCTGGCGCCTCCGGGCCAGCGTGCGGTATCGACGACAGAGATGGGGCGCGCAGTCGCCGCCAGGCTTGCCGGCGCCTGACCAGTCCGCGGCCCCGCCCCCATGGCAGTTCGCGCCGCGAACACGCGGCGCTGACGCTCAGAACACGATCAGCAGCACCACTCCCAACACCAGCCGGTAGGCGACGAAGACCTGCAGGCTCCGGCGCCGGACCCAGCCGAGCAGAAAGCCGATCACCACGTAGCCGACGACCGCCGACAGCGCGACGACCAGGAGCATCGCCGGCAGTTGCGAAACCGGCAGCGCACCGCTCAGCAGATCGAGCGTGTTGTTGCCTACAACGAACACGCCGGCCGGGATCGCCATCAGGAAGGCGAAACGCGCCGACGACTCGCGGTCGAAACCGAGCAGACGACCGGCGGTGATCGTGACGCCGGCGCGCGAAGCGCCCGGGACGAGCGCGGTGGCCTGCGCAACGCCGAACAGCAGCGCGTGCCACCAAGTGATCCCGTCGACCTTGCGTTCCTGCTTTCCCCAACGGTCGGCAACCCCAAGCAGCAAACCGAAACCGATCGTCGCCCAGGCGATCACGCCCGGAGTGCGAGCGTCGCCCGCGATCCAGCCCTCGGTCAGGATGCCGATGACCAGTACCGGCACGGACGCCAGCGCCAGCAGCGGGATCATCCGCCGCTCCGCCGGGGCGCTGCCAGTGTCGCCGCCGGGGCGCAGAGCCCGAAGGAAGCCCGCGAGGTCCTTCCGGAAGTAGGCGACGACGGCGAGCAGCGTTCCCGTGTTGGCGGCCACGTCGACCGGCAAACCCTGGTCCGGCCAGCCGAACAGTCGCGGCAGCAGGATCGTGTGCGCCGTCGAACTGATCGGCAGGTACTCCGTGAGCCCTTGCACCAAGGCCACGAGGATCAACTGCACGGGCCCCACGAAACGAGGATAGCGAAGCGGCGGGACCGACGCGCCGGATGCCGGCCAGAGGGCCGGCGCACGCAGTGCGGATACGATGCGCGCCATGAACAAGCCACGCACCTGCATCACCCTGATCGCCGCCATCCTTGCTCTCCTCGCGGTAGCGCCAGCCTGCGCCCAGGAAGAGGCCAACGCCGCGGCCGCCGATGAGCCGCCGCTCGCCGAGACCTGGAACGAGAAGGCCTCCTACGCGATCGGTCTGAACATCGGCAGCAACCTGGAGCCGGACGACCTGGAACTCGATCTCGAACTGCTGCTGCGCGGCTTCAAGGACGGTCTGGAAGGCACCGAGGCCCTGGATTCCGGGGAAGTCGACAGTGTCCTGAGCGAACTGGGCGCCAAGATGCAGGCGCACGCGGACCGCGCCCGGCAGGCGGCCATGATGGAAAACACCGCCAAGAGCGCCGCCTTCCTCGCCACCAAGGAGAAGGAGGAAGGCGTCGTCAAGACGGACTCCGGTCTCCTTTACCGCGAACTGCGCGCGGGCAGCGGGGACAGCCCCACGGCGAACCAGACGGTCACGGTCCACTACCACGGCGCCCTGATCGACGGCACCGTGTTCGACAGCACCTACGACCGGGACCAGCCAACCACCTACCCCGTCAGCGGCTTCATCCCGGGCTGGTCGGAAGCTCTGCAGTTGATGAAGCCGGGCGCCAAGTGGGAACTCTTCATCCCCGCCGACCTCGCCTACGGCGCGAACGGTTCGCCGCCAACCATCCCGCCCGCCGCCGCCCTCACCTTCGAACTCGAGCTGCTCGAAGTCGAGTAGCGCGGCGGAAACCGGGTCAGTCGGTGCCGGCGGTGAAGCGGTAGCCGACGCCGCGGACGGTGTGGAAGTGACGCGGCCGCTCGGGGTCGGGTTCGAAGCGCTTGCGCAACCTGAGGACGAAGTTGTCGATCGTTCGGGACGACGGGAACGCCTCGTAGCCCCAGACACGGTCCAGGATGTCCTCGCGCGAGACGACTTCGCCCTCCCGCTCCGCCAGGGTCTTGAGGATCATCGCCTCCTTCTGGGTCAACTGCTGGGTCTTTCCGTCCCACGAAGCTCCCGCGAAGGCGGAGAAGTCGAAGTGGTTGTCACCGAACCGCACCACATCCGGCGACGTCTCCGCCGCGCGCCACGCCCGCCGACGCAGGATGGCCTGCACCCGCAGCAGCAGCTCCGTCAAATGGAATGGCTTGGCGAGGTAGTCGTCGCCGCCGGCTTCGAGGCCGCGAATGCGATCGTCCACGCCGGCCTTGGCGGTCAGGAAGAGCACCGGTGTATCGACACCGTGGCGTCTCGCCTCCTCGCACAGGGTGAAGCCGTCCACCCCCGGCAGCATCACGTCGAGGATCACAAGCTGGTAACGCGGATCCCGGATTCGTTCCAGGGCCACCTCGCCGTCGCCGATCCAGTCGACATCGAGGCCTTCCGCTTCCAGGTTGAAACGAATGCCCGCAGCCAGATTCTCCTCGTCCTCGATCAGCAGCACGCGGGCCGCCTCCTCCGGTGCGGCCCTCACGACGCCGGTTCCCCGGCAGGCTCTCCGGCCGGCCAGGTGACGCGAAAGGTCGCGCCCCGACCCGGTCCCTCGCTGCGCGCCTCGACCTCTCCGCCCTCCAGCGCGACAAAGCCGCGCACGAGATAGAGACCCAGACCGCTGCCCTGCTTGTTGCGTCGCAGCTCACTGCCGGGCCGGTAGAACTTCTCGAACAACCGGCGCCCCTCGGAGGGCTCGAACCCGACTCCGTCGTCGAGGACCTGGAGCTCGACCTCCGAATCGATCCGCCTGGCGGTGACCTCGACGCGGCTGCCGGCCGTCTGCGCCGACTCGATCGCGTTGCCGATCAGGTTCCTGAGCACCGTACCGAGGCCGACCGGATCGGCCTGCAGGCCTAGACCGGATTCGACCTGGACATCGATATCGATCCCCTCGGTACCGGCCGCGCGGTGCCCGAGTTCCGCGAACGCCAGCGACACCGCTTCCGACAGATCGACCGGCTCCCGGCGCGGCACCGCTTGACGCTCCTCCAGGCGCGTTGTCTCCAGCAGGTTGCCGACCAGACGCTCCAGCCGACGCAGATCTTCCAGGTTTCGCTCGAGCAACCCACGGCGATCGGTCGCCGCCAGATCGCGCAGCAGCAGGGTCTCGGTCGTGAGTCGGAGACTCGCCAGCGGACTTCGCAGTTCGTGCGACACGGCGGCCAGGAAGTTCTGCTGACGGTTGAGCAGGTCCGCCTCCCGGCGCAGGACCCGCCACAACACGAGGATCCCTCCGCCGAGGACGAACAGAAAGAACCCGCCTTCCCAGCGGTACTGGCTCAGGTGGCTGCGGCGCTCGATCTCGATCGCCTGCAGGGACTCGGGCCTGAGCCGGGCGCCGTCGGCATCGACCAGGAGGTCCGGGTAGAACGCCCGCAGTTCATCGAGCGACTGACCGGCCCGGACCGCGGCCCCCGCCGCCTCCCGGTCAACCTCCAGGCGCGCCACCCGATCGTCGGCGATGCGCTCGGCGATCCGCGCCTGGTCGACCAGCCACCAGACAACCTGAACCGCGGTGATCGCAAGCAGCAGCAGAAAGCCGACCTGAAGCCGCCGCACCCGCAGGCTCTCCGCGGATGAGGAAGCGCTCAACCCGAACCACGGGACTCGTTTCGGCATCGGGTGCCTATTCTGCTATGAACACCGGCCGATGCCCGAACCGGTTTCCGTACAGCGTGTGCCCTCCACCGACGGCGTCGAGCTCGCCGTCTACGACTACGGCGGCGACGGCCCGACCCTGCTGGTCGGCCATGCAACCGGGTTTCATGGCCGGGTGTACGACCCGATGCTCGATCACCTCGACGACTATCACCGGATCAGCGTAGATCTCCGGGGCCACGGCGACGCGACAGCCCCCGACGGCCTGGACTACCGCTGGGAGAGCTGCGCTGACGACCTGCTCGCCGTAGTCGACACGCTCGACCTGACTTCCCGGGGGCCGCTGTTCGGTTTCGGCCACTCGATGGGCGCAGCCGCGCTGCTGATGGCCGAGCCGCGACAACCGGGCCTCTTCGCCGGCCTGGTCTGCTACGAGCCGGTGATCTACCCGCCCGGCGTGACGGACGACGACGCCCGCCTCGACGTCTGGGTCCATCGGACGAAGCATCGCCGCAGACGTTTCGCGTCCCACGAAGCCGCTGTCGCCAACTTCGCGGCGAAGCTCCCCTACTCCCTGTTCCACCCGGAAGCGCTCGAGTCGTACGTCCGGAACGGCTTCACGCCGACCGCGGGAGGCACGGTCGAGATCAGGTGTCGTCCTGAGGTCGAGTCGCAGCTCTACCTGATGGGGCCCCGCCATCGCGCCTGGGACAGCCTTCGCCAGGTGGAGTGCCCGGTCACTCTGATGCGCGGCGCCGTCCTCATCCCCGGGCCCGCGTACTGGGCCGATGCGATCGTCGGCGAGTTGCCGAACGTCGACTTTCTGGAAGTCGAAGGCCTGGGCCATCTCGGACCGATGGAGGACCCGGCTCGTGTGGCTGAGATCACGACTCAGGCGCTACGATGAAGCCAGTCTGAGCCGCAAGAGCCGCCCTATACCAGCTCTGAAGGGCAACGTGTCCCAAACCCTCCCTCTCAACCCCGAAGCAACGGCGCACTTCTTCGACGAATCGCGGCGCCTTCGCAAGCATCGCGGGTTGTCTCCAGGCGACGCACCCACCGTTCCGGCCTTCTCCACGCTCTCGCAGGCAACGGTCAACCGCCCCCTTTCAGGCGTCCTCTTTTCGGCGCTCCTAGCCCTTGCCGGCTCAGCCACGCCGACGATGGCTCAAGCTGACGACAAGGCCACACTGGTCGCCTTCTACAGGAGCACCGGCGGTGACGACTGGACGACCCGAACGAACTGGAATGACGACTCCAAGGACATCAGCGAGTGGTTCGGCGTTTCCACAAACGTCAATGGCCGCGTGTTCAGCCTGGAACTTGACGAGAACAATCTCACGGGAAACATACCCGCCGCACTTGGGAGTCTCACCAGTCTCACTCACTTGCATCTGTCGCGAAACAGTCTAACGGGCAGGATACCGAAGGAACTGGGGAACCTCACAAGCCTCTACACACTCAACCTACACACAAACAACCTGACCGGGGGCATACCTCCTGAACTCGGGAACCTGGCCAATCTGAGTCAGCTGTTTCTGGGCGGCAACGCCAATCTCAGGGGACCCATACCGCCCGAGCTCGGGAACCTCGCCAATCTGAGTCAGTTGTTTCTGTTCGGGAATGGTCACACGGGCGCCCTACCCAACGAACTCGGGAACCTCGACAACCTTCTCACGCTCGTTCTGTCAAGGAACAGTCTTACCGGCAACATTCCGAAGGAGCTCGGGAACCTCACGAACCTCATTGGGTTGAATCTGGACTACAACAGTCTCACCGGGGCCATCCCCGAGGAACTCGGCAAGCTCACGAGTCTCATCGGGTTGGACTTGGGCAACAACAGTCTCACCGGCGCCATCCCCAAGGAACTCGGGAGCCTCGGCAGTCTTCTGGGGCTCGGTCTGGGGCAGAACCGCTTTACGGGAACGATACCGATGGAGCTCGGAGAGCTCTCCAGTCTGGAGCATCTCTACCTGGACGAAAACGACCTGACCGGCGGCGTACCACCTGTGCTCGGCGATCTGATCTATCTCAAATCGCTGCTTCTGGATGGAAACCGTCTCGCGGGCACCGTACCGAAGGAACTCGGAAACCTCTCTAGCCTTTGGTTGCTCGGTCTTTCGGAGAACGGACTTACGGGCACTATACCGAGGGAGCTCGGCGACCTTGCTGACCTCCTGATTCTGGATTTGTCGGGAAACGGTCTGAGGGGCACCATACCGAAGGAACTTGCGGAGCTTTCCAGCCTCTGGGCTCTCGACCTGGGCGCAAACCGCCTCTCCGGCAACATACCTCCCGAGCTCGGGGGCCTCACGAATCTCAGCGCGTTGATCCTGGAGAGGAACCGTCTTACGGGTGCCATTCCGCCCGAACTGGGAGACCTCTTCAACCTGGAGCGGCTCCACCTTCAAGACAACGACCTTTCCGGGCAAGTGCCAACCGCGCTTGGCGAACTCACTGAACTGAGCAGCTTCAAGGCCTCGGGGACGAACCGTGTCTGCCTGCCGGCTTCCTTGCTGGAGTGGCATGCGTCACTAGCTGGAGAGACCGACGCGATCCCCAGTTGCGGGCCGACACCGGCCACGGTCTCGTTGACGGTGGAGCCGAACACTGTCGTCCGGCACAAGACGGTGACCTTCCGCGCTGTGACGAGCAGCGTGGCCAACGACTACGTATGGACCGTCGGAGGCCAAGTGGTCAACAACGACTCGGCGATGCTGGAGTGGTCCTTCGAGCACCTGGGCTGGAAGACGGTGACGGTCACCGTCACGTCGGTCGACGAGGCGGGAACAGCGGTCGCCGACCCGGTCACCGCAAGTCTGGCAGTCGAAGTCCTCGCCGAGGAGGACTCGCGCGCCAACGTCTGCACGTACGACGATCCCTTCCGACTTTGTTCGCACGAAGGTCGATTCGACGTAGCTGCTGAGTTCTTCGACCCCAGCCTGGAGAAGTGGATGTCAGGGCGCGTGTCGGCGTTCAGTCGGGACACCGGGTTCTTCACGTTCTTCGACAGGACGAACGTGGAGATCATGGCCAAGGTACTCGACGCTTGTGCGATCAACCAAAGACACTGGGTGTTCGCCGGCGGCGCCACGGACCTGGGCGTCCGTCTGACGGTGCTGGACCATTCCACGGCGACCAGCAGTGTCTACGAGACCGAGGGCGGCCAGCCGTTCAAGGCGATCACGGACATCACCGCGTTCTCCTGTCTTCAGACAGCCAGAGGGACGGGGAACTCACGCATGGGAAGGCCACTGCCGCCGCCAGCGGAGCCGCCGACCACGGGTGACATCGTCGTGTTGCCAACCGTCGTCCTGGCGGGCGAGCAGGTTACGTTCCGGGTCGAGTCCGACGGGAATCCAAACCGGTACACCTGGATCGTTGACGGCGCGGCAACCGAGACCAACGCGCCCATACTGCACTGGACTTTCCGCGAGCCCGGCCCCGCGGAGATCGAGGTCGACGTAGCCGCGGCCGACGACGATGGCAGGTATCTGGCGCAACCGGTAGTGGTTCGGTCTCGCGTCGAGGTCATCCCGGTTGGGCATCCCGACGCGGGCGCTTGCCGTTTCCCGAATTCATCGAAACTGTGTCTGAACGACGGCAAGTTCAGCGCCACCAGCGAGTATCAGCAGCCGGAGACAGGCGAATGGAAGCCGGCAGAGGGGAGGTCGCTGACTCGCGATTCGGGCTACTACACGTTCTTTGAACCCGGCAACGTCGAGATCTTCCTCAAGGTACTCGACGCCTGCGCGACTAGCGGCCAATACTGGGTCTATGTGGGCGGCGCGACCGATCTGGCCGTTCGGGTGCAGGTGGAGCACCAGCCAAATTCCGGAGGAGAAACCGTTTCCAGGGGCTACGAGACCGCTAGAGGTCCCTTCGTGGCCATCCGCGACTCCGGTGCGTTTACATGCTCCCGGTAGCGCGATCTCCCACTACTGCTGCTGCTCCAGCAACTCCCGCCCGCGCGCCAGCGCCTGCCGTTCCTCACCGGGTCGGCCGAGCCGGTTCAGGATGTCGGCGAGCACGAAGTAGCCGAGCGCACCGTCCTCGCCAACCGGCTCCAGCTCGAGACCCCGGCGCGCGACCGCCTCCGCTTCGGCCAGGTCGGACCCGGTGTCCATCATGGCCTTGGCCAGATGGAAGTAGCCGCGCGCGAAATCCGGCGCCGCGTCGACCGCGGCCCGGTAGGCTTCGATCTCGTCGAGGGGCCGGCCCAGCCGGCCGTAGAGACGGCCAAGATTGAACCGTGGGCGGTGGTCGCGCGGCCGGAGTTCGGCCGCCCGCTGGTAGGTCTCCACCGCCTCGAACGGTTTTCCCGCCTCATCCAGGAGGACTGCGAGGTTGTAGTGTGCCTCGCCGAGTTCCGGGTTCGAGGCGATGGCCTGCCGGAACCTCGTCTCCGCCTCGCCGCTCCGGCCCAACAGCGCCATCACTTCGCCCAGTTTGTTCGTCACGACCGGCGGCGGCTCACGACCCTCGGCCGCGGCGGCGAGCACCTCCTCGGCCTGGCTCAACTCGCCGCGCTCCACGTGGATGCGGGCCAGGGCCATCGTCGCCTTGGAGTCCTGGCCCGCGACCTCGAGCAGGCGCCGGTAGCCGACGATCGCCTCGTCGACGCGTCCCAGCTCGAGGTAGGCGTTGGCCAACCCGAGCAGGGACTGCCGGTGTTCGGGATCGAGCGCCAGCGCACGCTGGAAATGCGAAGTCGCCGGTTCCGGGTCGCCGGCAAGTAGCGTGATCGTGCCCAGGAGCTGGTGCGCGTCGAGCAACCCGTCGTCCTCGGCGAGAGCGGCCCTCAGTTCGTCGGTGGCGGCCTCGTCGTCGCCGCTGCCGAAGGCGCTCTGCGCCCTCATGATCGCGCGGTGGAGGTGCGCCTTGGTCTTCGGGTCGGCGCGAGGTTCGTCGGTCGCACCCCGCTCGGCGGCGCCGCGGCCGGCCAGGTACCCGAGAGCCCGCAACTGGGCCAGGGCCTCTTCATCCAGATCGGGCTCGGGGGTCGATTCGGGCGCCGCGCGGTCGAGTTCCGCCGCCAGCTCCACGGCCGCGGCCCGCAGTTCACGCGACACATCGCGCCGCTCGAGCAGGACGTTCGTCAGTTCGTCCGGATCCTCCAACAGAGCGTAGAGCTCCGGGTCGGGCGTCTCGATGTACTTGTACTCGGACGTGCGCAGCGAGCGAAGCGGCGCCCAACCGTAGTGGTCGAGGGCGTAGAACGACTCGGCGTACACACCGCGACCGGGATCCGGTTCCTCCAGCCCCTGCATCGCCCGGAGCAGACTCCGCCCCTGCTCCGCGCCGGTCCCCGCAAGGCCCAGGAGCTCGGCCAGCGTCGGCGCGATGTCGACGTGGCTCACGGCGCCGGCAACCGCCCGTCCACCTTCCACCCCACCGGGCAACCGCACGATCAGGGGCACGTGGACAGTGGAGTCGTAGACGAAGAAGCCGTGGTAGCTCTCGCCGTGATCGCCCAGCCCCTCGCCGTGGTCGGCAGTCAGCACGACGACCGACTCGTCGAACAACCCGCGTTGCTCGAGCGCGGAGCGAAAACCGCCGATCAGCGAGTCCGTGTACGCGACTTCGCCGTCGTACGGCCGTCCCTCGTACTCGGAACGGAAGGGTTCAGGCGGCTCGTACGGATCGTGCGGATCGAACAGGTGCAGCCACAGGAAGAAGGGCGACCCGGTCATACCGCCGGCCGCGCCACCGTCGCCGGAAGGCGCCGTCTCGTCGAGCCACTCCAGGGCGTGAGCGATCGTTTCCGGCCCCGGGCGCTGGACCGAACCCAGGTTCGCGCCGGCCATCGAGTCGAGGTCGAAATCGTCGACGTAGGTGTCGAACCCGCGGCCGATCCCCCAACGTGCATCGAGCACGAAGGCGCTGACGAATCCGCCGGTGCGGTAGCCGGCATCACGGAAGCGCTCGGCGAGGGTGACCTGCTCCGCGCCCAGCACGTAGCCGACGTTCTCCCGCACCCCATGGGACGGCGGGTAGAGGCCCGTCATGATCGAGCTGTGGGCCGGCAAGGTGAACGGCACCGTCGAGGATGCGTTGTCGAAACGAACGCCCTCGGCGGCCAGACGGTCGATGTGCGACGTCTCGACCCGGTCCGAGCCGTAGCTCGAGAGCCGGTCGGCGCGCAGGGTGTCGATCGTGATCAGGATGACGGGCGGCCGGTCGGTCGAAGTTCCGGCGAGCAGGCGACCGACATTCGTCGGAACCGCGGCAGGCGGCGCGGCCTCCGGCTCGGGGCCGCAAGAGGCAAGGACCAGCGCCAGCGCCGCCGGCAACAGAAACGGCCGGGCTCTACAGCCAGCGCCGGACGCGCTTCGCATACTCGCGGTACTCGTCGCCGAACTTGCCTTCCAGGTAGGCCTCCTCGCGCAGGATGACGCCCCAGCGCAGCAGCAGTGCCGTGGCAACGGCCATGACCAGGAACCACCAACTGTCCCTCGCGAATCCGATGCCCACGAGCAGCAGCACCATGCCGGTGTAGATCGGGTTCCGGGTCAGCCGGTAGGGCCCGCGCACGACCAGCTGAGCCGTCGGAGTGTGCACGGGCAGCGAGCCGCCCCCACGAATCATCGAAAGACCGGCCCAGGCCATCAGCACCACGCTGCCGAAGATGATCACGACACCCGCCACCTCGCCGAATCTCGACAGGCTTTCCGACCACAGGGAAAGCGGAAAGAAGCGCGACAACACGAAGGAAAGCACCAGACTGGCAAGGACGAGAAACGGCGGCTCGAAGGCCGTCTTCGCCCGGTCCGTCTGGCCCTTTGCCGCAGCCATCAGGCCGCCCCGGCGTTTACCCCGCGCAGCGCCCCGAGCGCACGGATATGTTCCGGCCCCAGACCACAGCAACCGCCGACGATCTGAACGCCGGCCTCGACCCATCCGCGGGCCTCCGCCGCCAGGTCGGCCGGATCGATCACGTCGACGAAGTTCCAGTTCGGCATCGTGAAGTAGCCCGATTCGGGATACACGCCGATCGGCCCCTGCCAACGCTCCTGCACCATCGCCACCGCTTCCGGCACCGCCGCGATCTCGGAGTGCATCACATGGACGATCGACGGACCGAGCGGTATCAACACATCAAGTAGCTCCTCGAACGACTCGTCGGGCCAGTTGAACGGCGTGATCGCGCCTGTATCCGGATCCTTCCGCGCACTGACCCCGAGCCATACCGGCAAACCGGTTTCCGTCGCCGCCTCGAATGCCAGCGCCGCCCGCTCCCGATCCTGCATCATCTCGAGCGCGATCACATCGACCCCCGCCTCGGCCAGCAGTCCGCACTGCTCCCGGTAGGCCGCCATCTGCTCATCGAGCGGCGCGTAACCGCCCCGAACGTTGCTCGCCGGCATCGTCGACATCGAACCGGCAACGAGCACTCCGGGGCACCCGGCCCGCTCCCGCGCCTCGAGAGCCGCCTCCACCGCCCGCCTCACGATCACTCCAACCTGGTCGCCCAGCCCCGCCGCCTCCAGCAACGGCCGGTGAGTCGCGAACGTGTTCGTGATGATCGCGTCGGCGCCGGACCGAATGTACTCCTCGTGGAGATCCCGAATCGCGTCCTTGTAATCCAGCGCCGCCGTCCCACACCAGGCCGCCGAGTCCATCGGCACACCCCGCCGCTCCAGCTCCGTCCCGGTACCACCGTCCAGCAGCAGAACCTCACCCCGACCCAGGCACTCATGCCACTCTTCGACGATCCCCATCTTCCTCCCTTTCAAAGCGCCACTCTGCCACACCGCGGTACCCGTGCAGCTACACTCGCGGTCCGCCTCGTGCAGACGCAACCCGGGAGGCAGACTCCATGAGCAGTGACTGGTTCTACAAGTTCGACACGCTTTCGCTTCACGCGGGCCAGCGGCCCGATGCGGCCACCGGGGCGCGCGCGGTGCCGGTCTACAACTCGACGTCGTACGTGTTCCGGGACACGGATCACGCCGCGGGCCTGTTCAACCTCGAAGAGGCCGGGCACATCTACTCGCGGATCTCGAACCCGACGGTCGCCGTGTTCGAGGAACGGATCGCGGCGCTCGAGGGCGGCGTCGGCGCGGTGGCTACAGCTTCCGGCCAGTCCGCCTTCCACCTCGCCGCGGCGACCATCCTCTCCGCCGGCGACCACGTCGTCTCTTCGGCCGCGATCTACGGCGGCACTCACAACCTGCTGAACCACACCCTGCGGCGCTTCGGGATTGAGACCACGTTCGTCGAACCCACCGACCCGCGGAACTTCCAGCGCGCGGCGCGACCCAACACGAAGCTGTTCTTCGGCGAGACGATCGGCAACCCGCGGATCGACGTGCTGGACATTCCCGCCGTCGCCGACTTCGCGCACGGCATCGGCGTGCCGCTGCTGATCGACAACACGTTCGCCACCCCGTTCCTCTCGCGGCCGATCGATCTCGGCGCGGACATCGTGATGCACTCGGCGACGAAGTTCATCGGCGGCCACGGCGTCACCCTCGGCGGCGTGCTCGTCGACAGCGGCAAGTTCGACTGGGCCGCGTCCGGGCGCTTCCCCATCATGACCGAGCCCTGCCCCGGCTACCACGGCATCGCCTTCGCCGAGCACTACGGGCCGCCCGCGTTCATCCTCAAGGCGCGCCTCGAGGGGTTGCGAGACTTCGGCGCCTGCCTCAATCCGCAGGCGGCGTTCTACCTGCTCCAGGGACTCGAGACGCTGCCGCTGCGTGTAGCCCGCCATGCGGAGAACGCCGCCATCGTCGCCGCCTTCCTGGAAGGGCACGACGCCGTCGACTGGGTGAGCTATCCCGGCCTGGCGAGCCACCCCCAGCACGACCTGGCCAGGAAGCTCCTGCCGAAGGGCAGCGGCGCCCTGATGACGTTCGGGATCCGTGGCGGGCTCGAGGCCGGGATCGCCTTCATCGAGAGCCTGGAACTCTGGTCGCACCTGGCCAACGTCGGCGACGCGAAGAGCCTGGTCATCCACCCCGCGAGCACGACCCACCAGCAGATGACGGCCGAAGAGCTCGCCGAGTCGGGCGTCACCCAGGAGATGGTCAGGCTGTCCGTCGGGATCGAGGATCCCGGCGACCTTAGGGCCGATCTCGACCGGGCGCTCAAGCGCTCGCAGAAGCAAGTGCAGCGGCCGCGGGCCGTGGCCTCCTGAGCACGAGACGAGCCATGCCCGAACTCGAAATCCGCGGCCGCCAGGTCTACTGCGGCGCCGGCGGCGCCGCCTGGAAGCCGAGGCAGCCGCTCGCCCTGCTGCTTCACGGCGCCGGCTGCGACCATACGGTGTGGGCCCTCCAGGCGCGGTCGCTGGCCCAGCACGGCTGGAACGTCGCCGCGCCCGATCTTCCCGGCCACGGCGCCTCCGAGGACCTGGACGACATGTCCACTATCGCCGACTACGCGGCCTGGACCGTCGACTTCGCCGCGGAGGCCGCGGCAAGCGCGGGTAGTCGCGAGGTTGCCGTCATCGGCCATTCGATGGGCGCCTGCATCGCGGTCGACGCCGCGGCCAGGCCGAACGGACCCACAAAGCGGGTCGCCCTGCTCGGCGCCGGCGAGACGCTGCGTGTCAACCCCGGCTTGCTCGCCGACACCCTGAAGAGGCCGCTCAACGCCCACCGCTTCATCGCCGCGTTCGGCCACGGCACCGGCGCCCATTTCGGTGGTGCCGAATCGCCGGGACTGTGGATGCTCGGCGCGACGATGGCTCTGCTCGACCGCTGCGCGCCGAAGGTACTCCACCGCGACTTTGCCGCCTGCAACGCGTGGGAAGGCAGCGAGAGCGCTCCCAGCGTTTCCTGCCCCGCGCTCGTCGTCGCGGGAGCGAAGGACAGGATGACGCCGCCGCGCGCGGGCCGCGCACTGGCGGACCGCATCAGCGGCGGCGCCGGCTTCGTGACCGTAGCCGACGCCGGCCACATGCTGATGGCCGAAGCGCCCGGGGCCGTCACCCGCTGCCTGCGCGGCTTTCTGGGCGCCCACTGATGGACCGCGCACGCGGTCCATCAGACGCCGTCCGGCCAAATAGCTACCGGGGCAGGCTCTCGGCGAGGCGCATCAGGGTCACCGCCTCGCGGCGGTAGCCGAAGGGGTCGTCCCCGGTGTTCGCCTCGGCCAGCGCGATCGCATCGGCCCAGGTCCAGCCGCCGGTGTAGACGCTCCCCCGGAGAAGCTGGCCGAAGCCGGCGACGGCGGCGGCGAAGCGCTGGTCGCTACTCGCCGGACCCATGCCACGTGCAATTGGAAGCTCGATCAGTTCGCTCGCGTCCTCGCCGGGCTCCTTGTAGCGCAGGCGGAGGAAAGCGAGTTCCCGAGCGCTCTCCGGCCTCGCGCCGGCCACCGGCGGCTCCGCCGTGCGGTCGGCGTACCGCAGAGCATCGTGAAGCACCGCGGGGGAACCGACCGGTGTCACTTCGTAGATCGCGGTGACCGCGTGGCCGGCACCGACCTCACCCGCGTCGACGCGGTCGTTGTTGAAGTCCTCGCGCCGAAGCGCCCGCGTCTCGTATCCGATCAGGCGGTACTCGGCGACCGCGGCGGGATTGAACTCGACCTGGATCTTCACGTCATCGGCGATCGGGAACAGCGTGCCGACCAGTTGGTCGACCAGCACCTTCCGGGCCTCCGACAGCGTGTCGATATAGGCCGCCTGACCGTTGCCGTTCTGGGCCAGTGCCTGCATCGTCGCGTCGTCCAGGTTGCCGCGGCCGAAGCCGAGCACGGAAAGGTAGATGCCGTTCTTCCGCTGTCGGGCAATGAAGCCCTCGAGCTGTTCGGGGTCCGAGATTCCGACATTGAAGTCCCCGTCCGTCGCCAGGATGACCCGCGTGACCTCACCGTCCGCGACCATGCCCGCGGCCGTCCCGTAGGCGACCTGGATTCCCGCCGCTCCGGCGGTCGAGCCGGCAGCGTGGAGGCGGTCGAGCGCCGCCAGGATCGTGCCGCGCTCCGTGGACGGGGTGGGTTCCAGAACGCGGCCCGCGCTGCCGGCGTAGGTCACGATCGCTACCTCGTCCGCGGGATCGAGTTGCCCGACCATCAGCCGGAACGACTGCACCAGCAACGGCAGCTTGTTCGGCTGAGCCATCGAGCCCGACGTGTCGATCAGGAACACGAGGTTGAGCGGCGGCCGATCGTTCTTGGCCGGTTCTCGCCCCTGGAGGCCGATATGCATCAGCAGCGTGTCCGGATTCCACGGCGTCTGCGCGACGGTCACCGTCGGCCGGAATGGCGCGCCGCGCTCGCCCGGCGGCGGGTACGCGTACGGGAAGTAGTTGACGAGTTCTTCGATGCGCACCGACTCGGGTGCCGGCAGGTAGCCGTTCATCAGCGACGAGCGGACCACGGAGTAGCTCGCCGTGTCGACGTCGATCGAGAAGGTCGAGACGGGTTCCTCCGCGGCGACCTTGATTGGGCTGGCAGGCTCGTTGGCGAAGGCCTCCGTGTTGGGCTGTCGCGGGACCACGACGTCGGCAGAGGACCACGCAGCCAGCGCGGCGGGTTCCATGGCGCCCGCTCGAAGCCGTTCTGCCCTGGCATGTAGCGGGCCTGTCGGCTCCGGCGGAGGTGGCTCAGCTTCAGCCACGAGCTCGGAACTGACGTTTCGGCGATCGGCCGCGACAATCTCCTCCGTCTCCCGAGCCAAGGCCGAGTCGGCGGCATCGTGGCCTGCACCGGGCAAGCTCTCCAACTGAACCCTCAACTGCTCTCTCCGTCTCTCCAGACCCGCTATGACCGAATCGAAAGAGTCGGGCGTCGTTGTGTGCTGCGAGACTCTGGTGCTCCGTTGCGGGGCTGTCGGAGGCCTCTCCGGTAAGTCAACGGGTTCAACGGTTCGGTCACGAGGCTGTCGGTCCCGTTCAGCGGCTACCGCCTCTACCGCTTCGCGATCCTCAGCCAGCTCGCGGTCACGGCGTGACGCCACGCGAGCAGCGGACTCTCCCGCCGGTGCCTCCGCCTGACGGGGGTCACCAGTAGCGGCTGGAACTTCACCGGTCGGCGCGGCTGTCGGGCCTGCTTCCGGTCCTTCGCTCAGGGGCGCCACGGCAGGCTCCGGAGCGATGCCGGCATCCGCCACGAACACCGGCTGTCGAGGCACCGCGTTCCGGTTCACGGTCACGAAGACTGCGGCAAGGCCGACGGCGGCAAGAACGCCGGCGGCGGCAAGAACAGGTCGAGAGGTCAGTGCGTTCAGCACGTGCCGTACTCCAAGCCCGATACCCGCCCGGGTAGTCAGGCGGTCATGGATACGACGCGGCTCGGCCGCCGATTCCTGGGCTTGGTCGAACAGCTCAGTCGCACGCGCCAGGTTCGCTCTCCGCCTCTCGGCATCCGGCTCGGGCGTACCACGCTCAAACACGCGCTTCAGATCGTCGAGTGGATCGGTCATCGTCGTTCTTCCTCCTGCCGCATCGCCCGCAGGCGCTTGCGGACTTCCGAGAGCCGCCAACTCACGGTCCCCTCGGAGACTCCGAGCACCTCGGCTGCTTCACGGTGGGTCATCTCGCCGTCGATCGTGAGCGCCACCGTGTCGCGCAGATCCTCCGGCAGGGCCGTCATCGCCCGACGCAGCCACTCGAGTTCCGTGGACCTGGCCGCGGCCGCCGCACGTCGGTTCACCTCCCAGTCCCCCCAACCTTCCGCAACTTTCGTCCTGCTCGTGTCACGGCGTCGCCGGTCGTGCGCCGCGTTCATCGCCACCCGATAGAGCCAGGTATCAAGCCGTGCCCTGCCCCGAAAGCTCTTCAACTTCCCCGGCAGTGCCAGGCAGATGTCCTGCGTCAGATCCTCCGCGTCTTCCCCACTTCCCGTCAGCCGAAAACAGAACCGGAAGATCCGGTCGTAGTGGAGATCCAGCAGCTCCGCAAAGGCCTCGCGATCACCCCGGGCCGCAGCCCGGGCCAGCTCCTCGTCACCCGTGGGCACGCCAGTCACACTAGAACACGGCCCGGGGGATACCCACCTGGCCTCGACGACTTGCTGAACCGCTTCTGCCATCCCAACTCATCGGTATGACGCATGAGAACCGCGAATCCTTGGCGAGGCTTCCGTACTTCGCAGAATGCGGGCCAGCAGACCGACCGCAAAGCGGCCGGATGCCGGCCGGAGGCCGGCGTATCCAGCGAACAAGACCCCACACCCGGCGCCTGTCGCAGAGCTCCTGACTGAATTGGCCAAGGCCCGTCTCGGCAACGACCGCCAGCCCAGTCGGGTCAGGAGGGTTCGGCTCCCTGGTGCCTCTGAACGAGCGACGCCCGACGCCCTCCGATCAACCGACGCCCAACCGAAGCGAGTGAGGCCCCATCTCCTCTCAGGCGCTCACGTCACCTGGGAGCCGACCCCTCCTGACCCAAGACCGGCGGCTGCGTCCTCCGCCACTCCGGTCCGGTCCGGTCCGGTCCGCTCCGGTCCGGTCGGACGCTGCTATCTTCCCCCGACCAACTGGAGATCTGCCATGCACCTGTCGATGCACAACTGGATGCGAGCGGAACCGCTTGAGAAGACGCTCGCGCGTCTGAGAGAGTTCGGCTACGAGTCGCTCGAGATCAGCGGCGAGCCGGAGCTCTACGACACGGCGGAGGTCCGGGAGCTGTTGAACCGCTACGGCATTCGCTGTTGGGGCTCCGTGACCCTGATGATGGACGGCCGCAGCCTGATTGCGCAGGATGAAGCGGAACGCGCAAGCTCGATCCAGTACGTCAAGGACTGCATCACGATGGTCAAGGAGCTCGACGGCCACGAGATCTCGATCGTGCCGGGCACCGTGGGCAAGGTCGATCCCGACTCGACGCCCGAGAACGAGTGGCGCTGGGCGGTCGAGAGCATGCAGGAGATCTACGACCACGGCCAGGCCGCGGGCGTGCTGCTCGCCATCGAGCCGATCAACCGCTTCGAGACCTACTTCATCAACCGCGGCGCCCAGGCGCTGGCGCTGGCCGAAGCGACCGGACCGGATTGCGGCGTCTGCCTCGACGCCTTCCACATGAACATGGAGGACCGCGACCTGCTCGGTTCGATCCGCCAGGCCGGCAGCCGCCTCGTCGACTTCCACGTCGCCGACAGCAACCGGATGGCGGCCGGCATGGGCGCCCTCGACTGGGCGGCGATCGTCGAGACGCTACGAGAGGCCGGCTACGACGGCGCCCTGACCGTCGAGTTCGTGGCCTCGATCGACCGCACGCCGGCCAACCGCCATCCGAACGCGGTCGAAACGGAACCCACCGACATCACGCCGGAGCAGAAGAAGTTCATCGAGGACCACGGCAGCAACCTGCTGAGCGACGAGTTCTACACGATGCTCACGCGCCGCTCGGCCGAGGAGCTTCTGCCGCTGATCGGCTGAGGTTCTCGGTCAGCCGCAGAGCGTCAAGTCAGTCGTCCTCTCGCCTTGCAGCCTGTCGACGCTCGGCGATGAGTTCGTTGATCAGGTTGCGGCCCGGTACCCCGAACTGCTCCTGCACACGTAGCAGCACCGACTCCCTGCTCTCGACCACCAACCGCCCGTCTTGCACCCGCGCGACGAGGGGGTCGCCAGCCTTGAAGCCGAGGGCCTTGCGCATCGGCAACGGCACGACCAAGCGCCCCTGTGAGCCGAAGCGGACGCTGACAGGTCTTTCCGGCTCAGACATCGCCTCTGCAGTATGCCACCGCCTCCCACCACAACGCGCGAAAGACGCCGTGTCGCCGGCCAGTCCCTAATCCGCTGGCCAGGTTCGATAGCCTCCGCAAGCATGGCCAAAGTGCTCCAGATCCAACACGCGACCGTGGTCGTGGACGACCTTGAGAAGGCCTGCGCCTTCTACGAGCACGAACTCGGCCTCGAACCGCTGCCGACGTTCAACCTCGACTTCCCCGCCCAGTTCTTCAAGATCAACGAGGAGCAGCAGCTTCACGTCACCGAGTGGGAAGACGAGGCCTCGTTCCGCGGCCACCTCTGCCTGCAGGTGGACGACTTCGACTCGATCTTCTTCCGCATGCGCGAGCTCGGCGCGATCGACA